>JAUYFW010000336.1 GCA_030690835.1 Sulfurimicrobium sp. | reverse complement strand
GATTTACCTTCATCCCTTCGCCGAAGCCACAATCCCTGCTCAAAAACTAACTTCAAAAAAACTCCGCTATCCATCATCCGCTGCGAGCTACCATCCTCCATCGCCGAAGGCACTATCCCCCCCAACCAAAGAACGAGCTTGCCGTCCGACTTTGCGCGGAACGGACAACGCATTAGGTTATTGCGGCGCGAAGCCGCCGTAATAACCTTGTTGAACAAAACCGGCACGCAGTCACGCTTGCCCGCTATGGGAAAAATTGGCCGAACTTCTGGACAGGCCGTGCTTTTATCTTATGCCGACTTGATGAAAAAATCAAGGTCCGGACATAGCTCGTTCGGGCCTCACGTTCCTGAGGCCCGAAGCTTCTTTTATTCTCTTTTTTTTGTCAGGTCTGCGTGGGTTACACGCGCGTTTTGTTACACATGTTTTTTCTTTCTATTGAGGCGGAGAACGTTTTGAGGGGAAGCGAACCTCCGTCAGACGCAACTTCACGCTCCCACAGTTTTTACATGCCAAGATGGATTTCTTCTTTTCTTCCGTCGCCGGAACCGGATATTTCGAGCTTTGGTACAAAAACATCCGAACCCGAAGGAGTTTTTTACGACTGCCGGGACTGAGAAACCCGTAATACCGCACCTTGTGGAAACCACTTGGCAGAACATGCTGTAAGAACCGGCGCATGAACTCGAACACTGGCAAAGTCATCCGCTTTTTTCGACCGTCGCGATAATCCTTGTAGACGAAAGTTACATTGCCGTCCTCAAGAGAAATCAACCGTCCATTTGAAATAGCGATTCGGTGAACGTAACGACCCAGATACTTCAAGAGAGCCTCCGGACCCTGCATGGCCGGTTTTATAAACACATTCCAGTCTTTCTCCCGGACCGCGGCGGGAATCTCATACTCGGGCATCAATTCCTTCAGTCCCGACAAAAAAATCCCACGAAACAGCTTCGACAAAGGCCGGACCGCTACCAGGAACTTCTGCCGGGACTCTCGCCATACCGTCCCTTTTTCCGCTATCGCTCCGCCCGGAATCAAACAATGGACATGGGGATGATATTCCAGAGTTGAACCCCAGGTGTGAAGCACCGCGAGTATTCCCACCTGCCCACCGAGAAATTTTTTGTCGAGGGCGAGCTTTTGCACCGCTTCTGCCGAACTGCGCATGAGTAGCGACAACAAGTCCTTTTGGTTCGACCGGATGATCATCGCCAATTCGTGAGGAACCGTAAAGACTGCATGGAAACACCGCACCGGCAATATTTCTTTGGCCCTGGCATCCAGCCAATCATCCCGGGCCTGGGCCTGGCAGCGCGGACAGGCCCGGTTTCGGCAGGAATGCAATATCACATGCTCCGCCCCGCAATCTTCGCATTGATACACATGACCGCCGAGTTTCGGGGTCAAGCACGAACAGATAGCCTCGATCGCGCGTTTGTGAGACCCGAGCATGTTTTCGCCAAATTGGTCCAAGTAGGCCGGTCCATATCGACGGAAGATTTCATCAAGAGTGACCATGACCGGCAGCCTTTGGAGACAGCAGTTGCTGAATCACATCCCGGGCTTGAGCGGTGATCACGTCGGTCAGATGGGTGTAGATGGTAGTAGTACGAACATCTGAGTGGCCCAGAAGTTCCTGGATGACACGCAGATCCACTCCGGCCTCGAGAAGATGCGTGGCGTAAGAATGGCGCTTATGCCGAGCTCGGCATAAGCGCCATTATGCCGAGTCAAGAATTATGCCGAGTAGTCTGCTTCTAGTTAGGCAGGTTGAGCTTACCGCCGTTTCCATCGGCAAATTTTACTCGGCATAATTCAGAGGCTTTTCAGGAACGCAAGGAGTTCATCGCCCGGCTGAAAGCGACCCGGCTTCATCTCGAGAGGGGAAGTTTTTGCCATTGCCTTTTCCTTCATTTGGAGGCTGGCGTGAACATATATTTGGACGGTTTCCAGTGTTTCATGGCCAAGCCAAAGTGCGATTACCGATCGGTCAACCCCATGTTCAAGCAGTTCCATGGCTGCGGTATGACGTAATACGTGAGGAGAGACGCGTTTGTTCATGAGGGATGGACATTTCTGCCGGGCCTTTTTAAGATGGATTCGTAGGAGATAATCGACACCATCCCGACTTAGCCTCTGGCCACGAGCGTTGGGGAAAAGGGGATAAGCTGGGTCCCTGTTAAGTTCACGAATCCAAGCTCTAAGAACTGTTACCGTTTCTTTACGCAGCGGCGTGCAGCGCTCTTTTCGTCCCTTGCCTTTGCATCGGACATGCGGGCCGCTATCAAGGGAGATATCCTGGCAAGACAAACCGATTAATTCTGATACCCGCAAACCTGTTTGTACCGCCAGAATTAAAAGTGCCTTATCCCGGCGGCCAGACCATATAGCCGGATCCGGCACAGAAAGAATTGCCTCGACTTCAGGGCGAGTCAGAAAATCGATGGTCGTGCGGTCATACTTTTTCCCAGGGATTGCCAGTACCCGTTGAATTACAGCGCTGTGAGCCGGGTCGCGCAGAGCGGCATACTTGAAAAGAGAGTGGATTGCAGCCAATCGCGCATTTCGAGTTCTCGAACAGTTTCCCCGCTCCTTCTCAAGGTGATCGAGAAAGGCACATACAATTGGCACATCGACATCTTCAATTCCGAAAGTGGATGGCGCTCTGTGAAGGTGTTTCTGGGCAAAGTTGAGGAACAGAGAAAAGGTATCCCGGTAACTCGCGATTGTTTCAGGGCTTACTCGTCGTTGTTTCATGAGTCGTTCTGTGAAAAATGATTCCAACAGCGCCGGAAATGTGGCGGTGGTTTTCATGTCAATAACCCTCCTTCGCATTTTTCCAATCGTTCGGTAGCCAACCGAAGGAGCTCGGGGACGGCGGAGATATACCAGTAAGTATCGTTTACATGTCTGTGTCCAAGATAGGTCGCCAATTCTGGGAGACGCTGCTCAACATCTTCCCCTTCTCGGTACCAGTTAATGAGAGTTCGAACGGCGAAGGCATGCCGAATGTCATGGACCCTCGGGCCATGCTTGTCTGAAGGCGCACGCAGGCTCAGGCGCCGCAAAAGGCCGACGAATGTCCAGCGAACCATGCAGGAAGTAAGAGCCGTTCCCTGCTCCGAAAGGAAGAAGCGGGTCGATGTCGTTCTTGGAAATATCTGTTTTCTTAAGTGTTCGTATTCTTGAAGTTTTTCGACGGTGGAATGATGAACGGGGATCAAACGGGACTTGCCGAACTTACTATTCCGGATGGTAAGGATTCCCAGCTTCATGTCAACGTCTTCCAGGCTAAGTGCGATCGGTTCGCTGATGCGCATGCCAGTGACCACCATTAGTCCGAACAGGGTTGAGTAGGTGGCCGCACGCAGTCCTGTAGGTGAATTGAGCTGCCTGGCCGCAGCAAGCAAATGCAAAATTTCGGTTTCACTGTAGAGATAAGGCTGTTTCCGATGGTAACGGAATGGCAGAAGCCCTTGAGGCGGCATCTCGGTTTGCGGGTCGGTGGCCAGCCGATACTTGGCGAAAAGTCGAACCATGCGAAGCCGAGATGCATGGTATGCTTGCGTAACCTGATTAGGAGCAGTTGCCCATCGAACCGCCAACTCGGTCGTAATGAACGTCCTACTTTCGTGCTCCATGAAATCCAGGAAAACCGGAAGTAGTCTACCTTCCTTGCGTAACTTGAATCCCAACGCCCGACGCAGGCTAAGATACTCCTGGAGAGAATCCCTTAATCCGTTCATACTTCACCTCCAGGCCAAGGTTGGGCTATGGCGCTCAACGCCCTCAAATTGACTTTTGCGTAAATCTCCGTGGTATTTGGATGGCTGTGGCGGAGAATTTCGCCGATCTCGCCTAACGAGGCCCCGTTTCCCAGCATCCGAATAGCCAGTGAATGACGCAGCAGATGAGCCCCTTTGCGCGATGGGTTTAGCTTGGCAAGCACAAGTGCGCGCCGAATGATATTATCAATGGCAGCGGACCCGGAAAAACCTTGGTGGGGTGCTCTTGCTCTGATGAAGAACTTACGGAGCGAACAATGAGGACGCGAAAGGCGCAGATAGGTAGCCAGAGCCTCTCCCACATCGTGCGGAATTGGCAGGCAATCACGTCTGGAACCCTTTCCTCTCACCATTAAAACTCCGGAGTCCCAATCGACATCATCCAGCATCATGGCAACAATCTCACCTGCTCGCAGTCCAAGGCGGGCAAGAAGCAGGAGAACAGCATGATCTCGTATGCCAACTTCAGTGAAACGCTTGCTGTCAGCCAATAGTTTGTCAACATCCTCTGGATCAAGACCCTTCGGAATGTTTGACAGACGCCATTCCGCCACAGGTAGAACACAGTTACTAAGATTGGTAAGAGTCTCTCCACGCAAATGAAGGAAACGCAGAAAGCTCCGTAGCGCAGTTCCCATCAATTGGGTGCGCCGTGGGCTAAGTTTGCGGGCATGTCGATAAACAAAACTGGTTACATCCGTGGGAGTAACCTCGCCAAGCTTTAGCGAACCAGAGCCAAATCGTTCTTTGAGAAACAACTGCGCGACGGGAAGGTAGGTTCTCAACGTTGCTGTTGAAAGCCCACGCTCACTTTTGAGGAATGACAAAAACTTGTTTTCGAGGGAACATTCATTGTCGATGATTTGTGGCGGCAAATTTGGTGTTACCCCCTTTTCTCGAAGGAATTTCAGAAGCCGCAGCATGACAGAATGATCACCACGGCGCACATGTCCGGCACGTTGGCATTCAGCGAAAAAGACGTTCACGGTTTCTTCGTTGATGCTGCCAAGTGTTAGACACTTTTGGATTAACCAACGATGAAAGTTCCGAATAACCTGAAGTTTACTTTTTAAGGTTGCCTGTCTGAAGCCCTTTTCGGAAAGAGATAGGCTAAAGGCGGTAATATGTGAATCCAAAAGCCCATAATACGGATCACACAATTTTCCAGATTCCGGGAAAATTTGTCCCGACATTTTTTGCTTCCTCCTTATTTTGAAAATGAAAAAGAAATCAGGAGGAAGATAATCTGGAATTATGCCGACTATTCAGACAAAAATGTAGCCTCATTCATGCATGAAATGGGGAAATATTCCAAATTACTCGGCATAATTCTTGACTCGGCATAATGGCGCAAGGTATGGACCGTAGCGCGTTTCGAAATGCCGGATGATTTCCATGCCATCCGAAATGCGGTTTGAATTGATGTGACGTCTATGGGACGCCGATAAGCTTGTCCGGGAAACAGCCATTCTGAGGGCGGTACATGTTTCGGTTCC
>JAUYFW010000332.1 GCA_030690835.1 Sulfurimicrobium sp. | reverse complement strand
TGTCGAAGCTGGGCGGGTTGGCGCCAGGCGCGTACTGGTCGGCCGGCCAGAAGCGGGAGGAGTCCGGCGTCAGCGCTTCATCGATCAGGTACAGTTTGCCGGCATCATCCTGGCCAAACTCGAACTTGGTGTCGGCGATGATGATGCCCTTGGTTGCGGCATAGGCGGCGGCTTCCTTGTACAGGGCGATGCATGCGTCGCGCACCTGGGCGGCCAGTTCCTTGCCGAGCAGTTCCTCGGCCTGCTGGTAGCTGATGTTTTCGTCGTGGGCGCCTGCTTCAGCTTTGGTGGAGGGGGTGAACAGCGGTTCCGGCAGCTTGTCGGCTTCACGCAAACCTGCGGGCAGCGGGATGCCGCATACGCTGCGGCTCTTCTGGTATTCCTTCCAGCCCGAGCCGACCAGGTAGCCGCGCACGATGGCCTCGATCGGCAGCGGTTTGAGCTTCTTCACCACGATGGCACGGCCCCGCACCTGATCATGTTCCTGCGGAGCGACCACCGTTTCGGGCGGAATGCCGGTGAGCTGGTTGGGGATAATATCCTTGAGCCGGTCGAACCAGAAGTCGGAGATGGCCGTCAACACTTCGCCCTTGCCGGGGATGGGGGTGGGCAGCACGACGTCGAAGGCGGACAGCCGGTCGGTGGTGACGATCAGCAGGTGTTGATCGTCCACGGCATAAATGTCGCGTACCTTGCCGCGATTGAGCAAGGTCAGGCTATGGATACTGGATTGATACATGGGCGTAGTCATGACAAGTTTTCCATGGGTAAGTAATACAGACAAACCATTTTGAACCCGGATTATCCATTAGGGCCAATACACCGCTGGAGCGGCGCCAACCCTCTCTCCAACTCTCTCCCAAAGGGAGAGAGGGCGATCGTCCCTTCCCCTTCAAGGGGAAGGTTAGGATGGGGATGGGAGTTGGCCGCGATTCGCGCCGGGGGCGGCGCTCCTACATGCGCGTGCATTCCAATGGATAATCCGGGTTTATTCGTCCTCGCCCAGTTCCGGGTCCCATCCCTCGCTACGGGCGGTCGTAATGGCTTGCGCATAAAACCGGGTGTGCCGCTCGCGCAGCGCTTCCGGCAAACGGCTGGGCAGATGCGCATAGGGTTCCCAGGCGGCATAAACCTGCTCGTACAGGTTCTGCATACGGGCGGAATCCCAGCCCGCGCAGGTTTCCGTTTCGGGCAGGATGCCGAATACCCAGGCGTCGCGCACCATGCGCCCGAGGTGGGTCAGGCCGGCGTTGGTATCCTGATCGATACCGACATAAGTTTGTACTGTCATCGTGTAAGCCCTGCGTAAAGTAGTGGTAGCTTCTCGGGCAGGCGTTCCACATGGTCCACGACCATGTAGTTCTTGGCCCCGAAAATCCGGGAGACATATTGATCCGCTCTTGGATCGAGCGACATGCAGAAAGTGGTCACGCCGCAACGCGCCATTTCCTCCACCGCTTTCTTGGTATCGTAACGCAAGTACTGCGGGTCGCGCACGTCCACGTCGGCCGGTTCGCCGTCGGTGATCACCAGCAGCAGCTTCTTGGCCGATTTCTGCAATTTCAGATAATGCCCGGCATGGCGAATGGCCGCGCCCATGCGCGTGGAGAGCTGGCCGCTCATGCCCGCCAGCCGCGATTTCGGGAACTCATTGTAAGGCTGGTCGAAATCCTTGAAACGGGAATATTCGACATTGTGGCGCCCGTCCGAGCAGAAACCGTGAATCGCGAAGGGGTCGCCGATCTTGTGGATGGCGTCCGCCAGTAAAACCGTGGCCTGGCGCTGCAAGTCCAGCACGCTGTAATCCTGCCCGCTCACTTTCTCGTTGGTGGACTCCGACAGATCCAGCAGCACCATCACCGAAATATCGCGCACCTTGCGCACCGAACGCATCATGATGCGCGGGTCGGGCTGCTGCCCCATGCGGATGTCGATCAGGGCGCGGATGGCGGCGTTGACGTCCACCTCGTCGCCATCTTCCAGCTTGCGGATGCGCGTCACTCCCTGGGGTTGCAGGGCGTCGAGCAGGAATTTCAGGCGGCCGATGGTGCGCTTGTGCTGGGAGGTGATGTCGTCGATCAACTGCAAATCGCCGGCTTTTGCCCGCTTTTCCAGCACCGTGGCCCAAGCCGGGCGTTCGAGCTGGATCTGGTAATCCCATTCAGAGTAATGGTAGGGCTCGGAAACAGGTTCCTTGCCTTCCAGCTCGTTGAAGGACTTGCCCATGTCTTCATAGGGGAAGAGTTCCGTGCCCAGCACCCAGATTTCTTCCGCATCGTCTCCGGCGTTCTCGACGTCGATTTCGTTGGCGAACTCCATCAGGCTGACGTGCTTGCGCACCTGTTTGGGGGCGTCGTACCCCGCCGCCATGGCTTTTTCGAAATCGAATTCCTCGAATTCCCAGAAGTAGCGGTTGTCGTCGCGGTACGGCGCGGTGAGCAGGTCGCTGCGCGGATTGAAGGGGATGCGCTTGGCCATGAACTCATGCGCCAATTGCACGCCGATATCCCAGGATACCTGGTTGGTGTCGAGGCGCTCCGCAGCCTGCTTGAACAATACCCGTCCCTGGGCGATCCACGGATCGTTGTCCTGGTAGCGGTCATCCAGCAGGGCGCGCGCCAGGCGGTTGAGATAATCTCCGGCGGATTTGCCCTGATCGGATTCTATCGTGTGTAGCTGCGCCCAAAGGTGCTTGAGACCGGGGAACTTGCGCACGGACAGGGTTTCCACCCGGGCATCCTCGATCACGCTGATCACGGCCATCTGGAAGGGGTTGAGCGCCTCGGCCGAGATCGGGTCGCGGGTATGGACAATATGGGCGGCGCTATGGGCGGCGGCGGCACGGTACATTTCCAGGCCCGAGACGTGAATTTCAACTGGTGGTGATTCGGGCGCTTTACCCTCACCCGAACCCTCTCCCCGAGGGAGAGGGGCCGAACGTTGCCCGCCTGTTGCGGGGAGGTCAAAATTATCGTAGGCGTCGGGCAGATGGATGAAATAACCCTCCACGAACGGACGGTAGCCTTCACGCGTCTCGAAGTCGCCGGAAGTCGGCTTCATGAAGAAATCCCGTGCCCACAAGGCGCGCAGATACATGTTGATGCGGCGCTGTACGTCGATGAATAGCGTGCCCTTGCGCTCCTTCTGGAGCATGGCCAGCGATTCCTTGGATTGCAGGCTGAAGTAGTTGGCCTGCTCCGGGTAGTTGGTGCGGTGGGCATGAGCACCCCACAGCGCCCAGCGGCGCAAGCCGCCCAGGGTGAGCTGGCTGAACAGTTTTTCCAGATTTTCCAGCATCGGGCGCATGCCGCGCGGCGCCTGGGACAGCAGGGTATTGAGAAATTGCAGATAAGCGCGAAACAGTACCTCGTCGCCGAGGCGATTAGCCGCCGTGGGCGCGGTGCTGAGAACCAGTTCGATCACCGCTCCCGAGGTCTTGGAGGCGAACTCAAGGGCGGTCTGCGCCAGGTCCGGCACGATATCCTCGCCGATTTCCTTGGCCACCAGCGGCGCATGGTCGATCCAGGTGGCGATCAGATCGTCGCCCTTGCCCAGGGTCTTCAGCGCGGCGGCACCCTTGAGATAATTGTCCAGACCGCGCGCGCTGAAAACCTTGGTCGCTTCATGCCACGCGGCATGCAGGCTTTCCTGCAATGCCGGGGAAAGCGAGTCCAGCAGTTCCTGATAGTCTTCGAGATTGATGCTCATGGTTAGCCCTCAGCAATCAGCTGTCAGCGTTCAGCCATACACAGGCAGCCTGGCCGCGCCTCGGCGGCTGAGTGCTGACTGCTAAATGCTGACAGCTCGAATCAAAAAAACGTCGTTACCGCCGCGTCGAGCGCATCGCGCATGTCGGGATCGTCGGTGATCGGGCGCACCAGGGCCACGCGGCAGGCCTTGACCGGATCGACGCCGGTATTGATGAGGCTGCCGGCGTAAATCAGCATGCGCGTCGAGATGCCTTCGTCCAGCCCATGCCCCTTGAGGTTGCGGGCGCGTTCGGCGATGGAAACCAGCTTGCCGGCCACTTCCGCATTGACGCCGGTTTCATGGGCGACGATCTCGGTTTCGATGGCGTGGTCGGGGTAGTTGAAGTCGAGGCCGCCGAAACGCTGCTTGGTGGACTGCTTCAAATCCTTCATCAGGCTCTGGTAGCCGGGGTTGTAGGAAATCACCAGTTGGAAGTCGGGGTGGGCATGCACCAGCTCGCCCTTCTTTTCCAGCGGCAGCACGCGGCGGTTGTCGGTCAGCGGGTGAATCACCACGGTGGTGTCCTGGCGCGCCTCTACCACTTCGTCCAGATAGACGATGGCGCCGAAGCGCGCGCCGAGGGCAAGCGGGCCATCCTGCCAGCGGGTGCCTTGGGCATCCAGCAGGAAACGGCCGACCAGGTCGGAGGCGGTCATGTCCTCGTTGCAGGCCACGGTGATCAGCGGCTTGCCCAGTTTCCATGCCATGTGCTCGACGAAGCGGGTCTTGCCGCAGCCGGTGGGGCCTTTCAGCATCATCGGCATGCGCACGCTGTAGGCGGCTTCGTACAGCTCCACTTCGTCCGAGACGGGGCGGTAGTAGGGTTCTTTTTCGATACGGTACTGCTGGATGATGTCGTTCATATCGGTCATTCCTCAGAAGAGGTAGGGTGGGTTAGGCCGGAGGCCGTAACCCACCGTTCTGATAGTGTGGTGGGTTACACCCGCAAGGGGTAGGCCGTGGTTGTAATGCCGCTAAAGCGACAACAACCACGCACCGCTGCGCTAACCCACCCTACAGAGACTGGCTCGACTCAAACCGTCTTGCCGCGGAAAATCACCATCGCCGCGCCCTGTGACTGGTTGAAGTTGTTATAGCCAATCAGACGCACGTGGTTGTTGGGGTTGGCCTTGTGACAGGCTTCGGCTTCAGCCAGAACCTTGTCGACGTCGGTTTCGCCGAACATCGGCAGCTTCCACATATACCAGTAGGAATCCATCAGGTATTCCGGCTCGACGTGCTCGATAGCCGGGTTCCAGCCTTTGGAAACCAGGTACTCCACCTGCGTCCTGATCTCGTCCGCGGTCATGGCTGGCAGATAGGAGAAGGTCTCGAACTTGCGGCTGGCCGGGTCGGACATACGCGATTTGTAATCCATTACTTCGCTCATGATTCAATCCTTTTGTAGGTTGGGTTAGGCGTAGCCGTAACCCAACGTTCTGTTAATTGTTGGGTATCGCTTGCGCTCAACCCAACCTACGCTTTTACTTATGTGCCACGTCCAGCTTGTCGACGGTGTCGAACTCGAACTTGATTTCTTTCCATGTTTCCATGGCGATCTTCAGTTCCGGGCTGCTGGCCGCTGCCTTGGTCAGAATATCCTTGCCTTCCTTCTCGATATCACG
>JAUYFW010000323.1 GCA_030690835.1 Sulfurimicrobium sp. | reverse complement strand
GGTGATCGTCACCGTCTTGCCGACGAGGCTGATCTGCCGGGAGGCCGCCTTGGGCAGAATGTCGGTGGTCATGATGGCGTGCGCGGCATCAAAACAGTTGGTTTCCTTGAGGTTCGCCACTGCCGCGGGCAGGCCGGCGATAATTTTCTCCACCGGCAACGGCTCCAGGATCACCCCGGTGGAGAAAGGCAGCACCTGCTCCGCGTCGCAAGCCAGCAAGCGCGCCACCTCGGCGCAAGTCTGGCGAGCGCGGCGCATGCCATCCTCGCCGGTACCGGCGTTGGCGTTGCCGGTATTCACCACCAGCGCGCGGATCGGCTTGCCGGACTGCAAATGCTGCTTGCACAGCGTTACCGGAGCGGCGCAGAAGCGATTAAGGGTGAACACGCCCGCGACTCGAGCCCGGTCGCCCAGACGCATGACCATCAGGTCCTTGCGCTCGGCTTTCTTGATGCCGGCTTCGGCGATGCCGAGGGCAACCCCTTGTACGGGCAGCAGTTGTTCGGCTAAGGGGGGATTCAGGTTCACGGGCATAATCAATCTTCCTGGTGGGTAATTAAAAAGCAAAAACAATTTTTAATTGTTTAGTATTTAACCCGGATTATCCATTGGAATGCACGCGCATGTAGGAGCGCCGCCCCCGGCGCGAATCGCGGCGAGGGCGCCGCTCCTACAGCGGCGTTTTGGCCCTAATGGATAATCTGGGTTTAATGGATGTCACCGCGCAAGCCGCGTCGGTATTGAATCATGCGCGGAGCGCATTCCTCCATTCAACATTGAACATTCAAAACTAAAAACTGCTTTTATTCTTCACCATCGGCCTCGTCGTCCGGGCCCGAATCTTCAAGCATCAGCTGGCGCAACTCCTTGAACAGCTCGCGGCTGCTTTTCGGCGGCTTGCCGGCATCTGCTTCCTTGTGCGCGTTACGGATCAGCGTGCGCAGTCGCTGTATGTCGGCACGCGGATGCGCCAGAACCAGCTCGCTGATAGCCTTGTCGTCGGCCAGAAGTTTATCGCGCCAGCGCTCCAGCTCATGAAACTTGGCCGCCTGCTCGCGGCTTTTGCCATCCCATTCCTGAAATTTGGCCAAAATCGGCACAGGATCGACGCCACGCATGATCTTGCCGATATATTGCTTCTGGCGGCGGATAGCGCCGTTGGCGGTCAGCCGCTTGGCCTCCCGCACCGCATATAGCAGCTTGTCGGGGATATCCAGTTGGCCGAGCCGGGAAGCGTTCAAGGTCACCAGGCGCTCACCGATTTCCTGCAGGGCCTCCGCCTCGCGCTTGCTCTGCGAGCGGCTGATTTCTTCGTCTTCCTGCTTCTCACTGTCCGGCATGGTTTCGCTTCGCCAATTAAAGTTGTTATCATAACCGCATTTCAGCCATTTAACCCCTCCCGGCCTCCCCCTTGTCAGGGGAGGAGCAACCGGCTTCCTCCCTGACAAGGGGGGATTGAGGGGGGTTACGCGACTTTCAATATTTAGAGGTCACCGTGCAGGATTCCCGCTTTACTTATACTTTCGACACCCTCCAGCAGATTTCCCAAGACATTCTGAACCAGGCCAAACAGGCGGGCGCCAGCGCTTGCGAGGCTGAAGTCTCGCAGGGCTTCGGCCAGAACGTCACGGTGCGCCAGAACGAAGTGGAGACCATCGAATACAACCGCGACAAGGGCCTCGGCGTGACGGTGTATTTCGGCCAGCGACGCGGTCATGCCAGCACTTCCGACCTATCGCCTGAAGCCATCCGCGATACCGTCAAGGCGGCCTGCAGCATCGCCCGGCACACCGCCAGCGACGATTTCGCGGGCCTCGCCGATGAAGCCCTGCTGGCCAGGGAAATCCCCGAACTCGATCTCTACCACCCCTGGGAGCTCCCGGTGGAACAGGCCATCACACTGGCGCAGGAATGCGAAGCCGCAGCGATGGGCGTGGACAAGCGCATCAATAACTCCGAGGGCGCCTCGGTTTCCACCCACGAATCCCTGTTCGTGTACGCCAACAGCCTCGGATTCATCGGCGGCTACCCCACCACGCGCCAGGGCATCAGTTGCGCGGTCGTGGCGGAATCGGACCAGGGCATGCAGCGCGACTACTGGTACGCCACCGCGCGCGCCGCCGCCGACCTGGAAAATGCCGCCGCCGTGGGACGCATGGCGGGCGAGCGCACCGTGCGCCGCCTCGACGCGCGCAAGCTGAAAACCATGCAGGTCCCGGTACTGTTCGAAGCGTCCCTCGCCTCCGGCCTGATCGGCAGCTTTGTCGGCGCGGTCAGCGGCGGCAGCCTGTACCGCAAGTCCTCATTCCTGCTCGACAGCCTGGGCAAGGAAATTTTCGCCCCCTTCATTCAGTTGCAGGAACTGCCCCACCTGCCCAAAGGCCTCGCCAGCAGCCCCTTCGACAACGAAGGCGTCGCCACCAAAAGCCGCGACGTGATCAAGGACGGCGTGCTACAGGGCTATTTTCTCTCCACCTATTCCGCGCGCAAGCTCGGCATGACCAGCACCGGCAACGCCGGCGGCAGCCACAACCTGATCCTGGCGGATACCGGCCAGGACTTCGACGCGCTGCTCAAGACCATGGATCGCGGCCTGCTGGTCACCGAACTGCTGGGGCAGGGCGTCAACCCCGTCACCGGCGACTATTCGCGTGGCGCGGCGGGATTCTGGGTGGAAGGCGGAAAAATCCAGTACCCGGTGGAAGAAATCACCATCGCCGGCAACCTCAAGGACATGTTCCGCAACATCGTGGCGGTGGGTAACGATGTAGTGGTGCGCGGTGCAAG
>JAUYFW010000320.1 GCA_030690835.1 Sulfurimicrobium sp. | reverse complement strand
GGCAACGGGGTGCCATGGGCGACATCGCAGAACGGACAACGGCGCGTGCACAGGTCGCCCAGGATCATGAAGGTGGCGGTGCCGTGGCTGAAGCATTCGCCGATGTTGGGGCAGGAGGCTTCCTCGCACACCGTGTGCAGGTTGCGGCTGCGCAGGATCTGCTTGATCTCCTGGTATCTGGCCGAGGTCGGCGCCTGGGCGCGGATCCAGCTCGGCTTGCGCAACGGCTCGGAAGGGATGATCTTGATCGGGATACGCGCGGTTTTCGCAGCGCCGGTTTGTCTGTTTTCAACCATTTTTATATATTCCTAAAGCTTGCCACAGAGATCACAGAGGGCACAGAGAAAACCTCTGTGATCTCTGTGTGCTCTGTGGCTAAAGATTTTTATGTAAGTACTCCACCAGTTTCTCGCCAAGCATTTGCATGCCATCCTGAATGCCGACATTACGGGTCTGAGTCACCGCCAGTCCTTCGTAACCGCAGGGGTTGATCGCCGCGTACGGGGACAGATCCATGTCCACGTTCAGGCACAGCCCGTGGTAACAGCAGCCATTCTTGATGCGCAGCCCAAGCGCGGCGATCTTGGCGTTGCCGACATACGATTCCACACGGGCTTCGGCCCGTAGTGGATCGGAGTCCCCTTGTGGGATATAGACTCCCGGCGCCTTGTCGCGCCGCTCGGCCTTTACGCCATACCCCGCCAGCAGGTCGATCACCGCCTGCTCCATGCGCCGCACCAGCTCCTTGACGCCGATATTGCGCCGCTTCAAATCCAGCATCAGGTAGACGACGATCTGCCCCGGCCCGTGGTAGGTGATCTGGCCGCCGCGGTCGATCTTCACGACCGGGATATCGGTGCCGCGCAGCAGGTGCTCCGGCTTGCCCGCCAAGCCCAGCGTATAGACCGGCGGATGCTCCAGCAGCCACAGTTCATCGGGCGTTTCCGGCCCGCGCGTGGCGCTGAAGTCCTGCATCGCCTGCCAGGTGGGCAGGTATTCGACCAGACCTAAATTTCTGGTGATGGGTGAGGGGTGAGGGGTGAGGAGTAACACCCTATCCTTCGCTTTTTCCGCCTCACCCCTCACCTCTAACCCCTCCCGGCCTTAAAGCGCCATCGACACCATAGTGTGACCGCTGATCTCGCGGTACAGATCGTCGAGCTGGGGCTGCGATACAGCGGTGATGGTGCAGGTCAGGGAAACGTACCTGCCGCTACTGCTGGCCTTCATTTCCATGCTCGCGGCGACGAAATCCGGCGCGTGGCGCAGCACGATTTCCAGCATGGCATCGGCGAAACCCTCTCTCGCTTCGCCCATGATTTTGATCGGGAAGGCGCAGGGGAATTCGAGTAACGAGTGTTCAGCATTCATTTAAAAACCTTTTCAGCCACAAAAAAGCACAAAATTATGTGCCTCTTGTGCCTTTTCGTGGCTATTCCGTTTTGCCGCGCATCACGGTGTTCTTGTAATCCTGGTAAAGACGGTACATCCGGCGAAACAGGGGGCCGGGCAAGCCATCCGCGACTGGCTTGCCGTCCAGATGGGTGATCGCCAGCACTTCCTTGGTCGAGGAGGTGAGCCACAGCTCCTGCGCCGTCCTCACTTCGTGCTCGCTGATGCGCCGCACCTCGGTTTTTAGGGATGCGGCGGCAGCGAGCTCCAGGATCACGTCGTAGGTGATGCCGGGCAGCATCAGGTTGTCTTTCGGCGGGGCCAGCAGGACGCCATCGCGCACCACGAAGATGTTGCTGGCGGCGCCCTCGGTGAGGAAGCCGTCGCGCAACAGCAGAGTTTCGGCGGCGCCCGCGTCCACCGCCAACTGGCGCAGCAATACGTTGGGCAGCAGGGAAATGGCCTTGATGTCGCAGCGCAGCCAGCGGTTGTCCGCCGCGCTCACCACGGCGACGCCGCTTTCCACCAGTTCAGGCGTCGACGTC
>JAUYFW010000315.1 GCA_030690835.1 Sulfurimicrobium sp. | reverse complement strand
CGTCCGCATCACCGTAAGCAATGGTTCGGGCGCCGATGCCAATCGCGTGCAGCCCGGTGGTACAGGCAGTCACCACAGCGATATTGGGCCCTTTCAGGCCGAACATGATCGACAGGTTGCCCGAGATCATGTTGATGATCGTGCCCGGAATGAAGAACGGCGAAATCTTGCGCGGTCCGCTTTCCAGGTAGGTGGTGTGAGTTTCCTCGATCATCGGCAAGCCGCCGATGCCCGAGCCGATATTGACCCCGATACGTTCAGCGTTTTCCGGCGTCACTTCCAGACCACAGTCCCTGAACGCCTCCATGCCCGCCACCATGCCGTAATGGATGAAAACATCCATGCGGCGTGCTTCCTTGGCAGAAAGGAACTGAGTGACGTCGAAGTTCTTTACCTCTCCCGCGACCTGGGAAGCAAATGCGGAAGCATCGAAGCGGGTGATCCTGGTGATGCCGGACTTACCAGCGACGATGTTGGTCCATGTCTCGCCGACACCTATACCGACCGGGGATACCGCTCCCAGGCCGGTGATGACAACTCTGCGTTTAGCCAAGGTGACTCCGTTACCGGTTTTAAAAGGCGGTTTTTAATTTTGAATTTTTAATGTTGAATGGCGGCATGCGCTTCGCGCGTGACTCAATACCGACGCGTATTTCGCGGCGACATTCATTAAACCCAGATTATCCATTAGGGCCAAAACACCGCTGTAGGAGCGGCGCCCTCGCCGCGATTCGCGCCGGGGGCGGCGCTCCTACATGCGCCGTGCATTCCAATGGATAATCCGGGTTAAACATTCAACACTAAACATTGAAAATTGTTTTTACTTACTTGGGATGGGCGTTGATGTAATCAACAGCCTGTTTCACGGTGGTGATCTTTTCGGCTTCTTCATCCGGGATTTCGCAGTCGAATTCTTCTTCCAGCGCCATCACCAGTTCCACGGTGTCGAGGGAGTCCGCGCCGAGATCGTCCACGAAGGAAGATTCGATCTTGACTTCAGCTTCGTTCACGCCCAGTTGCTCGGCCACAATTTTCTTAACGCGCAGTTCGATATCGCTCATGTTATTTCTACCCTTTCGTTTGACAGTTCATGCGAAAAATTCGCCGCATTTTAACAGAGTTTCCCCGCCGCACCAATGGCGGGAGAAGCCGCATAACCCGGATTATCCATTAGGCCGCCAGCACTTGCGCAGGCGCAAAGCGCCGCCTAATGGATAATCCGGGTTCAATCCATATACATACCACCATTGACATGCAAAGTGGCGCCAGTGATGTAACCCGCCCGCGGGGAAGCCAGGAAGGTGACCGTCGCCGCGATGTCATCCACCGTCCCAAGACGCGCCAGGGGGATGTGCGTCAGCAGACCGTTGCGCTGATCCTCGGATAGCGCCCGCGTCATGTCGGTATCGATAAAGCCCGGCGCCACGCAGTTGACGGTGATGTTGCGACTTCCCACTTCGCGTGCCAGCGACTTGGAAAAGCCGATGATGCCCGCCTTGGCCGCCGCGTAATTGGTTTGGCCGGCGTTGCCCATGGTGCCGACCACCGAGGCGATGCTGATGATGCGGCCATAACGTGCCTTCATCATCGCCCGCAACACGGCCTGGCTCATGCGGAACACCGATTTGAGATTGGTCTCCATGATCGCGTCCCACTCCTCTTCCTTCATGCGCATCAGGAGATTGTCGCGGGTGATGCCGGCATTGTTGACCAGGATGGCAATGTCGCCGAACTGCTTCTGAATGGCTTCCAGCACGGCAGCCACTTGCGCCTTGTCGTTGACGTCCAGGGCAAAACCGGCGCCCTTGACGCCGGCCTCTTGCAGGTAAGCCGTGATTTTTTCCGCGCCGCTTGCGCTGGTGGCGGTTCCGATTACGGTCGCCCCGTTTTTGCCCAAATCCAGCGCCACGGCCTGGCCAATCCCTCGGCTCGCGCCGGTGACCAGTGCAACTTGTCCTTGCAGCATGCTAATTCCCCCCCAGTGATTTGGCCTGTTCCAGCGCGGCCGCATCGGTCAGCGCCAGGCCCTGCAACTCCGCCACGATACGCTTGTTCAGACCGGCCAGCACCTTGCCGGGACCGCACTCGGCGACGTGGGTCACACCGGCTGCGGCGAGAGCCTGAATCGTTTCGACCCAGCGCACCGGCTGATAGAGCTGGCGCACCAGCGCATCCCTGATTTCCGCCTCGCCGCTGTAACTTTTCACATCCGCATTGTGCAGCACCGCCACTTGCGGCACGTTAAATTTTACTGCTTGCAGGTAGTGCGCGAGCTTTTCCGCCGCCGGTTTCATCAGGCTGCAATGCGAAGGTACCGAAACCGGCAGCGGAAGCGCGCGCTTGGCGCCCCTGGCCTTGGCCAGTTCCATGCCGCGCTCCACGGCGGCTTTGTGGCCGGCGATCACGACCTGACCGGGCGAGTTGAAATTGACCGCTTCCAGCACTTCACCCTGGGCCGCCTCGGCGCACACGGCACGTACTGCGTCATCGTCCAGGCCGAGAATCGCCGCCATGCCGCCCACCCCTTCGGCCACAGCCTCCTGCATCACCTCGGCGCGATAGCGCACCAACGGCAGCGCGTCGGCAAAAGACAGGGCACCGGATGCCACCAGCGCGCTATATTCACCCAGACTGTGACCAGCCATGAACGCCGGCTGATTGCCGCCCGCCTGCAACCAGGCGCGATACACCGCCACGCCGGCCGCAAGCATCGCCGGCTGGGTATTGATGGTCTGATTCAGCGCTTCCAGCGGGCCGGATGTGACCAGTTGCCACAAATCCTGCTTGAGCACCGCGCCAGCTTCTTCAAAAGTTTCGCGCACTACCGGCAAGGTATCGAAACCTTGCATCATCCCGAGCGACTGGGAACCCTGGCCGGGAAAAACAAATGCCAATTTCATATAAATCCTTTTTGTAGCAATCAGCTATCAGCTTTCAGCCATCAGCAAAAACGGCCCCACCGAAAAAGCTGACCGCTGACAGCTGAAAGCTGCTTTACCAGCGCAGTAACACCGAACCCCAGGTAAAACCGCCGCCCACGCCTTCCATCAGAATTATTTCGCCGGACTTGATCTTGCCCTCGCGAACCGCAGTATCCAGGGCCAGTGGAATCGAAGCCGCGGAAGTGTTGCCATGCGCATTCACCGTCAACACCACGCGTTCCATGGGCAGGCCAAGCTTCTTGGCGGTCGCCTGGATAATGCGGACATTGGCCTGATGGGGCACCAGCCAGTCAATATCGGATTTTTCCATGCCGTTGGCGTTGAGCGTTTCTTCCACAATGGAATCCAGGACGCCGACGGCAAACTTGAATACAGCCGTGCCATCCATCACCATGCGTGGCGTTCCGGCACGATCCACGCCGCAGCCGCCGCCATCTACCGCCAGCAAATCCTTGTAGCCGCCGTCAGCGTGCAGATGAGTGGAAATAATGCCCTCGGTTTCACTCGCCTGCAGAATAACCGCACCGGCGCCATCTCCGAACAGCACGCAGGTATTGCGATCGGTCCAGTCCACGATGCGGGACATGGTTTCCGCACCGACCACCAGGGCGCACTTGCTCTGCCCGCCACGAATGAATTGATCGGCGGTGGACAGGGCATAAACGAAACCGCTGCACACCGCCTGGATGTCGAATGCCGGCCCGCGGCTCTTGATGCCGAGCTTGTCCTGCAATAGGCAGGCGGTACTGGGAAATACACGGTCGGGAGTGGTGGTGCCAACGATGATCAGATCAATCTGCTGCGGGTCGATTCCGGCCGCCTCGATGGCGCGCCGGCTGGCGTACAGGGCGAGATCGCTGGTGGACTCGTCATCTGCCGCAATATGACGCTGCTCGATACCCGTCCGGCTAACGATCCAGTCGTGAGAGGTATCCACCATGCGCTCCAGATCGTGATTGGTCAGCACTTTCCGTGGCAAATAACTGCCGGTGCCGGTGATCCGGGAATACATTCAGGCAACTCCTTGTTCTGGGTGCAACAATGACATCTGTTCGGTAATGCGGCGCAGCACGCCATTGCGTACTTCTTCCACGGCCGTCTCGATGGCATGCTCGAAGGCAAAAATGTCCGCGCCACCGTGACTTTTCACCACAATGCCGCGTAAGCCAAGCAAACTGGCACCGTTGTAACGGCGTGGATCGACACGTCTCTTGAAGGCATTCATGACCGGCGTGGCCATGAGTCCGGCGAGCTTGGTCAGAAAATTGCGTTTGAATTCCTGCTTGAGCAATTCACCAATCATTTTGGCAAGGCCCTCGGAAGCTTTCAGTGCGACATTGCCAACGAATCCATCGCAAACCACCACATCCGTGGTGCCTTTGTAGATATCGTTGCCTTCCACGTTGCCATAGAAATTCAATCCACTGGCGCGCAGCAATTCGGCGGCGCGCTTTACCACTTCGTTGCCCTTGATGTCTTCTTCCCCGATGTTGAGCAGGCCGACGCTAGGCCGTTCCTTATGCTCCACAGCCGCGACCAGCATGGCGCCCATGATGCCGAACTGGAGCAGATGCTCGGCGCTGCAATCCACGTTGGCGCCCAGATCCAGCACATGGGTATGACCATTGAGCGTAGGCAATACGGAGGCGATGGCCGGGCGATCGATGCCGGGTAACATCTTGAGGACAAAACGGGAAATCGCCATGAGCGCACCGGTATTTCCGGCGGAAACACAAGCGTTGGCCTCGCCGCTTTTGACCAGATTGACGGCCACGCGCATCGAAGAGTCTTTTTTGTTGCGTAACGCCAAGGCCGGCGGATCATCCATGGTCACCACCTCGCTGGCGGGGTGAATACGCAGGCGCGAACTCACCGCGGTGCGGTGAACACGCAACTCGGCCTCAATAACCTCGACGAGCCCTACCAGGACAATATTGACGTCAGCGTCCCGGCTCAGGATCTCCAAAGCGGCGGGCACGGTGACGTGTGCGCCATGGTCGCCGCCCATAGCGTCAATCGCAACGGTAATTTCCATTTAGATTGCAGTCGGGAACCCGACCGCAATGGGTGCGCTTGTGTTACTCGCCTTTGGCGCGAGCAACTTTGCGGCCACGGTAAAAGCCGCTCGGGCTTACGTGGTGACGCAGATGCGCTTCGCCGGTGGTCGGCTCGACTGCCAGAGCCGGGTTGGTCAGAAAATCGTGTGCGCGGTGCATACCACGCTTGGAAGGGGATTTTTTGTTCTGTTGGACGGCCATTTCAAACTCCTTAAATTACAATTTTCCTTTCAGTGCCGCCAAGGCCCCGAAAGGATTCGTTCTTTCATCTTTCACCGATTTTGCCCCCTTCTGCTCCCGGCAAGCGCCAAGCGCGTGCAGGGGCGAAATCGGCAAATTCAACAAAATTTCTTCTTCGAGCAAAGCCGTCACGTTCATTGCCGCACTGGCAGGAATCGAATCCACGGCCTCATCTTCATCACCAACATCGTCGAATTGCGTCAGGCCTTTTACCACCTTCAGGGTGGATACGACATGAAGCGAATACTCCATCGCCTCAAGACACCGCTGACATTGCAAAACAAGCCTGCCGTCAATGCAGCACTCCAGCAGGCTCTCGCCTTTTGCTCCGGTTTTACCTGACAGGGTATAATTCAATGAACCTTGACTGGAGAACAGAAGCGCCTGCAACCGGTCAAGCTGCGCGATGGCGAGCTCGCCCTGCAACACCGCTCCGTGCCGCGCAAATTCAAGGTTATCGACCACAGCCTGTTCAGACATAAGCCGCGCATGATATAATTTTTCGGCTTTTATGTCAAAAAGCCTTTAAGAGTTTCATCCACGAACGGCCACGGCTGCCGGATCGGGGTTTACGCTGGAGGGACTAAACATCAGATTTAGCGCCCGCCAAAAATAATTGAGATTCGGGTTTTCACGTGATCAAAAAAATTCTTATTGCCAACCGCGGCGAGATTGCCGTCCGTATTGTGCGCGCCTGCTCGGAAATGCGCATCAAGTCGGTGGCCATCTATAGCGATGCGGACCGCCACGCGCTGCACGTCAAAAAGGCCGACGAAGCCTATAACATCGGCTCCGACCCGGTTATTGGCTATCTCAACGCACACAACATCGTAAACCTGGCGGTCGCCGCCGGCTGCGACGCGCTGCATCCCGGCTATGGCTTCCTCTCGGAAAATCCGGTGCTGGCGGAAATCTGCGCAAAACGCGGCATTACCTTCATTGGCCCCTCCGCCAAAGTCATCCAGCAAATGGGCGACAAGATTCAGGCGCGCAAGGCCATGATCGCCGCCGGCATCCCGGTGATATCGGGCAGCGAACACAACCTGGAAAGCGTCGAGGAAGCGCGCGAACTGGCCAACAAGATCGGCTATCCGGTCATGTTGAAAGCCACCAATGGTGGCGGCGGACGCGGTATCCGGCGCTGCAACAGCGAGGCGGAACTGATCCCCAACTACGACCGGGTGGTTTCCGAAGCCAGCAAGGCCTTCGGCAAGCCGGAAGTATTCCTGGAAAAATGCGTCGTCAATCCCAAGCATATAGAAGTGCAGATCATCGGCGACAGCTTCGGCAATGCCGTCCACCTGTTCGAACGCGACTGCTCGATTCAGCGCCGCAACCAGAAACTGATTGAAATAGCTCCTTCTCCTCAGCTCACCGAAGCGCAGCGCCGCTACATCGGCGACCTGGCGGTAGAGGCTGCAAAGGCGGTCGGCTATGCAAACGCCGGCACGGTGGAATTTTTGCTCGACTCCGACAACCAGTTCTATTTCATGGAAATGAATACCCGCCTGCAGGTTGAGCACACGGTGACGGAAACCATTACCGGCATCGACATCGTGCAGGAACAGATCCGCGTGGCCAGTGGCCTGCCGCTGCAATACAAGCAGGAAGACATTCACTATCGCGGCTTTGCCATGGAGTTCCGCATCAACGCGGAAGACCCCAAAAACGGCTTCCTGCCCAGCTTCGGCAGGATTACCCGCTACTACGCCCCCGGTGGCCCAGGGGTGCGCACCGATGCCGCCATGTATACCGGCTATGTCATCCCGCCCTACTACGATTCCATGTGCGCCAAGCTCACGGTATGGAACCTGACATGGGAAGGCGTGGTGGAACGCGGTCGCCGCGCACTGGACGACATGGTGGTTTATGGCGTCAAAACGACGATCCCTTATTACCAGGAAATCTTGCAGCATCCGGATTTCCGTCGTGGGCAATTTGACACCAGTTTCGTTGAAGCACATCCCGAACTGACCAATTACGTTGTGCGCCCCCCCAAGGAAATATTGGCGGCCGCCATTTCGGCGGCAATCGCGGCTCACCTAGGCCTGTAAAATCAATTTTAGGAATCAAGAGCATGGCTAAAGTTTTCATCAGCGAACTGGTTTTACGTGACGGTCACCAGTCCTTGATCGCAACCCGTATGCGCACCGAGGACATGCTGCCCATTTGCGCAAAACTCGACAACATCGGCTTCTGGTCGCTGGAAGCCTGGGGCGGCGCCACTTTTGATGCCTGCGTGCGTTTCCTGCGCGAAGATCCGTGGGTTCGCCTCAAAAAACTGCGCAAGGCGCTGCCCAACACGCGCCTGCAGATGCTGTTGCGCGGCCAGAACCTGCTCGGCTATCGCCACTACTCCGACGACGTGGTGCGCGCTTTCGTGCAGAAATCAGCCGACAACGGTGTCGACGTGTTCCGCGTGTTCGATGCCCTGAACGACCTGCGCAACATGAAGGTATCCATCGAAGCCGTGAAGAAGGCCGGCAAGAGCGCCGAGGGCGCCATCTGCTACACCACCAGCCCGGTGCATGACATCCCCTATTTCGTCGCCATGGCCAGGGAATTCGAAGCCATGGGCTGCGACACCGTGGCCATCAAGGATATGGCCGGCTTGTTGACCCCCAGCAGCACCGCTGAACTGGTCAAGGAACTGAAAGCCGCCATCAGCATACCGATTCACCTGCACAGCCATGCCACCTCCGGCCTGTCCGCGATGTGCTTCCTCAGGGGCGTGGAAAATGGCGCGACCATCCTCGACACCTGCAACTCTTCCTTCGGCGAAGGCGCCAGCCACTCCTCCACCGAGAGCATCGTCGCCGCCCTGGCTGGCACCGAATACGATACCGGCCTCGATCTGGCTGCGCTGCAGGAAATCACCGCCTATTTCCGCGAAGTGCGCAAGAAATACTGGCAGTATGAAAGCGCATTCACCGGTGTGGATACCCGCGTGCTGGTTAACCAGGTGCCGGGCGGAATGATTTCCAACCTTTCCAACCAGTTGAAGGAACAGGGCGCGCTCAACCGCATGGATGAAGTGCTGCTGGAAATCCCCCGCGTGCGCGAAGACCTTGGCTTTCCTCCCCTGGTCACGCCGACATCGCAAATCGTCGGCACCCAGGCCGTACTCAACGTACTCACCGGCGAGCGCTACCAGTCGGTCACCACCGAAGTAAAAAACTACTTCATGGGCCGCTACGGCAAAGCGCCCGGCTCGGTTAATTCAGAAGTACGCAGCCTTGCTATCGGCAATCAGGAAATCATCACCTGCCGCCCGGCTGACATGCTGGAAGACGAGATGGACAAGCTGCGCGGAGAAATCGAAAGCCTGGCCAAAACCGAGGAAGACGTCCTGACCTATGCCATGTTTCCGGAACTGGGCCGCAACTTTCTGCAGGAACGCGCCGCCAACGCGCTCAAGCCGGAACAGTTGTTGCCGATGGGCACCAACATGGCCTGCGGTCCGTTCTACGCAGCCAACGAGTTCAATGTCACGCTGCATGGTGAAACCTACCACATTCACGTCACCGGATCCGGGCGCCCTGGCGAGGATGCACGTCCGTTCTACGTTTCCGTGGATGGCGTAGCGGAAGAAGTGCTGGTGGAGACGCTGGCCGAAATCGAAGTCTACGGTGGCCCCGGTGGCGTCGCCACCGGCGGCGGCAAGGCCAAGAGCAGCAGCGATAAAAAATCCGTTGGCGGAAAACGACCACGCCCCTCCCATCAAGGCCACGTCACCACCGCCATGCCCGGCACCATCGTCGACGTACTGGTAAAAACAGGACAGAAGGTCAAGGCTGGCGATGCCGTACTGGTCATTGAAGCGATGAAGATGGAAAACGAAGTCCAGGCTTCCATCAGTGGTACGGTTATCGGCGTGTTTGTGGCCAAGGGCGACACCGTAACGCCGGATGAGGCCCTGATCGAGATTCAGCCCGAATAATGGAACTTGTTCTCGCCTCCACCTCGCCATACCGGCGCGAACTGCTTGAGCGGCTAAAAATTCCGTTCACCGTGTTCGCGCCGGAAGTCGATGAAACGCCGCTGCCTGCTGAGTCTCCCGAACAAACCGCAACACGTCTGGCCGAAGCCAAGGCACGCGTGGGTGCGGCGCGTTTCCCGGATGCTCTGATTATCGGCTCCGATCAAGTGGCAACGCTGGATGGACAGCAACTCGGCAAGCCCCATACTCACGAAAATGCCACCAGACAACTGCGCATGATGCGCGGCAAGCGCGTCGTGTTCAATACCGCACTGTGCCTTTACAACAGTCGAAGCGGCAGCGTGCAAAACCGTCTGGTTCCATTCACAGTGACCTTCCGTGACCTCACAGATGCTCAGATCGAGCATTACCTTGTCAAGGAACAGCCCTACAACTGCGCCGGCAGTGCCAAATCAGAGGGACTCGGCATCGCGCTCATTGCCAGGATGGAAGGCGACGATCCGAATGCCCTGATTGGCCTGCCGCTGATCGCCCTGATCGACATGCTGCATAACGAAAGCTTTGCGGTCATCTAACGGTCATGACAAGGAGTAACCCCAGATAATGAGACTCACCATGACCGTTTTCCCCCACCCCGGCCCTCCCCCGCAAGCGGGAGAGGGGAACTTAGGACTCGCTTCGCGAGTGTCACGTTAACCCATGGGAACAGGCTCGCTCTATCTCATCCCCGTCCCCCTTGGCGAGGGCGGCGATCTCAACGCCGTCATTCCCGAACAGGCAAGGCGCCTGGCTGCCACACTGCTCACATTTGTCGTCGAACACCCTAAAACAGCGCGCCAGTTCCTCAAACAGACCGGCACGGCCATCCCCTTGCAGGAAATCCGCATGCTCACGCTGGACGAGCACACTCATCCCGAGGATCTCGAAGCCTTGCTGCAGCCTTTGCTGGCGGGAGAAGATGTCGGCCTGTTGTCGGAAGCTGGCTGCCCGGCAGTAGCCGATCCGGGTGCCAACCTGGTTCGCCTCGCTCACAGCCGCAATATTCGCGTCATACCCCTGGTGGGCCCCTCCTCCATCCTCCTCGCCTTGATGGCATCGGGACTCAACGGCCAGAGCTTTGCCTTCCTCGGCTATCTGCCGGCAGAAAAAACGGAACGGGTAAAAAGGATCGCTGAAATCGAGCAGGCGTCACAACGCCTGGATCAGGCGCAGATTTTCATCGAGACGCCCTACCGGAATAACCAGTTACTTCAGGATCTGGTGCAAACCTGCGAAGCGGAGACGGAGCTATGTGTCGCCTCGGATCTGACGCTGCCATCCGAATTTGTGATGACGAAACGCATCAGCGAGTGGAAAAAAAATCAGCCGGACTGCAACAAGCGGCCCACGGTATTCCTGCTTTACCGCCGCCCCTCCAGGGCTAAGGCTGCTGCGCCTCGGCAAAAGAGATAATGGCGTCAAGGTAGTCAGTCATGTTGAAACGTGAAACTGTAGGTCGGCATTCATGCCGACATGCGGGCTGACACCCGGCCAAGTCACCCGAGTACAAGAGCCCAACCTACATACCCTTACGACCCTTGTTGACTGACTACTAGAGGAAAATCACTGCCGGAAACACCGCCGCAGCCAGTACCAGCACCAGCCATTCCATGTTATGCCGTGCCAGCCAGCCGGTAAAATGCGCGACCAGAATCGCTATGGCAACGATATAGAATGCGATGAAACCCATGCTTTGTACCCTTTTTAGACGATTTAAATTAAGCATAGCCCAGTTCTAGAGGATACGGCTATAGGGGAAACCCCTATAACGCCTAATGAAGCTGGTGGCTCTGATCCGCCGGCAAGCCGCTGACTATCTCGTCCATGCTGGCGTCGCGAATGTTTTCCACGATCACCACGAAAGTAACGGTCTGCCCAGCCAGGGGATGATTGGCATCCACCGTGAGCTTTCCGTCGGCAATCCGGCTCACCCGAAACTGCATGGCCTCGCCGCGCTCGTTCTGGAATTCGACTTCCGCGCCGATACGGCGATATTCCGGCGGAACATTGTCGATATCGTCGGTAAAACTCAGTTCCGGGTCTTGTTCGCCAAACCCCTCCTGCGGATTGAGCGTCACTTCGACCCGGTCTCCGATTTTGTGGCCTTCCAGCGCTGCTTCGATTTTTTCGAACAGCGGGCTGTTGCCGCCATGAACATAGCCCACCGGCATATCATATTGTTCATACACCAAACCGGACTGATCTATGATTGAGTAAGTGACGTATACAGCCTTGTTCCTGCCTACTTTCTGTTCATTCATGGCGTGCGCTTCATTGCGGAAAAGGCGTGATTGTAGCCCGAGAAACATCAGGCACCAAGTTTGCGCACCTCGATATCCACCGTCAGTTCCCTCATCTGGTGCGACAAGGGCCAGGTCAGAGTCAAAGTCACCGCCTGCATGATTTTCTCGAAGCCCGCTTCGGATTGCGATACGGTGAAATGGGGCCGACTCTGTATCCGGGCTGGCGCGCTGAGATGCAGAAGCAAAGCCCCGCCCAGCACTTCATCCTGCAATTCCAGCTTCTTCGCCGCCTCAAATCCCAGCATCTGGCCAAAGCCGCCGGGAATCTGGTTGTTATAAACAAAGCGCCCGGCGGGGCCATCGCAACTCGGCATCGCGAGGTTGATCTCGGTGCGGAACTTGCCATCCATCGCACCATTGAAATGATAGCTTACCCGCAAGCGCGAACCGGAAACGGCGACACGCTTGTCGATCAACAATTTTCCCTGTTCGCAACTGAAGCTGCCATGGGCAGCCTTGTCGTCACCCGGGCGCAGCACATAGCCGCGCAATGGGGTTTCTCTATCGCCGCTTACCAGGCTATCCAGGAACAACATGCGCTGACCATCATCCAGCGCCAGATCCGCGGGCGTAATTTCATGCTTGAAGCTTACGCGCTCATGAGGGTTGGCAATCCCCTCGCCATCATGCCGCGAACGCTGATTGAGGTGAATTTTACGGTGATAGTGCTCGGCCTGGCGTGCCAGCGTATCGCCGAAATTATGGCGCAGGCCATAGGTGTCGAATTCGCAGATTGCGGCGCTGCCATCCTGACGCACTACCGCCTGAATTTCATCGTTGTGGAGAAAGATTTCGCTCTTGCCGTCAAAGTCCAGGTCTTCGACGATCTTGGCCGGACGCTCCGCAACCTTGTCCAGCATGCCCTCCAGCGCCACAATGGCATGGTAAACGGCACGCCGCAGATGCGGCAGATACAGGCCGCCAAACAAACCATGCCAGTAAGCGTCGTTTGCCTGCGCCTCATAAAGCATTTCGCGCATCGCCTTGGTTTTTTTCTTTTCCGGGAGCGCTTCATGACGCTGCGATAGTTGCAGCATGCGCTTGTGCATCCAGTTCGATTCGGGGTAGCGGGTAAGGAAATTTTTCCAGATGCCGCCGCGCAGAAATGCCTTGTCGCGCTCGAAGTGTCCTTGCTCCTTCGATGCATGGAGCAGATCGGCATAATCGTTGGCCGCCTGGGCAGGCAGTGTCCACTCGTTCATTTCGATATACGACGTGGTGGGCAGGTACACGATGCCGCGCGTGTGCGCCTGGGCGTGGTAATCGCAGTATTTCATGGGTTTGATCAGGGGCGAAGCCAGCACGCCGCGAATGAAGTCTTCCAGCCAGCCTTTCTCGTAAACCCATTCGTATGTTTCCGGCCAGATGCCGAACTTCTCGATATCGTCGAAATAGACCGCGGCTTCTTCCCCTTCTCCTGCCAGGCTTTCCAGATATTGCACGGCTTCGGCTGCGGGCGAAAAAGGAAAACGATAGCGCAACGCCTCGGAAATCGGGAACAGATCGAGCCGCCGGCCATCTTCCTCTGTCGTGTAAAAACCGTTGAGTTCCTCTGTCTTTTTGCCGGTGCAGAGAAAATGGTAATCGTCCACGGTAACGTAACGGATGCCCGCGTCCGCCAGCGCGGGTACCACGGTAGCTTCCCACACCCGTTCGGTAAGCCATGCCCCGTGGGGACGCTGACCGAATTTCTTTTCCAGCTTGTCGGATAAAGTCAGCACCTGACCGATGCGATCCCGATTCGGAATAATCGCCAGAACCGGTTCGGTATCCCCTGCACCCACCAGTTCCACCTGACCGCGTCGCACCATTTCCTTGAGCATCGCCATGTCTTCCGGATAATGCTGCAACATGTAGTCCAACAGCCAACCGGAAAAATGCACCGCAAAAGGAAATGCGGGATAGCGGTAAAGGGTATGGATGAACGGTCGGTAACAACGCATGTGAGCGTCGTGCAGCACTTCCGCGAAGTTGCCGACAGGTTGATGGGCGTGGACGCCGAGTAATAATGCAATTTGTTTGGTCATATTCCGGAAACTCAAAAAAACTCAAATTTAGGTATTTCTTCTCATCGCGCCACCGGCCTCGGCATACCCGCCCCCCTGACTGATCGGAGTATCCAGTTCCCGCGGAGGAACCAGCACCAGCAAGCGGTACAAATCAGCCAGATTCTCCCGGTACAGCTTGTCAAAGCTTTTTACGCTATCGCCCGGGTTATAGTCGCCAAACCACCAGAACCAGTCCGAGCCCTCGCACAGCGCAAGTTGACGCTCAGCCTTGTCCTTTTGCACAGGGCCGAGGCGACCGCCCGCCATGACGAGATCATAACTCTGCTTGGCCTGGCACAATAGGTCCCAGGCGCGATTTTTTTCCGGGCAACCGATCCAGGTGGTGAAGTTTCCATATACCCAGCTGCCCGCCACGAGATGCGGCAAATCGCGCATCGTCGTACAAGGGCTGGATGGCCGCGAGTGCTGCGCTTCATCGCTGCAGCCATCAAGGTAATCACGAAAGGTCGTCAGCTCGATGTAGGGATGGTCTTGCAGCATCGCGTACATTTCGGAGAGGAAATAATAGCCATTGTAGGGATAGTATTCCCAGGCGTTTTCACCATCGAGTATGACGCTCACCACCGGGTTTTCATGGCCGCTGCTCTGCTGGCAGATTTCCTCCAGGGAATGAACGAAATTCAGCACGGCATCGCGCCCAAACCACTTGGCATACTCGAAGCCGATCTTGTCCGCAAGGCGGTCATCACGGAAGAAACAGGCGATTTCGTTTTGCCCGTCGCTGACTCGATAGGGACGGTATAGATAGTTTAACGGGTCTGCCAGCGACGCTCCCTGAGAAGCATGATGCAGACTATTAGTCAGCACTTTCTGCCCGGTAGCAATCCAACGGCAGCCGTTTTGCGCCATCAGTAGCGCTGCGGCCTGCGATACGCCCCCTTCCGCCGGCCACATCCCTTGCGGCCGTGTACCGAAATACCGCTCGTGCAACTTCAGCCCTTCGGAGATGTGAAATGACACGCGCTGCGCGCCTCCCGGATAATGTGGGGACAACGGCAGTTCGATCTCCGGAACGCTTTCGCGCGCGCTCTTGAAATCCAGCAACAGCGGTGCAATAGGGTGGTAATAGGGCGTCGAGGAAAGCTCGACCTGGCCATCTTCCGCCAGCTTGCGGTAGCGCGGGATAATGCCCGCAATCAGCTCGCCGATGAGGGCGATGAGTTGCTGGCGTTCCTTGTAGGTAAACAAGCAGCCCTTGGCCATCATGGCAACCACCAGTTCGTGCTCGCGCCGCACGCTCTCGCCGGTCCAGGCAAGGTGGTACCACACCAGCAGATCGGCCAGATACTGGCTGGAGAGATAGTGCAGATGCTCCGCCCCCTGCCCCTCATGCAGCTTGAACAGGTCATGCAGCCGCTTGTAGGCGGGATAGGGCTCGACCATCTTGCTGTGGTGGCTGCGAAAACAGCTATCGAGCACCAGCTTGCGCTGTTCCAGCGTCAAATGTTCCAGATCCTTGGCCGCCAGCAGGCGCAACAGCGGATCACGCAGCTTGCCGCTACGGAACTGTTCGGTGTAGTCCTCCAGTTGGTCGAGCAGGATGGGTACAAAATTCACCACCGCCCGCGCCTGGGGCGCCTGCTCCAGATGATATGCCATGTCGGTGTAATCCTTGATGGCATGCAGGTAGGTCCAGGGTAACGCAAACTCTCCCGTGACATGATGGCGGTAATCCGGCTGGTGCATGTGCCAGCAAAGGATCAGGCTGAGCTTTTTTTTGGTATTCATGAAGACTTAAGAGTTGGCATTCCCGGGCCCAATGGGCCGGGAACATTGATTTGGAAAGATAATTACCGCACTTGATGAACGTGCTGCCCCAGCATTTCCGGAGTAACGAGGGTAATACCTTTCTCGGTAACGCAAAAGCGCTTGGCGTCTTCCACGGGATCCAGGCCGATCGTCATGCCTTCCGGGATGATGCAACCCTTGTCCAGCACCACTTTTTTCAGCGTCACATAGCGGCCGATATCCACGTTCGGCAGGATTACCGAATCCTCGATGTCGGAATAGCTATGCACGCGAACATTGGAGAACAGAAGAGAACGGCGAACCGCCGCACCACTGATGATGCACCCTCCGGAGACCAGGGAATCCACCGCCATGCCGCGCCTGGATTCGTCGTCAAAAACAAATTTGGCTGGCGGCAACTGCTCCTGGTATGTCCAGATCGGCCATTCCTCATCGTACAAATTGAGGTAGGGCGTGATCTTGGTCATCTCCATATTGGCTTCCCAATAGGCGTCGATCGTACCGACGTCACGCCAGTAGGGTTCGGCACCAACCCCGCCGACACAGCTTGCCTCGAATGGATGGGCAAATACGCGATAGCGATCGACCAGATAGGGGATGATGTCCTTGCCGAAATCGTGAGTCGAGTGCGGATCGTCCGAATCGCGGATCAACTGCTCGTAGAGAAACGCCGAGTTGAATACATAAATGCCCATGCTCACCATGACGCGCCCAGGCTTGCCGGGAATCTCATCCGGAACTTCCGGCTTCTCGGTAAATTTGACCACGCGCTGGTGCTCATCCACCGTCATGACCCCAAATGCCGATGCCTCTTCAACCGGCATTTCCATGCAGGCCACGGTCAAGTCGGCCGCATGAGCGGAGTGGAACGCCAGCATTTCGCCATAATCCTGCTTGTAGATATGGTCACCCCCGAGGATCAGCACATATTCGGATTTATAGCCGCGCAGAATGTCAAGATTCTGAAACACCGCATCCGCCGTGCCCTTGTACCAGCTTTCCTGGATGCGCTGCTGGGCGGGAAGCAACTCGACAAACTCGTTGAATTCGCCACGCAAAAAACTCCAGCCGCGATGCAGGTGCTGCAACAGGCTGTGAGCCTTGTACTGGGTGACAACGCCGATGCGGCGGATACCGGAATTGACGCAATTGGAAAGCGGGAAATCGATGATGCGGAATTTGCCGCCAAACGGCACGGCGGGTTTGGCGCGCCAATCCGTCAGATCTTTCAGCCTGCTCCCGCGACCGCCGGCGAGTATCAGGGCAACGGTATTCTTGGTCAACAAACTGATGAAGCGAGGGGTGCTAGACGAATTCAAGAAGTTCTCCCGGACTTACTAAAAAAGTTTCCTAAATTATACCCCTTGGCACCGCATGTGAGTTTGCCTAAAGCCGCCTTCTGGCATATTCTTCATACATTCCCAATGCCGCAGTGATGTCTCTATGAAACCCAACCTCAGCGCCAAAGTCAACAAAAATTTGAAAGCGTTGCTCAAGGCCCGGCACCACGATCCATTCTCCTTTTTGGGACTACATCAGGAAGGCGAGGAATGGTCGGTTCGGTTATTCCTGCCTTTCGAGCAACAAGCCGAAATCCAGCTAGGCAACGACTGGGTGGCACTGGATAAAATTCACCCCGATGGCGTGTTTTTCTGGCATGGCGCGACCAAGCCGCCTCTGCCTTATCGCCTGAGGGTACCGCGCAGCGGCGCTTACCACGAATTCTACGACACCTTCGCGTTCCCGACCCTGATCAGCGACCTGGATCTGCACCTGTACGGCGAAGGACGCCTCTATCAGGGCTATCGCATGCTGGGTGCGCAACCTGCCGAAAACATGGGCGTATGCGGCATCCGCTTTGCCGTCTGGGCACCCAACGCGGAGCGCGTCAGCGTGGTGGGAGATTTTAATCGCTGGGATGGAAGAACACACCCCATGCGCAGCCTGGGTCCGAGTGGCGTATGGGAACTATTCATACCCGAATTTCCGGCCGGCAATCTTTACAAGTTCGAACTGCGCAACCGCCATAGCGGCCAGATCGTGGTCAAAACCGATCCCTATGCCCAAGAGTACGAGTTGCGCCCTGGCACCGCCGCAAAAGTGCCTGCGCCACAGCAACACGTGTGGGGCGATCAGGCCTGGATGGAGCAGCGCGGCAAGCTCGACTGGCTGCATGCCCCTTTCAACATCTATGAGATTCACCCCGGCTCCTGGCGGCGTCACCCCGACAACCGTGTTTACAACTGGCGCGAACTGGCAGAAAGCCTGGTGCCCTATGTGCTGGATATGGCCTACACCCACATCGAACTGATGCCGGTATCCGAGCACCCCCTGGACGAATCCTGGGGCTATCAGGCCACCGGTTATTTTGCGCCTACTTCACGCTTCGGCACGCCGGACGATTTCCGCTTTTTCGTGGACGCCTGCCATCAAGCCGGCATCGGCGTCATTCTCGACTGGGTACCAGCGCACTTTCCCCAGGATGCCTGGGCCCTGGCAAAATTCGACGGTACCGCCCTGTACGAGCACGAGGATCCGCGCCTCGGCTTCCACCAGGACTGGGGCACGCACATTTTCAACTACGGACGCCACGAAGTGCAGAGTTTCCTGCTCTCCAGCGCCCATTGCTGGCTGCATGAATTTCACCTCGACGGCCTGCGCGTCGATGCCGTGGCGTCCATGCTTTATCTCGATTACTCGCGCAATGAAGGCGAGTGGATTCCCAACAAGTACGGCGGCCGGGAAAATCTGGATGCGATCGAGTTCCTGCGCAGCCTCAACATCATGGTGCATGACGAATTCCCCGGCGCACTGACATTTGCCGAGGAATCCACCTCCTGGCCCATGGTTTCCAGGCCCGTCTATCTCGGCGGGCTGGGTTTCTCCATGAAGTGGAACATGGGCTGGATGAACGACACCCTCGAATACATCCGCCACGAGCCGATCCACCGCCGCTTCCACCACAACGAACTGACCTTCGGCCAGCTTTACGCCTATACCGAAAACTTCGTGCTGCCTTTCTCCCATGACGAAGTCGTCCACGGCAAGGGCTCGCTGCTCGACAAGATGCCCGGCGACGCCTGGCAGAAATTCGCCAACCTGAGAGCGCTGCTCACCTACCAGATGACCTATCCCGGCAAGAAGCTCAATTTCATGGGCAACGAAATCGCCCAGGGACGCGAGTGGCGCGTAGGCGGTGAACTTGACTGGCAACTGCTGGAGATCCACTGGCACAAGGGCATGCAGAGCCTCAATCGCGACCTCAACCGTCTTTACCGCGAACTGCCCGCCCTGTATCAGCAGGATTTCGAAGTAACGGGATTCTCCTGGGTGGATTGTCACGACGCCGATCAGTCGGTGCTGTCCTATTTGCGCTGGGGCCACGATGGCAGCATGGTGGTGGTGGTCCTCAATTTCACCCCAGTACCGCGCCAAGGCTACCGCATTGGCGTACCCAAGGCCGGCGCATACCGCGAAATTTTCAACAGCGACTCCGCCTACTACGGTGGCAGCAACACCGGTAACGGTGTGGGAATGGAAAGCGAGAACCAGCCCTGGATGGGGTTCGAGCAGTCCCTTGTCATCACCGTGCCACCTTTGGCGGGGATCATCCTGAGTCCGATCAAATAACTTTTTAGCCGAAATATGTCCAAGCTCACCCGTTCCCCTTCCTGGCAAGCTCTTCAAGCGCACCAGAAAAGCCTCTCGCGGCAACATCTGCGCGACCTGTTTCGTGACGACGAGCAGCGCTTTGCCCGCTTCTCCCTCAAACAGGGGGAAATACTGCTCGATTATTCGAAAAATCTCATTACGGCGGAAACACTTTCGCTCCTGATGCAGTTAGCCCGGGAAGTAAAGCTGGCCGACTGGATTGAAAAAATGTTCGCGGGCGAAGCCATCAACTTCACTGAGGGACGCGCCGTGCTGCACACCGCCCTGCGCAACCGCTCCAACAAACCGCTGCTGCTTGATGGCAAGGATGTCATGCCCGATGTGAAACGCGTGCTGGCACACATGCGCGAATTCTCCGAGCGGGTACGCAACGGCACATGGCTGGGATACAGTGGCAAAACGATTACCGATATCGTCAACATCGGCATTGGCGGCTCGGATCTCGGGCCGGTGATGGTCACCGAAGCCCTCAGGCATTATGAAAAATCCGGCCTCAACGTACATTTCGTCTCCAACGTGGATGGCACCCATATCGCGGAAACGCTCAAACGCCTCAATCCTGAATCCACCTTGTTTGTCGTCGCGTCCAAAACCTTTACCACACAGGAAACGCTGACCAATGCGCGCACCGCGCGCGAGTGGTTGTTGCGCGCGGCACAGGATGAAGCAGCCATCGCCAGGCACTTCGTCGCCGTCTCCACCAACGCCGCCGAAGTCGCCAAATTCGGCATCGATACCGCAAATATGTTCGAATTCTGGGACTGGGTAGGCGGACGTTATTCGCTATGGTCGGCGATTGGACTGTCGATCGCGCTCTACCTCGGCATGAATCACTTCGAGGCGCTGCTCGACGGCGCGTTCGAAATGGATGAACACTTCCGTACCAGCGCTTTCGAAAACAACATGCCAGTCATCCTCGGCCTGCTGGGAGTGTGGTACAACAACTTCCTCGACGCCCAGAGCCATGTCGTGCTGCCCTACGACCAGTATCTGCACCGCCTGCCGGCCTACCTGCAGCAACTGGACATGGAAAGCAACGGCAAAGGCATTTCCCGCGAGGGCGAAGCGGTCGATTACCAGACCGGAGCGGTAATCTGGGGAGAACCCGGAACCAACGGCCAGCACGCCTTCTACCAGCTCATCCACCAGGGCACCAAGCTGATCCCCGCGGATTTCCTTGCGCCCGTCGAGAGCCTCAACCCCATCGGCGACCACCACCGCATCCTGCTTGCCAATTGCTTTGCCCAGACGCAGGCGCTGATGCAGGGCAAGAACGAGGCGGAAGCACGGGCGGAACTGGAGCAAGCCGGCATGAGTGGCGCAGCGCTGGAACGCCTGCTGCCGCACAAGGTTTTTCCCGGCAACAAGCCCACCAACACCCTGCTGTTCCGCAAACTCACGCCACACACGCTGGGCGCGCTGATCGCCCTGTATGAACACAAGGTTTTCGTCCAGGGAATTATCTGGAACCTCAACTCGTTCGACCAATGGGGGGTGGAGCTGGGCAAGCAGTTGGCCAGCAAGATCCTGCCCGAGTTGGCCCGACAACAATCGTCAACCGCCTTCGACGCCTCGACTAACAGCCTGATCAACCATTGCAAATAACGAGCCCTAAAGCCAATACTGTTTATTTAAGGGAGATTCCGACATGTAGGTTGGGTTAGGCGCGGCTTTTGGCGCCGTAACCCAACAGACCCAATCTACCTTCTAAACACCTGTGTTGAGTGTTTGGGTTTGTTGGGTTACGCGATAAAGCCGCTAACCCAACCTACATGGGCTAGTTGCTTAATTAAACAGTATTGGCCCTAAAGCCGCACTTTCACCCGGTAATTCAACATGGCCCTGCCACCCGCCGGAACAGTCACACGCCACACCACGGTATTGCTGGCTTGCTTCTTGTGCGGCTGGCTTTCGCTCAGAATTTCCCAGTCGCCAGGCACGGGCTCCATCACCTTTACCGTGACCGCTTCGTCCTTGGCGTTCTTCAGTTCGACCTGGTAGGCGCTCTCGTAAATAGAATTGTAGCGCCCACTGCCGCCAAGCTTCTGAAAATCGGTCTGCTTCTTGTCAGCCGTGACATCGAACGCTTCGCCCAGTTTCAGGCGCACTTTCTCGTTACGCGGCGTATGGTCGATGCGGTCTTCCCCGACGAACTGGGCGTTACCCTGCGAATCCTTTTTATAAACCCGGATCACGCCTTTGGGCAACGGCACGCCCAACCCCCCTCCCTTGTTCTCGAATTCGACATACACGCCGACCTTCATTTTTTGCCCCAGATCGCCGTAACTGCTGCGATAGTAATAATCGCGCCCCTGCAGCAGCAGTTCCTTACTGGTTGGAATATGGCTGGCGGAAAGCAAGGCGACCTGCTTGGTCTGCTGCTCGGCAATGGTGGTGGGCCGCTCCAAGGTATAGAGGTGATACTCGATCAGTCCTTCCTCGGCCATCGCGGGCGCCGCCATGGGCATCGCCTTCATCACCCGCCCCTCCTGGGCAAAATCCATCTCGCGCCGCACCCGGTTGATGTCGCCGGCCACCAACTGCAATTTGGCGTCGGGATAACTGCCGCCGCTGACATTGGTAAGCGTAACCCAGCCGTTGAGGTCAAGGCTATCGTCCTTGGGGCTCAATTCCGCAACATAATCGGCGCGCCACGACAAGCCACCCGTGAGGTAGCTCAATTCCATCGGCTGGACGCCCGCGGCGGGACTGTGCAGCGTAATCACCAGCGTCGGCCGGTCACGCAGGTTATCGGGCACGGCTTTAAAGGCAATGCGGCCCGGCATGCCGGTTTCAATGCGGTCGGCGAATTTCAGCACCACGCCGCCATTGCTGCCCAGGACCGTGGCGACCTCGCTGCTTTCAGCCCCGGTAGCGGGGTTGGTCTTGATGACCGTGACGTTCTGGCCGACATATTTGTCCAGCAGCTTCTGCGGCGTAAGCAAATCGAAATCGAAATTCTGCTCCAGCAGCGTCACGCCATCGCCACTGCCAAGGCTGCGCAGCAAGGCGGTTTCCGGCATGATACGCGCGCTCACGTCACGCCAAGCCAGACGGTTTGTTCCCCTGTCCAAGGCGACCCGGCGCTGATCCTTCACCAAGGCAAGATTCTCGTTATAGATGGTGACCGCCACTTCCTGCTGATCCTTGAGGGCACTGACTATTTCCCCTCTGGGCGCAGCCTGAACCAGCGCTCCAGCCATCAGCGCTAGCAGGCCGCATCCATGAACGAGTGATTTAAGCATCATGTGAATTCCCGCTAGTTGAGCGACACCATGCGCGCAAGCCTGATTTCGTGGCTCAACTGATAAACCGCCAGAGCGTAGAACAGGTTGCGGTTATAGCGCGTAATCGCGTAAAAATTGCTCATCCCGAGCCAATACTCCCGGCCATCCTCGACATCCACAGCCAGCAGCGCGGCGTGTGTCGCAGGCGCCAAGAATCCGGCGGGCTTGACGCCGCGCGCCGCTAGTTCCTCAACACTGTGCTCCGGCTTCAGTGTCCCGGTGAGCAGGTCGCTGGCGGCGTCCGGCTGAAGATAGGCGCGCATGGCGATCGGCTGGCCGGCCTCCCAGCCATAAGTCTTGAGGTAATTGGCCACGCTGCCGATGGCGTCCGTGGTGTTGTCCCATAAATCGCGATGGCCGTCGCCGTCAAAATCCACCGCATAGGTTCGGTAGCTGCTGGGCATGAACTGCGGAATCCCCATCGCGCCGGCGAATGAGCCCCGCAGGGATAGGGGATCTCGGCCTTCTTCCCGCATTAGCAGCAGGTACTGCTCCAGTTCCCCGCGAAAAAATTCGCCGCGTCGCGGATAATCGAATGCCAGCGTGGCCAGCGTATCGAGCACGGGGTAAGGCAAGGGATAGCTGCCATAACGGGTTTCCACGCCGATAATGGCGACGATCACCTCCTCTGGCACGCCGTAGATACGCCGCGCTCGCATTAGAGCCTCGGCATTTTCGTTCCAGAAGCTGACGCCGTGCGAAATACGCCATGGATTGACGAAATTGCCGCGATAACGCGCCCAGGAAGGCGGCTTGACCACCTGCCCGGTCATGGTTTTCGCGACACTGGGGCGCGGCGTGATGCGTGCGAACAGACTGGTCAGGCTATCCATATCGAAACCATGCTTGCTCGCCATGTCCGCCACGAACTGCTGCACCTCGGGCCGTTCGGAAAAGGAAGTGGCATCCGCCAGCGGCTGCCGCCAAAGCAACTCGGCAGACAATGTCAGTATCAGGGCGATCGAGAGGTTTTTAAGCGACATAAATTTAAGGTTTACTTAAGTACCGGCTTGGGGGGGGCGGATTCAGCTCCCCAGCCAGCAGATATCACAATTGCCAGGACAAATCAGTTTAACCCAAATACTGCTAGTACGCGGCCGCGAATTTGGGACTATAATTTCCTCCAAGAGGTGTTCCATACTGAGGAGGTATCGACATGGCTGAGCGCATCCCCGCCCCCCCCGAATACGATTTGACCCGCATCATTGAACGTCCGGATGGGTTTTTCTGGCAGGACAGAACCACCGACAAGGTGTTCGGCCCGTTCCCCACCCTGCTGGGCGCTATCGATGACATGGAATACAACGACGATTCGGACTACGAACCAGGCGAAACACTCGAAGAAGCGGAAGCGGAACTCGGCATAGCCGACTGGATCGACCCCGACACAGGATTACCGGGAGAAGAGACGCACCACCTGGGAGATTGATGGCGGTTTCATGCATGTTCCATCAAGCTTACCCGGCCCGAATCATCAGGGATCCTGAATTATCAGGAGCCCGTTATCAGGGCACCACGGAATCGATGGTGATCATCACGTCTTTCTGTCCCAGCTTGATGGGTCCAACCTTTCCCTGCAAGTCGCCGCTCTGGGCCATTGCCTGACCTGATTTCGACACGCGCGCGCTGATTGTCACTTCGGGATGATTCGAAAGCTTGTCGTTCGGCGACATCGCCACGGAATCATCCAGCGTGAAGTGATAAGGAAGCTGTTTGGCGTTAATCCTCAAGCTGGCCAGTGGCATTTTTGGGCCTTGCGGCAGTTGCGCAAAAATGAATACCGTATCTGCAGGGTCGATTTTTCCGGCCAGGTCCTTGCGTACCGACACGGTGCCGGAAACGCCTGCCATAGAGCCCTTCAACGCTTGGCCGACTTTTCCTTCGCCACTACTTTTCCCATCAAGGCTGGACAGGTTATCCAGGGCGGGAACACCACCCGCGGCCTTCTCGGCCTCTGCCACCGCAGCGGCAATCCCCCTGGAGGCATCGGTGCCAGGCGGAAGGAGTTTCAGCAGTCGCCGCCAATATTCAGCCGCCATGGCAAAGTTCTTCTTCTCATAGGCAGCCGTTCCGGCCAGATTCAACGCTTTCTCATCATTCGGATTTAACTTTAGCGCCTTATTGATCAGTTCCAGCGGCTTGCCCTGCAGACTCTGTCCCTGCGCCATGGCGAGCGCGTCGGCGTAGTCCGCCAGCAGGCGTGCATCGTCGGGAAACAGCTCGCTGGCTTTGGCATAGGCGCGTGCCGCTTCCCCGTAATTTCCAATCGTGGCATAAGAGCGCGCCAGCATGTACCAGCCGGCGGCATCGTCCGGCTTCGCCTTCAGCTTGGCTTCCAGGGCTGCGATCATGGGAGCCGCATCGTGCTGACCTTGCTCCACCGTGGCGGGAGCCTTGTCGCGTGACATGAGCAGTGCTTCGGGATTCCCCAGGCCCACATACATTGCGATCGCCAGCGCCGGAATCGCTCCGGCCAGCGCATACCCCAGCCAGCGACCTGCCGGGGCGGCCGCGACAGGAGCGGGTTCCAGCGGCACATCCTCGCTCAGGCGTTTTTCGATTTCGCGCCGGGCATCCTCATATTGCGCCGCATCCAGTTCGCCGCTATCGAGATCCGCCTTCAATTCGGCCAGTTGATCGTAATAGATGGCGACATTGGCCTCTTTTCTATCCACTTGCCCCAGTTTGGCATTGCGCCGCAGCAATGGCGGCAGGACAAACGCCAGGGCCACTACGATAAAAAGCAGAAAAAACGCCCAGAACAGCGAAATCGTCCAGAAATTGCTCATGATTTATTTCCGTTGTTACCCAGAAGAGCCGCCACGCGTTTTTTCTCTTCTTCGGATAAGGGTTCGTCGACCAGACTGTTGCCGCGTCGCTTTATATAGGCATAGAGACCACCGGCCGCGCCGATCAGCAGCGCGAACGGGCCAAACCACAATAGCCAGGTCAGCGGTTTGACCGGCGGCTTGTAAAGCACGAAATCGCCGTAGCGCTGGGTGAGGTAGTCGATGACCTGCCCGTCGCTCTTGCCGGCGCGCATCTGTTCGCGGATTTCCTGGCGCAGATCCTGCGCCAACTCGGCATGGGAGCCCGCCAGCGATTCGTTCTGGCACACCAGGCAGCGCAAATCCTCGGAAAGCTTGATCATGCGCTGCTCCAGCACGGGGTCTTCGGCCATCGGTTGGGCTTCGCCAGCCAGGGCGGCAAACGGCAACCATAGTACAAATATCATCATCCACGGTCTCATTGCTGCAACTCCTTCGCCAGGGGAAGAATTTTCTTGTCCAGAATTTCCTGAGTCACGGGTCCGGTATGCTTGTAGCGGATGATGCCGTTTTTGTCGATGAGATAAGTCTCGGGAACCCCATACACACCATAATTGATGCCCGTCCGCCCATCGAGGTCGACGACGGTCTCCACATAGGGATTCCCGTAGCGATTCAGCACGGCCTGCGCATCGCCGGGCTGGTCCTTGTAGTCCATGCCATAGATCGGCACGCCGCCCTGCCTCGCCAGACCGAGCAACAGATCGTGCTCCTGCCGGCAGGAAGCGCACCATGAGGCCCACACATTGAACAGCCAGACCTTGCCGCGCAGGTCCGCCGGGCTCAACTGCCTGGCCGGGTCGGATAGCAGGGCAAGCTTGAAATCGGGCGCCGGCTTGCCGATCAGCGGCGAAGGCACTTCGCGTGGATTGAGCTTGAGGCCGATGCCGAGAAAGACCACCAGCACGATAAAAATGCCCAGGGGAATCAGGAAACGCTTCATGCTTCAGCCCTCCCCTTCTTGCGCGAGGCGCGATAGCGCCGGTCGCTGATCGCCAGCAAACCGCCCAGAGCCATCAGCACCGCGCCGATCCAGATCCATACCACGAAGGGTTTATGGAACAGCCGCACGCTCCAGGCACCGCCATCCAGGGATTCGCCCAGCGCGGTATACAGGTCGCGCGTCAAACCGTAGTCGATCGCCGATTCGGTGAAAGGCATGCCGGAGGCAGTGTAAATGCGTTTTTCCGGGTGCAGGGTGGAAACCGGCTTGCCGTTCCGGCTCACCTCCAGTGTGCCGCGCGCGCCCCTGTAATTGGGGCCTTCAATATCTTTCACCCCATCGAAGCGGAAGGTGTAGTCCTTTACCGTCACGGTATCGCCCACCTCCATGCGCACGTTGCGCTCGGTCTGGTAGGCCGACACCATGGTGACGCCGATCACGGTGACCGCCACGCCAAGGTGAGCGAGATTCATGCCGTAGAAGTTCGCCGACCAGCCCGCACCCGTCCGCATGCGGCCACGCACGCCGATGGCAACGGTAACTGCGATCCACAGGGACAGCAAATAGCCCAGGGAAACCATCGGCTTCCACTCCCCCAGTGTAAATGGCAGCAGCAATGCCACCACAACGCTGGCGCCGAAACCCCATTTTAGCCGTGCGGCCAATTCAGGCACGCTGGCCTGTTTCCACCGCGCCAGCGGGCCAACGCCACTAAGGAATATCAGCGGCGCTACCAGGGGAACGAATACGGAATTGAAATAAGGCGGCCCGACCGAAATCTTGCCCAGCCCGAGCGCATCGAGAAACAGCGGGTATAGCGTCCCCAACAACACCGATCCGGTCGCCGTCAGGAGCAGGATGTTATTCACCATCAGGAACGATTCGCGCGACACCAGCGCGAAGCGGCCGCCCAGGCCGACCTGCGAGGCGCGCATGGCAAACAGCAGCAGCGAGCCGCCGATTACCACGGCGAGGAAAATGAGAATGAACAGGCCGCGTGTCGGATCGGTGGCGAAGGAGTGCACCGACGACAGCACGCCAGAGCGCACCAGGAAGGTGCCGAGCAGACTCAGGGAAAATGCGCCGATGGCGAGAAACACCGTCCACGCCCTAAAGCTGCCGCGCTTCTCGGTCACCGCCAGGGAATGGATCAGCGCCGTACCCACCAGCCAAGGCATCAGCGAGGCGTTCTCCACCGGATCCCAGAACCACCAGCCGCCCCAGCCCAGCTCGTAATAGGCCCACCAACTGCCCATCATGATGCCTATCGTCAGGAACGACCATGCCGCCGTGGTCCAGGGGCGCGACCAGCGCGCCCAGCTGGCATCCAGCTTGCCGGAAAGCAGCGCCGCGATGGCGAAAGCGAAAGCCACGGAAAATCCGACATAGCCCATGTATAAAATCGGCGGATGAACCACCATGCCGGGGTCCTGCAGCATCGGGTTAAGATCGGAACCATCCATGGCCATCGGCATGCGCAGGAAGGGATTGGAGGTGGCCAGCATGAACAGCAGGAAACCGAAGCTAACCAGGCCCATCACGCCGACCACCCGCGCCACCATGTCCTCGGACAGATGGCGGCTGAACAGGGTCACCGCCACGGTCCACAAGGCGAGAATAAAGGTCCACAGCAGCATCGAGCCTTCATGCGAGCCCCAGGTGGCCGTGAAGCGGTAAATTTCGGGGAGGCGGGAATGGGAATTCCGGGTCACGTTCGTGACCGAAAAATCGAGGGTCAGAAACGAATAGGCCAGACACCCAAAGGCGATGGCGACAAACAAAAACTGGGCGCGGGCGGCCGGTTTGGCGACCGCCATCCACGCCGGATTGTTGCGTGCGGCTCCCACCAGGGGCAGGATGCCTTGGACAAGCGCCAGCAGCAGCGCGAGAATTAACGCGAAATGGCCAAGTTCTGGAATCATTATTTACCTTCTTGCGGTTTGATTACTGTTTTCTGTGCTTTTTGCGCCTGTTCCAGCGCGCTGGCCGCTTCGGGCGGCATGTAGTTTTCATCATGCTTGGCCAGCACCTGCTCGGCCATGAACACGCCGCTGCTGTTCATGCGCCCTTCCGCCACCACGCCCTTGCCTTCCTTGAACAGGTCAGGAAGGAGGCCTTTGTAGGTGACCGAAACGGTCTGCGCCGTATCGGTGACACGGAAATGCGCCGTCACACCGTCAGGCTCGCGGCGCAAGCTGCCGCTCTCGACCAGCCCGCCAATACGGAAAGCACGTTCTTGCGGCGCCTCGCCGTTGACGACCTGAGTCGGGGAGAAGAAAAACACCAGATTACTCTGGAAAGCGTTGAGCACCAGCGCCGCCACCGCGCCCAGCGCCATCACCACCACGGCAATCAAAATGAGCTTCTTATGTCGTGCTTTCATTGTTACCTTCATCCTTTTCAACCTTGCCATATTTCACCGTGCGCCGTGCCAGTTTCAGCGCATTATTCCGCCGCGCTCTCAACAACAGAATCTCGCCGGCGATCAAGGCGGCCGTCACCGCATAGGAACCCCACACGTAAAGGGCATAGCCGCCCATGTGAAAGAATTCCGACCAGCTATTCCAGTTCATACCTTGGCCTCCAGCAATTGGGCCACCCACTGACTATTTCGTTCACGCTCCAAAATAATACTGCGCGCCCGCGAAAGTGCCGCCGCAATGGCATACATCCACACGGCGAATGCCATCACCAGCATGCCTGCCAGCATGATAGAGGCCATGCTCGGCGCCTTGCTCACGCTCACCGAAGCGCCCTGATGCAAGGTGTTCCACCATCTGACGGAAAAATAGATGATCGGCACGTTAACCACGCCCACCAGTGCAATCAGGGCGCCGGCGCGGTCGGCGCGGCGCGGATCGTCGATCGCCGCCTGCAGCGCCATGAAGCCGATATAGAGAAAGAACAGGATCAGTTCAGAAGTCAGACGCGCATCCCACACCCACCACGCGCCCCAGGTCGGCTTGCCCCACAAGGCCCCCGTCCACAACGCCACGAAAGTCAGCATGGCCCCGGTAGGCGCCAAAGCGCTCGCCATCATGAACGACAATCGCGTGTTGAAGGCCAGCCCGATCGCCGCCCAGACGGCCATCACCACATAAATGAACATCGACATCCAGGAGGCCGGCACGTGGATGAAGATGATGCGATAGGCCTCGCTTTGCTGGAAATCGGTGGGCGCGAGAAAAAACCCGATATACAGTCCAGCCACGCAGAGCAAGGCTGCCGCCGCGTAAAACCATGGGATCATCTTCCCGGCAAGGACATAGAAAGTCGCCGGAGAGGAATATTTATACCAGTTAATGCTGTTCATCATTCAATCGAAATCCGCAACGCCGCCGACACCGCCCAGGGCGTCAGCATGAAAGCCAAAATCAAAATACCGCCCAGCAACGACAGGTGGGCTTCCGAGCCCAGGCCCGACATCGCACCATCCACCGCGCCGGCACCAAAAATCAGCACCGGGATGTAGAGCGGCAACACCAACAGCGACACCAGCACCCCGCCGCCACGCAAACCCAGGGTCAACGCCGCACCAATGGCACCGATCAGCGACAGCACCGGCGTCCCGAGCAGCAGCGAAAACACCAGCACGCCCAGCGCCTCGCTCGACAGGCCGAACTGAACGCCCAGCACCGGCGCCACGAGGATCAGCGGCACCCCGCTCACCAGCCAGTGGGCCAGTATCTTACCGGTTATCCAGACCACCGGGGGTGTCGGCGTCAAAACCAGTTGTTCCAGCGTGCCGTCTGCATAGTCGCTGGCGAACATCCGGCCAAGCGAAAGCATGGCCGCCAGCAGCGCCGCCACCCATACCACGCCGCCGCCCATCAGGCGCAGCAGTTTGGTATCCGGTCCGACACCGAGCGGAAACAGGCTGGCGACGATGACGAAAAAAAACAGCACGGTAAGCACATCCCCGCGCCGCCTCATGGCCAGCATCAACTCACGCCGCAGCAGTACAAAGACAATTTGCAGCATGTTCATGGCGTCAATTGCAAGGTTTTGGGCACTATGCCCGTGATCATGACCGGCTGATGCGTGGTCATCAAAGCCATGCCACCCTGGCGCAAATGCTCGCCGATCAAAGTCTGCACCAGTTGCAGGGCGGCCTGGTCGAGCGCCGTCAACGGCTCATCAAGTATCCACAATCTGGCCTTGACCAGCATCAGACGGGCAAGCGCAACACGCCGACGCTGCCCTTGAGACAGAGATTTCGTCGGCAGGTTCAAACAATGCCCCAAACCGAGGTGCCCCAGCGCACCTTTCACCTCATCGCCATCCACCGGAACTCCCGCCAGACGACAGGAAAAATCGAGATTCTCGGCGGCGCTCAGATCCTCCTTGACCGCCGGCGCATGGCCAAAATAGGCCATCTCGGCATGGTAGGTCTCGCGCGCCGCGCCAATCTCTTCGCCGCGCCACAGAATTTCACCGAACTCGGGCGCCAGGAGGCCACACACCATGCGCAGCAAGCTGGTTTTGCCGCTTCCATTGGCTCCCTGCACCAGCAGCAACTCGCCCTCGTGCAAGGTAAAGTTCAGATGACTGAACAATGTGCGCTCGCCCCGCACACAGGCGAGGTCTTTCCCTTCCAGCATCAAGAAACACCTAATTCAAAAGCAGCGATTGTACTGGAGAAAATCAGCAGTGGCGCTCTTCATGAAGCCATGATTAAATTTTTTAACTTAACGAAGTTGACCTACAATCCGCACGGTGCGGACGCAATACAAATACATTTCATGTTACTTCGAAATTGTAAAAACAGAGGGAGGGAAATAACTGACACAGGTAATTGGCCTGCGAGTGGTGCCCGAGACCGGAATCGAACCGGTACTTCCTTGCGGAGGACGGATTTTAAGTCCGTTGCGTCTACCAATTTCGCCACCCGGGCTGGGAATTTGGAGGCGGGGAGCGGAATCGAACCGCTCTAAACGGCTTTGCAGGCCGCTGCATAACCTCTTTGCTACCCCGCCAGTGTAACCTGGCAAACTGCTGGAACTAAAAAGGGAAAGCTTTGCGCTTTCCCTTGAATGCTGGAGCGGGAAACGAGACTCGAACTCGCGACCTATACCTTGGCAAGGTATCGCTCTACCAACTGAGCTATTCCCGCATTTGAGAAGCCGCCATTTTAATGATCTAGCGCCTGATGTCAAGCATCCTGGCCATTCAATTTTGCTCCGCAATCTGAGGCCAGGCCTTCTTCAGGTAATAACCCATTGACCACAAAGTCAAAACCGCCGCGACGTAAATCAAAATGGTGCCGGCAGCCTGGGAATCAATCTGGCCGCCAATCTTGTCGTGATAGAGCAAAAGGGGGATCGCGGCCATCTGTGCAGTGGTTTTGAGCTTGCCGACGAAGGATACCGCCACGTTCTTGCTCTTGCCGAGCCCGGCCATCCACTCGCGCAGGGCGGAAATCGCGATTTCGCGGCCGATGATGATGAGGGCGATGCCTGCATCCACGCGCTGCAGCTTGACCAGCAATACGAGTGCGGCAGCCACCATGAGCTTGTCGGCAACGGGGTCGAGAAAAGCGCCGAACGCGGAAGTCTGGTTCAAAGCCCGCGCCAGGTAGCCATCCAGCCAGTCAGTCAGCGCGGCAGCAACAAAAATCAGCGTGGCAATGTAATTGACTTCATGCGCGGAAAACCAATCCTGCGGCAGATAAAACATGGAAACGAACACCGGTATCAGGAGAATCCTGAGCCAGGTAAGAAGATTTGGTATATTTAGTGGCATGTCGGCCTAATGCAGTTCCTGGTAAATCTTTTCCGCCAGCGCCCGGCTGATCCCTTCCACTTGCGTCAACTCGTCAACATTGGCCGCAATGACCCCTTTCAAACCGCCGAAGCGGGTCAGCAGGCGTTGCCTGCGCTTGGCACCGATACCACCAATATCCTCCAGGGAGGAATGGGTTCGCACCTTGCCACGCTTGGCCCGGTGGCCACTGATGGCAAATCGGTGGGCTTCGTCGCGGATTTGCTGAATCAGGTGCAGGGCCGGGCTATCCTTGGGCAATTGTAACGGTTTGTCGCGCTCAGGGAAAATAAGCTGCTCCAGGCCAGGTTTGCGCGCTTCACCCTTGGCCACGCCCACCACCGCCACCTCGTTCAAGCCGAGGTCGGCCAGCACCTCCAGCGCAATGCCGAGCTGCCCCTTGCCGCCGTCGATCAGGATCAGGTCCGGCATCTTGCCCTCGCCCGCCGCGATCTTGCTGTAGCGCCGTTGCAGCGCGTCGCGCATGGCGGCGAAATCGTCGCCCGGCGTAATGCCGCTGATGTTGTAGCGGCGATATTCACTGTTGCGCATGTCGCCCTGGTCGAACACCACGCACGAGGCCACGGTTGCCTCGCCCATGGTATGGCTGATATCGAAACACTCGATGCGCTGCAGGCTGTCGGACAAGTCAAATGCCTGCTGCAAGGCTGCCAGACGCGCCTCCTGATTGGCTTGCTGGCTGAGGCGCTGCGCCACGGCCAGGCGTGCGTTGGTGAGTGCCATTTCGACCCACACCCGGCGCTCGCCGGTGATGCGCCAGCTGATCTGAACCTTGTGCCGCGCCTGCTCGCTCAGCAACGTCTCCAGCGCTTCGCCGTCAAGCGCCTCGCTGACAAAAATCTGGCGCGGCACCGGCTGGTTGAGGTAGTGCTGTTCCAGGAACGCTTCCAGCGCCGCTGCGGTATCATACTGGCCGGCATTGGCGGGGAAAAAACTCTTGTCACCCAAATGCCGTCCGCCCCGCACCATCACCAGGTTGACGCACACCATGCCCTGCTGTTCATAACAGGCGACGATATCCGCATCCGCCCCGCTGCCGCTGCTGACGTACTGCTTTTCCTGCACGCGGCGCAAGGCCCCGATCTGGTCGCGGTACAACGCGGCTTCCTCATAACGGAACTGCTCCGCCGCTGCCTGCATTTTTTCGGAGATGGCCTCCATCACCTGTTGATCCTTGCCCTGCATGAACAACGCGGCATTATGCACATCGGCGCGGTAGCTTTCCGCATCGATCAAACCCACGCAGGGTGCGGTGCAGCGCTGGATCTGGTGCAACAGACAGGGGCGTGAGCGGTTGCCGAACACGCTGTCCTCGCAAGTACGCAGGCGGAACACCTTCTGCAGCAGTTGTATGCTCTCCTTGACCGCGCCGGCATTGGGAAAGGGGCCGAAATACTGGCTGCCCTTGTGCTGCACGCCACGGTAGTAGCCAAGCCGGGGGAAGCGGTGCCCGGTGAGAACGATGAAGGGATAGGACTTGTCGTCGCGAAACAGGATATTGAAGCGCGGCGCAAGCGACTTGATGAGATTATTTTCCAGCAGCAGCGCTTCGGCCTCGCTGCGCGTCACCGTGGTCTCGATGCTGGCAATCTGCGACACCATCAGGCGCGTGCGCGGAATGTGGTCGGTTTTCTGGAAATAGGACGTCACGCGCTTTTTCAGATCGCGCGCCTTGCCGACATAGATCACCTCCCCCGCCGCGTTGAACATGCGGTACACCCCGGGGAGATGGGGCAAACCGGCGAGAAATGGCTTACTGTCGAACATTACTCGTCAAGGTAATGGCGAATGTCGGCGAAAACCGCCTCGAACATCTCTGCGGTGAGCCGCCGGGTCTGCGTATTGTAGCGGCTGCAATGGTAGCTGGAATAAAAACTCAGCCCGCTGGGCAGACGATAGTGCGTGCCATGCCCAAACGGGTAAGCCTTGATCTTCAAGCCCTGCGCCAGCAACACCGCCTGATGTGCGACATTGCCCAGCGCCAGCACGGCGGTGCCTTCCGGCAAGGCCGCCAGTTCGCTGCGCAGGTAATTATTGCACTGGCGGATTTCGGCGGTTTCCGGCTTGTTCTGTGGCGGCAGGCATTTCACTGCATTGGTAATACGGCAGTCCAGCAGGCGCAGACCATCATCGGCGCTGACAGATTCCGGCCCGGAGGCAAAACCGAAACGGTGCAGGGTCTGGTACAGCAGAATCCCGGCATGGTCGCCGGTAAAGGGGCGGCCGGTGCGATTGGCGCCATGCATGCCGGGCGCCAGTCCGACGATCAGCATGCGCGGATTATCGTCGCCAAAGGGCACGACCGGGCGAGCGTAATAGCCGGGATGCGCGACTTTGACTTCGTCAAGAAAGCTGGCCAGACGTGGGCACTGGCGACAGGAAGCGAGGCTCATTTATCAATCTCGGCAAACCCCTCCCGGCCTCCCCTTGTCAGGGGAGGAGCATTGGTCTTCCCCTCTGACAAGGGGGGACTGAGGGGGGTTAGGTTTTGAATCTGAAGCACCAAATCCTCATAAACACCCTCGATGTTTTCCAAAACCTCGTTATTGGCATAGCGAACGACGGTCAAGCCATATCCATTCAAAACATCGCTACGTTTACGATCGTACCCGGCCTTCTCGGCATGATCGTCGCCATCAATCTCGATCACGAGCTTTAATTCGGAACAGTAAAAATCAACAATAAAATTCGTGATGGGTTTCTGGCGGAGAAATTTATAACAAGCAAGCTGGCGCATGCGCAGTACTTCATGCCACATACGGATTTCGGCTTGGGTGGGATTTTTCCGGTTTTCTCGGGCTAGTACGGTGAGGTTCTTGTTGTAAGGCAGAAAGTGCTCAACCCCTCCCGGCATCCCCTTGTCAGGGGAGGAGCATTGGCCTTCCCCCCTGACAAGGGGGGACCGAGGGGGGTTAGAGGTTTTATCCATGCCCGCAACTATTGCCAGGGTCATCCAGCGGCAGATTGCCCTCGTGGATGCCGATGCTGCCCACGGCATGGATCGCTTTGAGGAAATGGGCGTCTTCGTGCAATTTCGCCAGGGAAAGCGGATGGGGCTTGCCGTGCATGCGCAACAGGCGCAACACGCCCACCGCCGGCATATCGTAGCGCAGGCCGGCCAGCAGTTCGTCCGCGTCATCCGGCTTGTTGCACAGCAGCACCATGTCGCAGCCCGCCTTCAGCGCCGCCTCCGCCCGTTGCACCGGCCCGCCGGCCACATGCGCCCCGGCCATGGAGAGATCGTCGCTGAAAATCACGCCCTCGAAGCCCATCCGCTTGCGCAGGATATCCTTCAGCCAGATGCTGGAAAATCCCGCCGGATTCGGGTCTACCCGGGGATAAATCACATGGGCGGGCATGATGGCGGCCATGCCGAAATCGATCATTTGGCGGAACGGCACCAGGTCTTCCGCCTCGATATCGGCAAAGGAGCGCTCGTCCACCGGCACTTCAAGGTGGGAATCGGCGCGCACGAAGCCATGGCCGGGAAAATGCTTCCCCACCGCCGCCATGCCCCCCTGCTTCAAGCCCAGCATCAGAGTGTGCGCCAAGTCGGCAATCGCCTGCGGCTTGCGGTGAAAAGCGCGGCTGCCGATCACGCCGCTGGCGCCGTAATCGACATCCAGCACCGGGGTGAAGCTGAAATCCACCCCGTGAGCGCGCAGTTCGGCGGCAAGCACTTGGCCGGTCTGCTGCGCGAGCGACTTGGCGCGGCCGGGGTGTTCATCCCAGATCATTCCCAGCTCTCGCATCGGCGGCAGGCGGGTGAACCCCTCCTTGAAGCGCTGCACTCTGCCCCCTTCATGATCCACCGCAATCAGTAACGGCGGCGTGCGCAGGGCGTGGATTTCGGCGGTGAGCAGGCGCAACTGTTCCGGCGATTCGTAGTTGCGGCTGAACAGGATCACTCCGCCTACCAGCGGATGCTTCAATCGCCTGCGATCATCATCGCTCAGCGCCTCTCCCACCACATCCAGCATCACCGGACCCAAAGACATGCTCTCTCCTTACTTTTCCAGGCCTTACTTTTCCAAAATCACGAAAGCCGCCGCCATATCCTTCTCATCGCTGATGGAAAGATGGTGGCGGCGGATGGCATGGCGACCGAGCAGCTCCGCCAGTTCAGGATCGAAAGCCAATAAAGGTTTGCCCAGTTCATCATGAGCCACGCGGATATTGTGCCAGGTTGCCGGAGCGCGGATTCCCGTGCCGAGGGCTTTGGCGAAAGCCTCCTTGGCGGCGAAACGCTTGGCGAGAAAGCGCGCTGGCTGAGTGTTGGCGACGAAACCTTCCCACTCCTGTGGCGCCAGGATACGCCGTGCAAAAGCCTCGCCATGCCGCTCCCAGACCGCCGCGATGCGGCTGGTGGATACAATGTCGGTGCCGATGCCGTAGATCACTTAGGCCCGGGCCGCCAGCATCAGGGATTTCATTTCCCGCACCGCGTTCTCCCAGCCCACGAACAGCGCATGGGCAACGATGGCGTGGCCGATGTTGAGTTCGGCCATGCCCGGCAGCGCGGCGATGGGCTGCACGTTATGGTAGTGCAAGCCGTGTCCGGCATTGACCTGCAAGCCGATGGACTGCCCGTAGGCCACGGCATCGGCAATGCGCTCGAATTCCTTGTGCTGCTCGGCACCGCTGCTTGCATCGGCGTAATGTCCGGTGTGGATTTCCACCACCGGTGCACCAACGGCCTGCGCCGCGTCCAGTTGCCTGCGATCGGCATCGATGAACAGCGACACGCGAATCCCTGCCGCGCCAAGCACAGCACAGGCCTCGCTGACCTTGGCGAAATGGGCTGCCACATCCAGCCCGCCCTCGGTAGTCAGCTCCGCGCGCTTTTCCGGCACCAGGCACACATCCTGGGGAAGAACGCGCAGCGCGATTTGCACCATCTCGTCGGTCACCGCCATTTCCAGATTCATGCGCGTCTGCAACGACTGGCGCAGGATTTCCACGTCCGCATCCTGAATGTGGCGGCGATCCTCGCGCAAATGCAGGGTGATCACGTCCGCCCCGGCGGATTCCGCCATCAGCGCCGCCTGCACCGGGCTGGGATAAAGCGTGCCGCGCGCCTGGCGCAAAGTGGCGACGTGGTCGATGTTGACGCCCAACTGAATCATATTTGCTGTAAATCCTTCAATAATTGCCGCGTATGGAGCGGCTGGTCGCCCAGATAGTGGTTGAGCAACGTGCGCATCAGCATCTTTCCCTGCTGCAGCGTAACCGGGTCGCTGTAATCGTCGGCCGCCAGATCGAGCAGGGTTTTGCCGCGCAATTCTACACCGTTTTGCCCTGCGGATTGCCGCACCGGGCCGCGCTCGATCACGTAACAGTAGTCTTCTCCCGCCATTACCGGCGCATTCGTTTCCGCCTCGCGATCGAGTGTCAGTGCATAGCCCAGCTCCTGCAGCAGGCGCTTCTCGAAACGCCGCAGAATAGCCGCAACGTCGCTGCTGGCGCTCAGCAGTTGCAGCGTTTCCTGATAATAAAGAAACAACTGTTCGTGGGGATCGTCGCGCTGCAACAGCTTGAGCAGCAACTCGTTAAGATAGAAACCGCACATCAGTGCCATACCCTGCAGTTGCGGCTGCCCACCCTGCCACTCCGCGCTGTGGAGGGTGCGCAGCTCGGTTTTGCCGAACCAGTTCAACTGCAGCGGCTGGAAAGCCATCAGCAAGCCGCGCACCGCCGACTTGGGCCGGCGTGCCCCGCGCGCCACCAGCGGCAGACGGCCGAAGTTCTGGCTGAACACCTCGACGATCAGGCTGGTCTCGCGGTAGGGATAGGAATGCAGCACGAAGGCAGGCTGGTTTTCCAGCCGGAGTTTTTGGGCGACCACGTTTAACCAGAGCTTATGCCAGAATGGCATGCAATTATGTCGCGTCTCAACCGCGCGATCAACCTCATGCAGCACAACCTGACCATAGAGCGATGCAGACGGCTCCGTTCGACAGCTCGGAGTTAAATCTCTTCGTCTATGCTTGTCCGAAAATCCGCCTGCCGACGGTTGTTTCGCCTACGCTCCAACTCCGCGCGGGAATCCAGCAGCAGCAATTTATCGCGCTCCTTGCCGATACGCCTGCAGACGCTACGCCGGTCCAGCTCGGAGCGGAGCTCCACCGGCGCCCGCGCATCTCGTTCCTCCACCCCCGCTTCCACCGCACGCCGATAATGTGCAAACACTATCGGCGGGATAGCTGACTTGGTGACGGGCCGAACAGGCCGGGCCTGACTAACTGGCTTCACGCCTTCCGTATCTAGCGGAGAAACAGGCGGGGGAAAACTGGGCACGTAACGCACCTTACATCCGATTCAGAAGAAGTTATTGTGAGATTGGGGCTTGCGGCGCTGGACGGAGCTGCGACGCTCCATCCAGTCAGCAAACCGGCCCAATTTTAATGTACGCCTATCCTTTCCAGTTCTTGCCTTGAGTTTCTTTGCCATGACCTTATCCTCCTTTTAATGTCCATTCGGATGGTAGGCCTCTAAACAATAAAGACAACAAAATCACGAAGCAGTTTCGCAAAATCGAGAAAACCGCACGTAATGACCCCGCAGCAAGTCGCGAAGTTCTGGTTGAAGTAATCAACCCATATGGAATTACATGGTTTAAGTCATTGAGGAGCAACACCCTTAAGCGTAGGCTGAAACATTATCCTTGAAACCTCAGTTGGACAGGCTGAAGTGTGCGGATTTTGCGAGCTTTCGCCTGGCGGCGAAATGCCTGCTTACCCCACTTGGGGTGCGGGGCAAGGCGTAACGACGCGGAATGGTCATTCCATTCCAAGGAGTTACAACGCCGCCATGCGCCGCAAAATCCGTGCAATTCAGCCTGTAGCGGACTCACCAAATGGGTGAGCGCATAGTGCATGAAGAAAT
>JAUYFW010000313.1 GCA_030690835.1 Sulfurimicrobium sp. | reverse complement strand
GATGGCACCGATCCCCAAGCCGATCCCGCTGGACTCGCCCCGGAAGACGCCCTCGAAAACCTCGCCGCCAACGGCGAGCAATGCAACGACCTGAGAGGCAAGCTGCTTGCCTGGCAGGCCTGGGCGCGCAGCATTGGGGCGGCGGAGCGTTAGAAATTTGGGGCTTATTTGGGGCAAGTTACCCAACCTTAACCAACCTTATCCACAGCTTTTGTCGTTTTCGCATCCCTCTTGAAATCGCGCCAATGCTCAATGTTTAAGCGGGTTAAGGGCGAATAAGGCGGGTATGCCATTGGCGGAGGCGGTGAGATTCGAACTCACGGTAGAGTTGCCCCTACGGCAGTTTTCAAGACTGCTGCCTTAAACCGCTCGGCCACGCCTCCCTTGCGCGGCGCATTATACCGCCATGCGCAGAGTCAAGAGTCAGGCGTACCAGCGAGAGATCATTTCGGCGATGCAGGCGGGTTTTTCGCTGCCTTCGATCTCGACACTGGCGTTCCAGGTGAGTTGGGCGCCACCGGCAATCTCATCGTATGCGGCAAGCTTGAAGCGGGCGCGGATGCTTTTGCCGGCGCGCACCGGCGCGGTAAAGCGGACGCGGTTGAGTCCGTAGTTCACCCCCATGCGGACGTTGCCGATGGCGATGCTTTCCTGGGCGAACTTGGCCAGCAGGGACAGCGTCAGATAGCCGTGGGCGATGGTGCCGCCGAACGGCGACTCTTGCGCGGCACGCGCCGCATCGACGTGTATCCATTGATGATCGCCGGTGGCTTCGGCGAACTGGTCGATGCGTTGCTGGGTGATTTCCAGCCAGTCGCTGACGGCCAGTTCCTGGCCGACGCGCGCTTGCAGGTCGGCGAGATGGTCGATGATGGTTTTTGGCATGGCATCCTCTTGAGTCAGTCGCTGAACCGTGGCGGCCGCTTGGCGCGCGCCGCGGCGATGGCCTCGCCGAGATCGTCGGAGAGCAGCATCGCCGCGTTCCAGGTGGCGATGTAGTTGAGGCCGTCGGCGACGGAATGGTCGCGGGCATAGCCGATCATTTCCTTGCTGCCGCGCACCGCCAGCGGTGACTTGGCCGCGATGCCGCGCGCCAGTTCCATGACGCCGGATTGCAGTTCGTCGCTGCTGGCGTAACAGCGGTTGACCAGCCCGATCCCCTGGGCTTCGGCGCCGCCGACGTTTCTGGCGGTGTAGGCCAGTTCGCGCGCCATGCCTTCGCCGATGAGTCGCGGCAGGCGTTGCAGGGTGCCGACGTC
>JAUYFW010000308.1 GCA_030690835.1 Sulfurimicrobium sp. | reverse complement strand
GCTGGTTGAAACCCCGGCCTTCAGGCCGGAACGAGCGCCTCCCCGCCCTGAAGGGCGGGGTTTCAAAGGCGCGGTTTGGGAGGGGTGCACACCCCTTCCAAACTGAAATACACCGGCCTGAAGGCCGGTGACTATATTGCTTACGTCAATCGGCCACAGACGACCATGCCGTCAGCCTGTCAGCAGCAAATAGCCCAGAGCCAGAATCACCGCCAGTTGGATCAGCGATAGCCCTTTCCAGAAGCCCAGCGGATTGCGTTCCAGCAAGGGGCGGCTGCGCCCTTCGTTGAGCAGGCTCTGGTTTGGGCGGGTCAGATCGGAGACGAATTCGGATTCCACTTCATAGCGCCTGTTGGGATGGGGGTGTGTCGCTTTTTCCAGCGCGGCATCCACCCAGTCCGGAATGGCTGGATTATGCAGCCGTGCGGGGGTATAAGTGAATTTCTTCCGTGCGGCCTGTTCGGGGGTGATGTCACCGTATGGCAGTTTCCCGGTGAGCATTTCATAGGCCATAACGCCCAGTGAAAAAATATCCGAGCGGTTGCTACCCTGTTCGCCCCTGAAGTATTCCGGGGCGGAATAGCTTGCGGTGCCGACGATGTTCTTGTGCTCCAGCACGCTCTGGGTTTCGGCCAGACCGGCGATGCGGGTGGAGCCGAAGTCGATGATTTTCAGGGTGTTGTTGCGGTCGATCAGGATGTTGTCCGGCTTCAGGTCCTGGTGAATCATTTCCATCCGGTGCATGGCGCGCAAGCCGCGCGCAATCTGGTCCACCGTGGCGCGAACGCGGTCAACGCCGGGATTGGGGTTGTCCCGCATCCACTGGCGCAGGGTCTGGCCCTCGATGTATTCGACCACGCTGTAAAGAAAGGTACGCGGCCGTGCGGCGCGGTCGCAAACCTTGATCAGATGCGGCGAATCCAGGCGTTTCGCCACCCATTCTTCATGCAGGAACTGCTCGATGTAGAGCGGGTCGTCGTTGAAGTTCTGTGAAGGCGTTTTGATGACGACCTTTTTCGCTTGCTGGTCCAGCGTGTCTTCCGCCAGATAGACCTGGCTACGTGAGGTGGCGTTTAGCTCGCGCAGAATGCGGTAGCCATCCAGCACCTGACTGGCCTTGAGATCGGGAGGGAAGGGCAGGCTGGCCAGGTGTTCGAAGAATTCGCCCTTGTCGGCTTGCGGCAGCGCATCAATGCGTACTACCTGGCAGGTGATGTTGTCCTGGCTGCCCTGGCTGAGCGCCTGATCCACCAGTGCCTCGGCCTGTTTCTGCGGGTCCGGCTGATGGCTTTTCAGTATGTGTTCCACTTCCTCCAGACGCAGCACATCGTGCACGCCATCCGTGGTCAGAATGAAGCAGTCGCCGGCTTGCAGGTCGCGGGTGTGGTAGTCGATGCCCAGTCGCGCATCAATGCCCAGTGCCCGGGCCAGATAATCGCTTTTGTCGCCGAAATGCACGCGATGATCCCGCGTGATGCACTCCAGATGTCCTTCGCGCAACAGGTAGATGCGACTGTCCCCCACATGAAACAGGTGGGCCGTCTGGGATTTCAGGATGATGGCGCTGAAGGTGGTCGCCAGCCCGCAATTGCCGCCGTAGAGTTTTTGCCCCTGGTTGTAGAGCCACAGGTTAAGCGCGCCCAGAACCTTGGTTGCGGCATGCTTGGTTGACCATGAATCGGGCGTGCTGTAGTAATCGTCGAGAAACTGGCGCACCGCGATCTGGCTCGCCTCTTTCCCTCCTTCGCTTGCGCTGACCCCATCGGCGATGGCAACACAGATGCCCTTGCTGTCCAGCGTTGAGCCTGTGGGAACAGATGCGCCGTAAAAATCCTCGTTCCGTGGCTTGACGCCGGCAATTGAATATTGCCCCAGGCTGATGATCAGGCTTTTGCTCACGGTGCGCTCAGTGTACTTCGATCAATTGTACGGTGCCATCCGGCAGTACTTCGGTCATGTGCCCTTTGGGTTCACGCAGGAAGACCGCAATGAACAGCAATACAATTGCCGCGGTCACGCCTATCACCAGAAAGAATGTCTGCGTGGATACCATGGCCAGCACAGTGAGGAAGGACACTCCTCCCACATTGCCGTAAGCGCCGGTCATGCCGGCGATCTGGCCGGTAAGGCGGCGCTGGATCAGGGGTACCATGGCATACACGGCACCCGATCCGGCTTTCGAGAAGATGCCGCCAAACGTCGCGGCCAGCACCACCATGGACAGACTCCATTCCGTACTGACATTACTCAGCACCATGAAACTCAGTGCGATGCCGACAAAAACGATGATAAGCGTGACTTTTCGGCCGAACTTGTCGCTCAGCAAGCCGCCGGCAGGGCGGGCAACCAGGTTGATGACCGCATAAGAGCCCGCCAGCAGGCCTGCAACGACCTTGTCCATGGCAAACATGTCCACATAAAACAGCGCCAGCATGGAAACCACCGCCAGCTCGGTGCCGAATGTCACCATGTATGCCAGGTCGAGTATGGCTACCTGGGTGAAGGAATAGCGCTGCAGTTCCGGCACGGGTTCTTTCAGAACATGGGCATTCACCTGCCAGATTTTCCAGACCTGAACCAGGTAGGTGAGTGTCAGAGCTGCATAGATGACGTACACCGTACTTTGACCCAGCAGTTTCATGCCGGAAGGGGAAAGCTTCCAGGTCAGCACGCCCAAGGCCAGGTACATGGGAATATTCATCAGGATGTACAGCGCGAGATCGAAGCCGCTGGTTATTTCCAGTGCGCCGGTTTTCTTGGGCTTGAAATAGGTCGAGCCCTTGGGGGTGTTGCGCGCCTTCCAGTAGAACAGTATGCCGTAGGCAATGGCAATCAGGCCGGTGAGGGCAATCGCGTAACGCCAGCCATCTGGCCCGCCCACACTTGCGGCGATGATGGGCAGCAAGCCGGCAGCACCGGCTGAGCCAAAATTGCCCCAGCCCCCATAAATACCTTGGGCGACGCCGGTCTGGCGCGCGGGAAACCATTCCGAGATCATGCGGATGCCGACCACGAAACCGGCGCCGACAAAGCCGGAGAGAAAACGCAACAGCGCTAGTTGCTGAAAATTTTCGGCCAGTGAAAAAGCCATACTGATGATGCCGCCCAGGATCAGGATGGCTGAGAACAGGATACGCGGTCCATAACGATCGACCAGCATCCCGACAAGGATTCGGGCCGGGATGGTCATGGTGACGTTGAGAATCAGCAGCATCTTGGTCTGAAGATCGGTCAACTGCAATGCTTCACGGATAAAAGGCATCAGCGGGGCGTGTGCAAACCACACCATGAAGCTGACAAAGAAAGCCAGCCAGGTCAGATGCAGCGTGCGAATGTTCGCCTTGGAGAAATCAAGAAGATTGAAACGGTCGGACATGATGGCTCCAGTAAAGTGACTCTAAACGAGTATGGGTGGAGTCAAAGCAAGTCGTATGCCAATCAATCAAGCATCTGATTTAAAACAATATAAATAATTTATTGCGGTATTTTTCCTTGATCGGCGCACTAAAACGGAGCGCAATGCCCGGAAGAGGGCGCCCCGTATTGCACGGTGGGAGGTGTTTCAGCCAGATATGAAAAGGCGCGGGGAAAAACCGGCAGGCTTACTGAATAACGAAGGATTCGAACAGAACGTCCGTCACGCCATCCTTGGCGTCCAGCTTCAACACCTTGTTGACGGCTGCCTTAATCAGGCCCATCACTTTTTGCTTGCCAGCCAGCGTCGCAAGTTCCTCGCCCGTTTGGCTGCTGAGCAGCAGGATCAATTCATGACGAATAACGGGATTCCAGCCCTTGATCGATTCGGCGATTTCGGGTTTGGCGACCTTGAGTACCATGTTGACCTGCAAGTATTGCGTCAAGCCCTGAAGGTTGACGGTGAGGGTTTCCAGCTTGGCGTAGGGAGATGGGCCACCCCCGCCCCCGCCGCCGCTGGCTTGAGCCGTTGCGCTGATGAGGAATAGTGCCGTGGCGAGAATGGCCAGCAATTTACGCATGATTTGTTCCCTGATTTAATTTGTTCGACAAAGTAATCGGAATTGCCTAGGTCGTCAATCGCCGATAGATGTCCGCGACCTTGAAGGGCAGCTTTCCCACCTCGTCGATTACGGTGTAATTGACCGCGCCATAGAGATGGGGAAGATAGTCACGCGCTTTCTCGTCAAGGGTGATACAGAACGGGTGTATGCCGCTACGTTGTGCTTCCTGCAGCGCCTTGCGCGTGTCCTCGATGCCATACTGGGTGCGGTAGTTGTCGTTGTAGTCGTCGGGCTTGCCATCGGAAAGGGTGATGAGCAGCTTGGTGCGCGCCTCGATTTCCTTCAGCAGGCTTGTCAGATGGCGGATGGCGAAGCCCATGCGGGTGTATTCCTGCGGGCGGATGCCGCTGATCCTGCCCTGCACTTCCGCGTTGTAGGGCTCGTCGAAGCGTTTGATGCGGAATAATTCGCAACGTTTGCGCGTGGTGCCGGAAAAGCCATAGATGGCGTAACGGTCCCCCAGGGTTTCCAGCGTTTCGCACAGCAGTACCAGGGATTCGCGTTCGGCGTCGTTGATCCAGCCGCGCGTGCTGCCGCTCATGTCGACCATGAACATCACCGCGATGTTGCGCTCGGTACGATGCATGCGCATGAACAGGCGGTCGCTCATTTCGCTGCCGTCGCGGGCATCTGCCAGCGCTTCAACCAGCGCGTCGATGTCCACGTTGTCGCCATAGGACTGGCGCTTCAGGAGACGATTTTCGTCGCGCATGGCCTCGAAGGTCTTGCGCAGGTGTTTCACCAGACCGCTGTATTTTTGCAGCGTGGCTGCGCGGAAACCGTCATGTACCGGCGTCACGTCCTTCTCGCGCATGACGCACCAGTTCTTGCGGTAATGCTGGCGGCCGTAATCCCACTCAGGGTAGAGCGACGCGCCTTCCTCGTGATAAGTGCCTTGCCATACGTCGTCCGGGTCGGCGGGTTTTTCCTCATACAGGCGCGGGTCATATTCACCCGGTCCGGCTGCGACCAGGTATTCCGGTGGAATCTCGCCGAGATCGAGTTGAATCGAGGTGATCAATTGGCGCACGTCCTCGGGTGGGGAGATCGGTGCACCATCCAGCGTGAGTTCGAGAGCAGTGAGGCCGGGCTCGGTTTCCGGCTTTTCCTGCAGGCCGAATTTGGCTGGTTTGTCTCTGGCCTCGGTGCTGCGGTGCTTCTGTAGTTCCTGTTCGAGCTGCGACAGTTTGACCCGCAACAGGATTTTTTCCTTGGCGATACGCGCCGTCATGCAAGCCGCGATGGCTTCAGGGCGCAGTTCGCCCTGATAGCACAAGCTTGGCGCTGAAGTTGCGGCGTAGGCCTCGACGAGCAGGCGCAGGCTGTCTTCGACCGTGGCTTCGATATGCCCCAATTGCTGGGCGAAGCCTTGCCAGTCGTGAGGGAGCGTTTCGCCCAGTTCGCTCCTGAATTTTTGCATCTCGCGGTACAAGCCGGGCAACTCGCGCGCAATGCAGGCTTCCAGGCGCAAGGTTTCAAGCGCGTGAAAGCATTTCAGCGCGCGTTCGCTATCCTCATAGGCGCCGAGCAATTGAGGCAACTGCACGCGAAAACTGCCATAGCGGGTCTGAGCCCACATCATGGTGACCATGGCCTTGCACAGGGTGAAGTTGTCTTTCGCCGTTTGCATGCGGGCGATGACGGCGGGCAGGAACAGCGTTTCGCTGTCGGTGTAGGGCGCATCACCTTGTTCCAGCTTGAGGCGCCGTCCGGATAGCCCGTGCACGAAATTGAGCATGATGCCGCCGACTTCCTCGAACACCACGCCGGCTGAGCGCTCATGGCTCTGGTGGGCGAAGTTTTCCACTTCCTTGATGATGCGCATGCCCGAGGATAGACCGCTGCGATCGTAGGTGTCCATGGCGTGCAGCGCCCATGCCTCGATCAGGCGTCGGTCCATGCGATCCAGTAATGTTATGGCGCGGAGCGCGAACTGATAGGCAATCTGGATGTTGGTGCTGGCGATGCGCCGTGTCCAGCCGAGCAGGAATTCCCGATTTTCTGGGGCAAGCGCAGCAAGCGATGTTGCCAATTCACCGACGTGGAGAAAAGTGAACTCGACCTCGAGCAATTCCTCGAGATAGCGGGTAATTGCGCTGGCGGAGTCTGGATAGGCTGTCATGGCGGCCAGAAAAACCCGTTAATCCTGGCCATTAGAACAAGGACGATGAGAGTTCCTGCACGGCAGCCAGCATCTCTTCATCATCGGTAAGCGCTTGGGCAATGGCGCTCTGGCATGCCGTGACGGGCTCGATGTGCGAGGCCATGAGCTTGGCCGCATGCACCAGGAGGCGCGTGCTGGCCCCTTCTTCCAAGCCGCTTCCCTTGAGGTTGCGCGTCATTTGCGCGAATTTGACAAGTTTCTCGGCGATATCCAGCGCCACACCGGATTCATTGCTGACGATCTTGCGTTCCAGCTCCGCAGCGGGGTAATTGAATTCCAGGGCGACAAAGCGCTGTCGGGTGCTTTGCTTGAGGTCCTTCAAAACGCTCTGGTAGCCCGGGTTGTAGGAAATGGCGAGGCAAAAATCGTCATTGGCTTCCAGCAGGGTGCCCTGTTGAGTGTGATCAGCTAATTTGATGGCCTGATGTTCACGTTCGGCGATGGTTGTTACGGCAAAGAATTTCAAGCGAAACGGCGTCAGTTTCTTTACTGACGCCGTTTGTCGTTGATTGATGTCACCGATGATCAG
>JAUYFW010000290.1 GCA_030690835.1 Sulfurimicrobium sp. | reverse complement strand
CTCAATCGTATCTGCCGAGAGGTCCGCGCCGCATTCCCACTCAACGAAGTATCCGCCGTTCTTTATTTTCATGAATTCGGCAATGTCCTTCAGTTCTTCGAACGCTTCATATTGAAGATAGGGGCGAAGATCAAATTGGCCAATTCGCCCATCATTGGCGATTACCGAAAAAGTCCAGTCTGCATGTGGGGATAATTCTGCAATTCTCATTGATCGAGTCCTTTGATCGGGAATGGCTTTTTGCCATTTACCGCAAGCTCCCAGTCGGCAAGGAGATCATCCTGATGAATTTCAATCCATGCAACAACAAGCTTGTGCTTGCTTGGAGGCAATTCACCGGCAAGTAGCGATCCATCTGGAATTGCGTAGGTTCCTACTTGCCCTTGATACTCTGCATGTATGTGAGGAAGGTGATGGCGCTCAATGTCATTGAAGAACATCCGAATCAAAATTCCGTAGAACATGGAAATTGTTGGCATCGTATTCCTCTCTCAAATCTCGTAGGGTGCAATAAGCGTAGCGCATTGCACCGAATGACATACGGCGCAATGCCCGTTGGTTATTGCGCGGGCTGACCCCGTATTTTTCTCTATCTATTGTCATTGAGAGACCTTGAGTACCTTCGCTTTGGCGACAAAAGAAGCATCGAGAGCCACCCAGTTTAATGATTCGAAATCCTCTTCTGATATGAAGTACACCTCTTTCACTCCGTGTGGGTGCTCAATGGATTTGAGATGTCTGAAATAAGGTTCAAGATACTGAGCTTGCGTACTTGGGCTTGGCGGATGCTTCGACTTTCCGCATAGGGAGAAGAGCAAAATTCCACTGACGCCACTGTCAGCAAAAAACTTGTCAGCGAGACAAAGTTCGCCTACTCCAACCTTGCGATCATTTGTACTTGTTGATTCGATCACGCAAACAACATCTCCATTTTCGTCCTTGAAAGAACGGTCTGGCTTGTACTGATGTTCTCCAATGACAGACCCTGACGTGTTTGGCACCCATCCTTGCTGGAATGAGATCGGTTTGCTTTTGAATTCAAAATCGGCCATGTCCAAGAGATCCTCTCAATGATGTTTATCTCTGCCTTTATCGGTTTAGTGCCGAGGCATTTTGCTGTATTCCTTCTACTAAAGGGACTTCAACACCATTTCCGCTGTATAGAGACATGGAAATAAAATTAACGGGTAGCATGTATGCTGTTTGGGTAAAGCGTGTAGGGCTATTAATAGTCGGGCGTACCTCATATTCGTGGATGATCAGTAACGAGCGCCCCTCCTTTATGCTCTGTAAGTCTGGTCGGGCTTCAATAACCAGCTTTCCCTTCTCGAGGATATCGCGTGCTTTTTCGCGGCTAACGGTTGTAGTAAAGCTCTGCAGCTTAATATTTTCGTTTTTAGGAAGTATCGCAATACCATAGGAGGTGGCAACGTGGCTCGCAACTCTAAACTGAGCCCCAAAGTTATTTTGTGCAATATAAAAATTAGATTTGATAATATTTGGCTCTGTTTGAATGTAACAAAATGAACTTATATATTTCTCTTCCCCGTTTCTGGCGATCCACACCGCCCTGGATTTAAATTCCGGCATTGAAACTGTCAACTCTTCGGTGTCTGGATTGTAGATAACCTGCTTCCCGCTATCCCAATTAGCGTAGCTAACCCGTTTTTCGCGCTCGCCATTCAGATTTTTGACACTTAATTCGATGTGATAAGTTCGTTTCGAATACCGTTCATACAGCTGCTCTTTTCGTTTGTTGAACTCTGTGGTCGTTTCTAACTCTCCCTTTACAAGCGCAAAATTCTTGATTTGTTTGAGGTCTCTTACTAAATCGGCATTTGAAGCAAACGCAAACGATGAACACAGCGAGGAAAGCAGAATTGTAGTTGCAGCTATTTTCAACATTGTGTTCCTCAATATCATTGATGTGATGGCTTAAGTAGACATATTTAACAACTTTAACAACGTAATATCCTCGCGAATCAAATCCCGCGCAACAACTCATTAATCCCCACCTTGCTGCGGGTCTTCTCATCCACCTTCTTCACGATCACCGCGCAATAAAGGCTATAGCTGCCATCCTTGGAAGGCAAATTGCCGGACACCACTACCGAGCCGGCGGGCACGCGGCCATAAAACACTTCGCCGGTTTCGCGGTCGTAGATCTTGGTGGACTGACCGATGTACACGCCCATGGAAATCACGCAGTTGTCTTCCACGATGACGCCTTCCACCACTTCGGAGCGGGCGCCGACGAAACAGTTGTCGCCGATGATGGTGGGGCCGGCCTGCACCGGCTCCAGCACGCCGCCGATGCCGACACCGCCGCTCAAATGCACGTTCTTGCCGATCTGCGCACAGGAGCCGACGGTGGCCCAGGTGTCGACCATGGTGCCTTCATCGACATAGGCGCCGATATTGACATAGGAGGGCATCAGCACCACGTTCTTGCCGATGAAGGAGCCGCGGCGGGCGGCAGCGGGCGGCACGACGCGGAAGCCGCCTTCGCGGAAATCCTTGGAGTTGTAGTCGGCGAACTTGGACGGCACCTTGTCGAAGTAGTTGGTGAATCCACCCTTGATGAAGAAGTTGTCTTCCAGACGGAAGGACAGCAGCACGGCTTTTTTCAGCCACTGATGGGTGACCCATGCGCCTTCCACCTTGGAAGCCACGCGCAACTGGCCTTTGTCGAGCATTTCCAGCACGCTGTCGACCGCGTCCTTGACCTTGGTCTCGACATTGCGCGGGGTGATGTCGGCACGGCGTTCAAAGGCTTCTTCGATGATGCTTTGCAGTTCTTGCATGATTTTTCCTAAAGGGTTTGTTTAACGAATGCCTGAATTCTTTGCGCCGCATCCAAACACTCTGCCATTGGCGCGACCAGCGCGATGCGCACGAAATGCTCGCCGGGGTTGATGCCGCGCGCTTCGCGGGCGAGAAAGCTGCCCGGCAAAAGCGTGACATTATAATCCCGGTACAAGCCCAAAGCGAAATCCCGGTCGGAGATGGGCGTCCTGGCCCAGAGATAAAATGCCGCATCCGGTTGCTCGACCGTCAGGACTTCCTGCAGCAGGGGAGTGATGGCGGCGAATTTCTCGCGATACTGGCGCCGGTTCTCCAGCACATGCGCCTCGTCGTTCCACGCCGCCGCGCTGGCGGCCTGCACGGCGGGGTTCATGGCGCAGCCGTGGTAGGTGCGGTAAAGCAGAAATTTCTCGATGATTTCGGCGTTGCCCGCAACGAAACCGGAGCGCATGCCGGGCACGTTGGAGCGTTTGGACAGGCTGCTGAACATCACCATGCGGCGATAGTCGTGGCGCCCCAGACGGTGCGCGGCTTCCAGTCCGCCCAGCGGCGGGTTGGCCTCGTCGGGGTAGATTTCGGAATAGCATTCGTCGGAGGCGATGATGAAGCGGTAGTGATCGGAAAGCTCGAACAGATGCTTCCATTCCGTCAGATCCATCACCTTGCCGGTGGGGTTGCCGGGCGAGCACACGTACACCAGCTGGGTATGCTGCCAGATGCCTTCCGGCACGCGGTCGAACTCCATGCTATAGCCGTTGTCCGGCAGGGTGTTGAGGTAATGCGGCGTCGCCCCTGCCAGCAGGGCGGCACCTTCATAGATTTGATAAAACGGGTTGGGCGAAATCACCACCGGTTGCGTGCGCGTGGTATCGATCGCCGCCTGGGCGAAAGCGAACAGCGCCTCGCGGCTCCCGTTGACCGGCAGCACCTGCTTGTTGATGTCGAGCGCCGGCACCTTGTAGCGTTGCGCCACCCAATCGGCGATCGACTGGCGCAGCGCTTCGCTGCCCTGGGTTGTGGGATAATTCGCCAGCCCCGCCAGATTGTCCGTCAATGCCTGGGTGATAAACGCAGGCGTGGCGTGCTTGGGTTCGCCGATGGAAAGGTTGACGGGCTTATAGGCGGGATTGGGTGTCGTGCCGTGAAAAAGCTCGCGCAGCTTCTGGAACGGGTAGGAATGCAGGTGATTTAGGTTAGGATTCACTTTATGTCTTGTGGTTAAGGTTATGTTTTATATTTTTTTGTCACTTATAACGTAACGAAGAAGAGATGTAGGTTGGGTGAAGCGTAGCGCACCCAACAGACCTAATCTTCCTTAAAAATACCGGTCTTGAATATCGCCTAGAGGCGCCTACTTTTGGTTGGGTTTGTTGGGTTACGCGATAAAGCCGCTCTTGTACTCGGGTGCTTTGGCCGGGTGAACCCAACCTACATATCTCAATTTGTGCCAAATGGCCGCACCCATTCAAAATTGTAAACTGGAAATTATAGAAGTGTTGGGCATGGTTGCAAAACAGAAAATGCTGGCGGTCTCCGGATTGCTCTCCGGCGCCATCGTCTGGGGGCTGATCTGGTATCCCTATCGCCTGCTCGGAGAGGCTGGCATTTCCGGCGCGCTTTCCAGCCTGCTTACCTATGTGGTCGCCATTGCACTCGGACTCGTGCTCTTTCCCACCGCCTTTGCCCGGATTCGCCTCGCTGGGTGGCTCGCCATCCTGATCGGGATTACCGCGGGCTGGACCAACCTGGCCTACGTGCTGGCGGTGATACACGGCGAAATCATGCGCGTGCTGCTGCTGTTTTACCTCTCGCCGTTCTGGACCGTGATTTTTGCCCACCTGCTGCTGCGCGAGAAGCCTGGCGCCGCGGGTTACGGCGTCATCGCCATGTCACTGGCAGGAGCGGTGGTGATGTTGTGGCGCCCCGAATTCGGCCTGCCGCTGCCGCAGAATCAGGCCGAGTGGCTGGCGCTGTCCGCCGGTCTGATGTTCGCGCTGTCCAACGTGCTGGCGCGCAAGGCCCATAATCTGGATATTCAGGTCAAATCGCTCAGCATCTGGATCGGCGTGGGGCTGCTGTCGCTGGTGCCGATACTGTGGACGCCGTCCGAGGCGCAGCCCCTCGTGACCCTGGCGTGGAGCGGATGGCTTTGGCTGCTGTTCATCGGCGTGGCGATTTTTGGCGTGACGCTGACGGTGCAGTACGGCCTTTCGCATACGCCGGCCAACCAGGCCATCGTGATTTTCCTCTTCGAACTGGTGGTGGCGGCGATTTCTTCCTATTTCCTCGCGGGGGAACTCATGACTATGCAGGAATGGCTGGGGGGTGCGATGATCGTCGCCGCCAGCCTTTTTTCCGGCAAACTGGAGCAGCAACACAATGATCACTAACTTTCTCCATGCCTCGCTGCTGGTGTCTAATCTCGCCACGGCGCGGGGTTTCTACGAGGGCGTGCTGGGATTGACGCCCAGTTCGCGGCGTCCCGCAATGGCGTTTGACGGTGTTTGGTACGAAATCGGCGCGCAGCAGATCCATCTGCTGGTATTGCCCAATCCCGACCTCGTCAGTGGACGACCGGAACACGGTGGCCGCGACCGTCACATCGCGCTGGCTGTGGATGATTTTGAACAATTGAAACACGCCCTGGAACAGGCCGACGTTTCCTACACCATGAGCCGCTCCGGCCGACCTGCCTTATTCTGCCGCGACCCGGACGGCAATGCCGTGGAACTGGTGGCCTTGCCTTAACCATAACAATCCATGAATAACCTCATCCTCCTCGCCGCCTGCTTTGTCGCCGGCATGCTGTTGCGTCGCAGCGGACGCATGCCCGAACAAGCTCCGGCCACGCTCAACAGCTTCATCATCCACGTGTCCCTTCCGGCGCTGACGCTGCTGTATATCCACGATCTCAAGCTGAGCGGCGATGTAGCTTTTGTCGCAGCCATGGCGTGGATTCATTTCGGCCTCGCGGCGGGTTTTTTCTGGGCGGTGGGGAAATGGCTAAAGCTGCCGCGCCCCACGGTAGGCGCGCTGATGCTGACCGGCGGGCTGGGCAACACTTCCTTTTTCGGCCTGCCGATGATCGAGGCTTACTACGGCAAGGAGGCCATTGTCACCGGCCTGGTCGCCGACCAGCTGGGGTCGTTCCTGGTGCTGTCCATCCTCGGCATTACCGTGGCGGGGCTGTACTCCTCCGGCGCACCAAGCGCCCGGACCATCCTGCGCCGCATTGCGCTGTTCCCGCCTTTCATCGCGCTGCTGGTT
>JAUYFW010000282.1 GCA_030690835.1 Sulfurimicrobium sp. | reverse complement strand
CAGAGATCACAGAGGACACAGAGATGACGCGGGTTTCGCATTGTTATCAGGTTCACCCGGTGGGTGATGCTCATATTCACGATAAACCATTGTTTCTCTCTGTGAACTCTGTGTTCTCTGTGGCCAAATGAGTTTTTAAGGATTAATGTTGAATGGATGAGCGCCTTTTCGGCGCGACTACGCCAATTTAAAACTAAACATTCAAAACTAAACCTTGGCTATTACTTATTTGATGCCGTATGTCTGCATTTTCTTGCGCAGGGTGTTGCGGTTGATGCCGAGCAATTCGGCGGCCTTGGTCTGGTTGCCCTGTGCGTGGTTAAGGACGATTTCGAGCAAGGGCTTTTCGACGCAGCCGACCACCATTTCGTAAATCGCGCAGGGTTTTTCGCCATCGAGGTCGGAAAAATACTGGCCCATGGCCTTGCGCACACAGGTAGCGATTTCATTTTCATTGATCATGCCGCGATATGCCTTATGTTCTAACCGGGAACAGCTAAGCTGCCGCCAGCTCTTCGGAGTGATATGTAAGGTGAAGCGAATGCGTGCCGAGTTCGGCAAAAAAATCTTCAACTGCCGCCTGTTGCTCGGTCACCGTCTGCAACTGGTTCATGGCATGACGGAAACCGGCTGAACCCGTCAGGCCCTTGGTGTACCAGGAGATATGCTTGCGCGCCATGCGCAGGCCGGTGTATTCGCCATAAAACGCATACAGGTCGTGCAGATGGCCGATCAGTACGCGGTGGATTTCGGCCACCTCGGGCGGCGGCAAATGGCTACCGGTTTGCAGGAAGTGCGCGATCTCGCGGAAAATCCACGGTCGTCCCATGGCCGCGCGACCGATCATGACCCCGTCCACGCCGGTGTAATCGAGCACATATTTGGCTTTCTCCGGGGTGGTGATGTCGCCGTTGGCGAGCACCGGAATGGCGATGCGCGCCTTGACTGCGGCGATAGTGTCGTATTCGGCATCGCCGCTATAGCCGCAGGCACGGGTACGCCCATGAATGGCGAGCGACTGGATACCGGATAGTTCGGCAATGTGTGCCACGTTGAGGGCATTGCGGTTGTCGCGGCTCCATCCGGTGCGTATTTTCAGCGTCACCGGCACGTTCACCGCCTTCACCACCGCTTCCAGAATACGTGCCACCAGCGCTTCATCCTGCAACAGGGCGGAACCGGCCATGACATTGCACACCTTCTTGGCCGGACAGCCCATGTTGATGTCGATAATCTGCGCGCCCTGGTCGACATTGAAGCGGGCCGCTTCGGCCAGCATCTCCGGCACCGCGCCGGCAATCTGCACCGCGATGGGCTCGGCCTCGCCATCGTGGTTCGCGCGACGCAATGTTTTGGCGCTGCCATACAGCAAGGAGTTGCTGGTCACCATCTCGGAAACCGCCATGCCCGCGCCCATCCGCTTGCATAACTGGCGGAACGGGCGATCGGTCACCCCCGCCATGGGGGCGACAACGAGGTTATTTCTGAGCTGGTAGGGCCCGATTTTCATGGTTTGTGGCTGTTCTGGGAAGCCGGTAATTTTATACCGTTTCCCCCGCCATAAAAAGGCATCGGCAGGCTGCGGACAACAAAAAAGGCGGCACATGGCAGCCTTTTTTACATTACTGCAACAGTTTAAGTAAAAGCAGTTTTTAGTTTTGAATGTTCAATGTTGAATGGTGGAATGCGCTTCGCGCATCAATTAAACATTCAACACTAAACATTAAAAATTGTATTTGCTTTTTACTTACTTGACGACTGCTTTCAGATCGCCCTTGGCGTACATGGATGCAACCCTGTCGAGCATGATCGGCTTGATCTTGTCGGCATTACCGGCGGAACCGAAGGCTTCGAAGCGTGCCTTGCAAATGTCCTTCATGGCCTTGGTTGCGGCGGCGTAGAATTTGCGCGGGTCGAAGTCCTTGGTGTTTTCCGCCAGGTAGCGGCGGATCGCGCCGGTGGACGCCATGCGCAGATCGGTGTCGATATTCACCTTGCGCACGCCGTGCTTGATGCCTTCAACGATTTCCTCGACCGGTACGCCATAGGTCTGACCCATGGTGCCACCAAAATCGTTGATAATCTTGAGCCATTCCTGCGGCACGGAAGAAGAACCGTGCATCACCAGGTGGGTGTTGGGGATGCGGGCATGGATTTCCTTGATGCGGGAAATCGCCAGCACGTCGCCAGTGGGCGGACGGGTGAACTTGTACGCGCCGTGGGAAGTGCCGATGGCGATGGCCAGCGCATCCACGCCGGTGGCCTTGACGAATTCAGCCGCTTCATTGGGGTCGGTCAGCAATTGATCCAGGGTCAGCACGCCTTCCGCGCCGTGGCCGTCTTCCTTCTCGCCGTGGCCGGATTCCAGGGAACCCAGGCAACCCAGCTCGCCTTCAACGGAAACACCGACTGCGTGGGACATTTCCACCACTTTGCGCGTCACTTCAACGTTGTATTCGAAGCTGGAAGGGGTCTTGCCGTCTTCCATCAGGGAGCCGTCCATCATCACGCTGGAGAAACCGGAGCGGATGGCGTTGATGCAAACTGCCGGGGAAGCGCCGTGATCCTGGTGCATCACCACCGGAATGTGCGGATAGGCTTCAATCGCAGCGTCGATGAGGTGACGCAGGAAAGCCTCACCGGCGTATTTGCGCGCGCCAGCGGAACCCTGCATGATCACCGGGCTGTTGCACTCGTCGGCGGCCTGCATGATCGCCTGCACCTGCTCCAGGTTGTTGACGTTGAACGCCGGCAGGCCGTAGCCATTTTCCGCGGCGTGATCCAGCAATTGACGCATTGATACTAGTGCCATGATTTATCTCCTGTAATTAACGGGTAAGTCGTGAATCTTTTGGTGAAACGTGAAGCCGCTCGGGCTACGCCCTTGCTGTGAAGGGTGAAAAGTAAAAACATCCACTGAAGCCGTTTTACATTTCACCCTTCACAACGAAGCGAAGCGAGTGGCTTCACCCTTCACGTTACAAAGCTCAAGCTTTTCTGTGTTCGCCCACTTTAACAATTTTCATGGTGTTGGTGCCACCCGCCTTGCCGATCGGCTCGCCGATGGTAAGCACGATCATGTCGCCATCGCGCACCGCGCCACGGCGGCGCAGTTCATCCTCGGCCTCGCGCAACAGCAGCTCGGGGTCGTGCGTGAACATCTTGAAGTTGATCGGGTACACGCCACGGTACAAGGTCACTTTTCTACGGGTTTCGACCTGGGGTGTCAAGGCGTAGATCGGCACGGCCGTGCTGATGCGAGACATCCACAAGGCGGTGGATCCGGACTGGGTCAAGGCGGCAATCGCCTTGACATTCAGATGGTTGGCGGTGTAGATCGCAGCCAGGGCGATAGATTCATCAATCGAGCCGATATTGCGCGTCATGCGCATGCTGGTAGGGGAAACCTCGATTTCCTTTTCCGCCTCCACGCATACCCGGTCCATGGCCTGCACCGCTTCGACAGGATATTGCCCGGCCGCGGTTTCCGCCGACAACATGACCGCGTCGGTGCCATCGATCACCGCGTTGGCCACGTCGGAGACTTCCGCACGGGTTGGAATCGGGCTGGTGATCATGGATTCCATCATCTGGGTCGCGGTGATCGCCAGCTTGTTGCGTTCCCGCGCCATGCGAATCATCCGCTTCTGCAGCGCGGGTACGGCGGCATCGCCCACTTCCACGCCGAGATCCCCGCGCGCCACCATGATGGCGTCCGAGGCATCGAGAATTTCTTCCAGCGCCGGAATGGCTTCGGCACGCTCGATCTTCGCCACCAGCAGACCGTGTCCGCCGGCGGCCGTCAGCAGTTCGCGCGCCAGAATCATGTCCGCCGCGTTGCGCGGGAAGGACACCGCGACGTAATCCGCCTTGAGTTCGGCGGCGGTCTTGATGTCTTCCTTGTCCTTGTCGGTCAAGGCTGCCGCGGACAAACCGCCGCCCTGCCGATTGATGCCCTTGTTGTTGGACAGCACGCCACCTTGACGGACCTGACACACGATCTCGTTGCCGCGCACTTCTTCCACCCACATCACGATGCGGCCGTCGTCCAGCAACAGGGTGGAACCGCGTTTCACATCCTTGGGCAGATCCTTGTAATCCAGACCGACGCGCTCCTGGTTGCCGAGTTCACAGTCGGCATCCAGAATGAAGTTATCGCCGTTATTCAGGGTGATCTTGCCCTGTTCGAATTTTCCGATGCGGATCTTGGGCCCCTGCAGGTCCACCAGCACGCCAACTGCGCGGCCCCGTGCTCGGGCCAGGGAGCGCACCATCTCGGCACGCGCAATATGGTCTTCGGGTTTGCCGTGGGAGAAATTCAGGCGCACGACGTCAACGCCAGCCTCGATCAGGCTATCAAGCACTTTCGGGTCATTCGACGACGGGCCGAGCGTAGCTACAATTTTTGTTCTGCGTATCATTTCATTGGTGATGAGTAATGGGGAATGAGGGATGGGCCAAGCCCATCACCCATCGCCCATCGCCCATTACTCCTTATTTTTGAGCAGCGCGCTGTTCGAGAATTTCTACCGCGGGCAGCTTCTTGCCTTCGAGGAACTCGAGGAAAGCGCCGCCGGCGGTGGAAATATAGGACACCTTGTCATAGATGTCGTATTTCTGGATGGCGGCGATGGTGTCGCCACCGCCGGCCAGGGTGAACGCCTTGGTTTCGGCTATCGCCATGGCGATGGCCTTGGTGCCTGCGCCGAACTGGTCGAATTCGAACACGCCGACAGGACCATTCCACACCACGGTGCCGGCTTTCATGATGATGTCGACCAGTTCCTGAGCGGACTTGGGGCCAATATCGAAAATCATGTCGTCATCGGTCACATCACCGGCGTCTTTCAGCACGGCAGGCTCGTTGGCGTCAAATTTCTTGCCGCACACCACGTCGACCGCGATGGGGATGGTGGCGTTGCGAGCTGTCATTTTCTTCATCAATGCCTGGGCGGTTGGCACCAGGTCATCTTCGCACAGCGACTTGCCGACGTTCTTGCCGGTGGCTTTCAGGAAAGTATTGGCGATGCCGCCGCCGACCACCATCTGGTCCACTTTCTCGGACAGCGCTTCCAGCACGGTCAGCTTGGTGGACACCTTGGAGCCGCCGACGATGGCCACCATCGGGCGTGCCGGGCTGAGCAGCGCCTTGGTCAGCGCATCCAGTTCTTCCGTCAGCAAAATGCCGGCGCAGGCGACGGGCGCGAATTTGGCCACGCCATGGGTAGAGCCCTCGGCACGGTGAGCAGTGCCAAACGCGTCCATCACGAATACATCGCACAGCTTGGCGTATTTCTGCGTGGTTTCGTCCAGGCTCTTCTTTTCGCCCTTGTTGAAGCGCACGTTTTCCAGCAGCACCAGTTCACCATCAGCCACGTCGAAGCCGCCGTCAACCCAGTCCTTGATCAGGCGCACGGGCTTGCCGAGCTTCTCGGCCAGAACATCAGCCACCGGCTTGAGGGAGTTTTCCTCGGAATATTCGCCTTCGGTCGGACGCCCCAGGTGGGACATCACCATCACCTTGGCACCGGCCTTGAGGCAATGCTCGAAGGTCTTCATGGACGCCGTGATACGGGCGTCGGAAGTAACCTTGCCATCCTTGACGGGCACATTCAGGTCGGAACGGATCAGGACACGCTTGCCCTTGAGGTCAAGATCGGTAACACGAATTACGGACATGTTTAGCTCCTGTGGAAATTTAAGATGTAAGGGATGGGTGGGCCCATGCCTTACGCCTCACGCTGTTGAGCGATCAGCTTTCAGCCATCAGCGATCAGCTTTTTGCTGACTGCTGACTGCTGACTGCTGATTTACTTCGCTACGTGTTGCACCAAACGCATCATGTTGCAGGTGTAGCCGTACTCGTTGTCGTACCAGGCCACCACCTTGACGAAGGTGGGGTCCAGGGCGATGCCGGCTTCAGCGTCAAAGGTCGATGGGGCGCTGTTGCCAACGAAGTCGGTGGAAACCACTTTCTCGGTGGTGTAACCCAACACACCCTTCATGGCGCCCTCGGAGGCCGCCTTCATGGCCTTGCAGATGTCGTCGTAAGACGCTTCCTTGTTCAGTTCCACGGTCAGGTCGACCACGGACACGTCGGAGGTAGGGACGCGGAAGGCCATGCCGGTAAGCTTGCCCTTCAGTTCCGGCAGCACCACACCCACGGCCTTGGCAGCGCCAGTGGACGACGGAATGATGTTTTCCAGAATGCCGCGACCACCGCGCCAATCCTTCATGGAAGGGCCGTCGACGGTTTTCTGGGTGGCAGTGGCCGCATGCACGGTGGTCATCAGACCACGCTTGATGCCCCAGTTGTCGTTCAGCACCTTGGCAACCGGCGCCAGGCAGTTGGTGGTGCAGGAAGCGGCGGAAACGATGGCTTCACCAGCGTATTTGGTATGGTTCACGCCGTACACGAACATCGGGGTGTCATCCTTGGCAGGAGCGGACTGAACCACCTTCTTGGCACCGGCGGTGATGTGCGCCTGGCAGGATTCGGTGGTCAGGAAAAAACCAGTGCAGTCAATCACGATGTCCGCGCCCACTTCGTTCCACTTCAGGTTTGCGGGATCGCGCTCGGCCGTCAGGCGAATGGTCTTGCCGTTAACCACCATGTTACCGCCGTCAACGGAGATGTCGCCATTGAAACGGCCATGCACGGAGTCGTACTTCAGCATGTAGGCCAGGTAGTCAGGCTCGAGCAGGTCGTTGATGGCGACGATTTCGATGTCCTTGAAGTCCTTTGCTACAGCGCGGAACACCATACGGCCGATACGGCCAAATCCGTTGATACCGACTTTAATTGTCATAATTGTTACTCCTTAAAAGTAGAAAAACGAAAATCTTCGCCACAGAGACCACAGAGTACACAGAGATTTTCTCTGTGATCTCCGTGCCCTCTGTGGCTAATGGGTTTTACAGAACACCTTTGACCGTGTTGACCACGTTCTCGACCGTGAAGCCAAAGTGCTTGAATAAATCAGGAGCCGGAGCGGATTCGCCGAAGGTGGTCATGCCGACTGTTGCGCCATCACCCACGTATTTGTACCAACCGTCCATGATGCCCGCTTCAACGGCGACGCGCTTGACGCCCTTGAGCAGCACGCTGTCCTTGTAAGCCTGGTCCTGACGATCAAACACGTTGGTGGATGGCATGGAAACCACGCGCGTCGCCACGCCTTGCTCGTCCAGCACCTTCTTGGCATCCAGCGCCAACTGCACCTCGGAGCCGGTGGCGATCAGCACCACTTTCGGCTTGGCCGCATCGGCCAAGACATAGCCACCCTTGGCAATATTGGCGATTTGCGCATCGTCGCGCTTCTGGAAGTTGAGGTTCTGGCGGCTGAAAATCAGGCTGGAAGGACCAGTCTGCTTTTCTACGGCAGACACCCAGGAGACGGCGGACTCGACCGTATCGCACGGACGCCATACATCCATGTTGGGGATCATGCGCAGGGTTGCGGTCTGCTCGACTGGCTGGTGGGTCGGGCCGTCTTCGCCCAGGCCGATCGAGTCAGGGGTCATGACATAGATCGAGCGGATGCCCATCAGTGCCGAAAGGCGGATCGAGGGGCGGGCATAGTCGGTAAACACCATGAAGGTGCCGCCATAGGGGATCAGCCCGCCATGCAGCGCAATGCCGTTCATGGCGGCGGCCATGCCATGCTCGCGAATGCCGTACATCATGTAGCGGCCGTCGCGGCTGTCGGCCTGGAAGGGCTTGGTATCGGGCGTGTTGGTCAGGTTGGAATGGGTGAGATCGGCCGAACCGGCAAGGGCCTCGGGCACCGCCTTGGTGATGACTTCGAGGGCCATCTGGCTGGCCTTGCGCGAGGCAACCTTGGGCTTGTCTTCGGTCAGCTTCCTGATGTGGGCGCTCATGGCATCGGCAAAGCCGGCGGGCAGCGTGCCGGCCATGCGGCGCTCGAATTCGGCCCTGTTTTCATTGGCGGCCAGGCGCGACTGCCATTCGCCGCGGATGTTCTGGCTGCGGGTGCCGGCGGCGCGCCAGGTGGCCAGGA
>JAUYFW010000117.1 GCA_030690835.1 Sulfurimicrobium sp. | reverse complement strand
TCCCTTGACCAGGGTGACGCCTTTGCCATTGCGGCCCTTGGTTTCCCTGGAGACGCGCACAATGCCGTCGGATGCGGGTTTGGCTGTGTTCCGGCTGCAGATACAGTCGGCAACGGGTTTGCGACATGCCGGGCACATTTTACCGTGCTCGGTGGAGTAAACCAGCCCACCGGTTGTTTTAGTGTTTTTCATGAAAGTAAGTCAGGTTAGTGTTGAAATTGTGCCATGCCATCAGACGTGCTTCAGGCGTTCGTATAGCTGAGCCGATATTTATCCCTTGCCCTTACTGCTACTCGAACAATTTCCGGTATTCCCCGTAGCCTTCCTGCTCCAGGTCTTCCCTGGCGATGAAGCGCAGCGATGCCGAGTTCATGCAGTAGCGCATGCCGGTCGGGGCAGGCCCGTCCTCGAACAGGTGGCCGAGATGCGAGTCGCTGTGCGTCCCGCGTACCTCGGTGCGCATCATGAAGTGCGAGCGATCCTGAATCAGAGCCACATTCGCCACGTCGAGTGCTTGGCTGAAGCTCGGCCAGCCGGTGCCGGAATCGAATTTGTCGCGCGAACTGAACAGCGGCTTGCCCGACACGACGTCGACGTAGATACCTGGAGCCTTGTTGTCCCAGTAGGCGTTGCGGAACGCCATCTCGGTGCCGTTTTCCTGCGTGACGTGATATTGCTCGGGGCTGAGGCGCTTTTTGAGTTCCTCGGCAGCGGGCTTGTCGTGATTGTCTGTCATTTTTCAACTCCTTGTTTGAAAGGACTTCTTTCATTGAGTTCGTCCATGTGGAAACCCATGCCACGCGCCTCGCGCTTGAGAAAGTCGTTCACTGCCTGCGCAAAGCGGGGGTGGGCCAGCCAGTGCGCGGACCAGGTGGTTTCTGGCAGGAATCCTCGGGACAGCTTGTGTTCGCCCTGAGCGCCGCCCTCAAAGATTGGGATCTTGCGTGCGATGCAAAATTCAATGGCCTGATAGTAGCAGGCCTCGAAGTGCAGGCCGGGGTGATATTCCAGCGCGCCCCAGGAGCGGCCATAGAGCGCTTCCCTGTGATGGAAATTGAGCGCGCTGGCGATGGGCTGCCCGTCGCGCAGGGCCATCACGAGCAGGATGTTGTCCGCCATGCTGGCGCCGATGCGCCGGAAAAAGTCCAGGTTCAGGGCTTGCGGCGAGTTGTACTGCTGGTGCGTAAGCGCGTAACAGCGTTCGAAGAATGTCCAGTGCGCATCGGTGATCCTGTCGCCGGTTAAATGTTCGAAGCTGATGCCGGCCTCCTTCACCTTGCGCCGTTCCTGCTTGATGCGCTTGCGCTTGTCGTGGCTCATGCCGGCGAGATAGGCGTCGAAATCGGCATAGCCCGGGTTGCGCCAGTGGAACTGCACGCCCTGGCGCAGCATCATGCCTTCCTGCCGCATTTCCTGTGCCTGAGATTCAGGCGGAAACAGGCAATGCAGCGACGAGACGCCCATTTCACTCGCCAGCCGCAGGGCGGTGCGCAGTAGCTCGGCGCGCAGCTCCGGCGTGGGCGCCAGGATGCGCAGACCGCTCACCGGCGTAAACGGTACGGCGCACAGCAGTTTCGGATAATAGTCCAGGCCCGCGCGCTGGTAGGCCTCGGCCCACGCCCAGTCGAACACGAATTCGCCCCAGGAATGGATTTTGAGATAGAGCGGCATGGCGCCGACCAACTCATCCCCTTGCCACAGCGTCAGGAACTGCGCGTGCCAACCGGTCTCGGGCGTGGCGCAACCGCTTTCCTGCAAGGCGCTGAGAAAAGCATGCGAGAGAAAGGGATTGCTGCCCGCCAGCGCATTCCATTGCGGCGCGGGAATCTCCCTGATGGACTCGATAATGCGGAGAGTGGGAGGCAGCGACAATTTTGTTCAACCAGTGATAGCGATACTTGATTCTAGCCGAATCGGACAAAGTTTACTAAATCACTCGACTATAATCTTTCCCCATGAAAAAACTTGATCAGTTGAATTTCGAGAACAGTTTTGCACGGCTGCCGGAGACGTTCCACAGCCGTCTCAGGCCGACTCCTTTACCCGAGCCCTATCTGGTGAGCTTCAACACCGACGCGGCGCGCCTGATCGACCTCGACCAGGGAGAGGCTTTGAGCGCCGATTTCGCCGAGCACTTTGTCGGCAATCGCCTCATGCCGGGCAGCGATCCGCTGGCCATGCTCTATGCCGGCCACCAGTTCGGCCACTATGTGCCGCAGTTGGGCGACGGGCGTGCCATCCTGCTGGGCGAGGTGAAAAACCAGGCGGGCGAAGCGTGGGAGATCCAGCTCAAGGGCGCCGGCACCACGCCTTATTCGCGCAGCGGCGACGGGCGTGCCGTGCTGCGCTCCAGCATCCGCGAATACCTGTGTTCGGAAGCCATGCACGGCCTGGGCATTCCGACCACGCGCGCGCTGTGCATTGTCGGCAGCGACCAGGAGGTGTATCGCGAATCCATCGAATCCGCCGCCGTGGTGACGCGCCTCGCGCCTTCCCACGTGCGCTTCGGCTCGTTCGAGGTGTTCTTTTACCGCCGCCAGCAGGAGCAGATCGTCATGCTGGCGGACTACGTCATCACGCGGCATTTTCCCCATCTGGCGGACGCGGCGGACAAATATCCCCGCTTGCTCGGCGAAGTGGTCGCGCGCACCGCGCGGTTGATGGCCAAGTGGCAGGCGGTGGGGTTTTCGCACGGCGTGATGAACACCGACAACATGTCCATCCTCGGGCTGACTTTCGATTATGGTCCGTTCGGCTTCATGGATGCCTTCGACCCCGGCTATATCTGCAACCACTCCGACCATGAAGGGCGCTACGCCTACGATCAGCAGCCCTATATCGGCCTGTGGAATCTCGGCTGCCTGGCCCAGGCGCTGACGCCTGTCATCCCGGTGGAAGAGGCCAGGGCCGTGCTGGACACATACTGGCCGGCTTTCGGGCAGCACTACCTGGAGCTGATGGGCGCGAAACTCGGGCTGAGCCGCGTTGGCCATGAAGATGCCGCGCTGATCGAGGGGCTGCTCGACATCATGCAGGCCGGCCGGGTGGACTACACCCATTTCTTCCGTGCGCTGGGCCATTTCAGTTCCACGCCGGGCGAGCCGAATGCAATGCTGCGCGACCAGTTTATCGACCGTCCGGCTTTCGACGCCTGGGCCGAAGCCTATCGCGCGCGGTTACATGGCGAGGCGAGTGAAGATGCAGAGCGCAAGGCGCGCATGGACAGCGCCAATCCCAAATACATCCTGCGCAATTATCTGGCCCAGATCGCCATCGAAAAAGCGGAAAAGGAGCGCGATTTCACCGAGGTGCAGCGCCTGCTGGTTTTACTCCACCGCCCATTTGACGAGCAGCCGGAGATGGCACACTATGCCGCGCTCCCGCCCGGCTGGGCGCAACATATTTCCGTGAGTTGCTCGTCATGAAGCCCTTTGCCGAATCCTGTGAACAAAACCGAGACCCGATCCTCGCCGTGCTGCGCGAGGTGTTCGCCGACCGGCGGCGTGTGCTGGAAATCGCCAGCGGTACCGGCCAGCACGCGGTGTATTTCGGCCAGGCGCTGCCCCACCTGAACTGGCAGACCAGCGAGATGGCGGTGAACCATGAGGGTATCCGTGCCTGGCTGGACGAGGCGTGCCTGTCCAATGTGCTGCCGCCTCTGGCAATCGACGTGAATCAGGACAACTGGCCAGTCACCGGCGTGGACGCGGTGTTCAATGCCAACACCGTGCATATCGTTTCCTGGCCGGCCGTTGAAAGCATGTTTGCCGGCATCGCAAGCGCACTGGAGCCTGGCGGCATTTTGTGCCTGTATGGTCCGTTCAACCATGGCGGAAATTTCACCTCGGAAAGCAACGCGCGCTTCGATGTGTGGCTCAAGTCGCGCGACCCGGACAGCGGCGTGCGGGATTTTGAAGCGGTGAATGATCTGGCTGAATCCCATGGCATGGTTTTGCTGCGGGACGTGGCGATGCCCGCCAACAATCGCACGCTGGTGTGGAGAAAGAGGGATGCTGGTTAGCGGGTCAATTCGACCCCGCTCTACTTAATTATGTGCCGCAGTTTCTGTGGCGCTGAGTGCCGGGGGGAGCGGGTTAATCGGGCTGTGTCCCCTAATTGCTATGCTGAAAGACACGCTGGGTCAGTAAATTACATAATGAGTGGATGATGTAGCGCGGATCGCGGGAATCGCCAATCGCCTTGACCAGCCGCCCAATCAGGCCGATGCGCTGATCGACCGCACCTAGCAGCAGGGCACCCAGGTCCGAGGAAACCTCACCCCCGGCGAAATCGGCGCGAACCGTGAAGCCCGCAGCAGGCGGAAATCTGAGTTGTTTCGGGGTAAAATCAAAATAAAATAACGCGCCATTTGGTTTGAACGGCGCGTTATTTTTTACAGCCAACCTGTTGCTAAACCAGGGGCAGCTTCAATTAATTTGACTATATGTACCATTAGGCTGCTTGACTAATATCTTTCCGGTAAAGGCATCTGTAATCGTGTAGGCTCCGCTCGTTGCACAATCAGTTACGGTCTGCATCGTGGTTGAGCCTTTGGCCGTACCTGTGATTGGGTTGGTCACGGTAATCATCCCGGTTGATCGCATCGCATCAACCGATGATGCCATTTGTAAAGTCATGTCATAGCACACATCGAAGTTAATATTCAGGTTTCCCAGCTCCGCTGGCGCATTAGCGATACATTGCTTGGTTCCTGCCAGTGCAGAGCCAACACTGGAGAATGGGTCAGGAAGACCTGGAATATTGAATGAAATGCCGGTCATTTGGAACGACAACATAGAACTGGTGGACAGCACATTAATCCCGGTTTCTTGCGGCGAAGATGAATTACACATGCCAGCAGTCGGCACAGGAATGCAGCCGGTAGTTGTGACAGTGATGGTATTTCCGGTTTGAGAATAATTCATCCCGGCCGGAGCTGCTGTGGAATTACATGATGCCGTGCCGCCTGCCGTGCCGCCTGCCGTGCCGCCTGCCGTGCCGCCTGTCGTGCCGCCTGTCGTGCCACCTGTCGTGCCACCTGTCGTGCCACCGCTCGCTGTGCCTGCGTAGGCGGATGTCAGCGCCGCATCGAAGCCCGTAACAAGCGAGGTAAACGCGGGTATGGATGCACTGTTCAACAGGGCTTCATGCGTTACGCCGGTGCTGATCATGGCCGCATTCAGAGCAGCCAGGATATCATCACTAGCATTGCCGGGGGTGGGTGTGAAAGTTGTGTTAATCGGGTTGATAGTGTTTAGAGGCAGGCCGTTCAGGACAATTCTCAGTTTGGTGAGCGTTTCGTCCACTTTGGACTGCGTGATGGCGGTAAGCGTTGAGGGTGCAGCATTCAATCTGCTAAACCATGCGCCGGGTGTTGCCGTACCCGCAAGATTTGCTACCATCAGGTCGGTAAGCGGAGTGATGTTTACGGTGCCAGTGGACGTGGCAATGGAGTGATAGAGCATGGTGTTGGGTACGTTGTTGATCGTGCCACCGCTTAACTGCACCGCACAAGGCAGGGTTTGCCCGGTTAGGGTGATTTGCCAGGCACCTGTACTGCTCGTGGTTGTGGGCGTGAGCGCGCTACCTGCCGCGCAAGTGACTTTGAGGGTGCTGGAGACAATCGGGGAACCCACCGCAGCAACGCCACTCAAGGTGCTGGCAGCCGGGGCGCCACTTCCCCCGTCCCCGTCACAACCGGACAGTAATAATGTGGCAACGGCGGTCAGGCCGATGCCAAATTTTGTGGCTTTACGCAAGGCAGTTTTGAGTTGCAAGATGAGTTCTCCCTGTGGAATTGAACAGCAATAAATAGCGGCGAAAAAGTTTATAGAGCAATCGTCCTATTAGTGGGCGTCATTGTGACGGGTAAAGTAACTTTGTCTATCCCGCGAACGCGGGGGTATCTTTAGTTTGGACTTTTGCTACAGTTGCCTACTTGTGCCTACTTGAAGCATGAGAAAGGATAAAAATGCGTTGGCTACACAAGAGACCGACTTATGCGTTGTTTCTGTTACTGCTGGGCAGTCTGGCATTGAGCGTCAGTGCGGCTTGGTTTGCATTACAGCAACCCTGGCTAGGTGCGCAGATGGCAGCGCATGGCGACAAGGTGCGCGTCGTGCGGGTGGCGGCGGAATTGGCGAAACAGATTCCCAAGGGCGCGCTGGTGCAACGTCTCGTTTCTGCAACGGGGGAGTCGCTGGCGATACTACCCACTGATTTGATCGAGGAGCCGGATTTTTTCGATACCTATCCGCTGATGGCTGATTTCTTTTCCAGACAAAGTGCGCTGCATGCCATGTTGCGTTCGCCCCAGGTAACGCTGATCTGGATAGACCAGAATGGCGTCGAAGGCGAGACGGCCATCAAGCCGGTAGATCATCGTCCGCTCGCCGATCTGCCCGCCGTATTCTGGTTCCAGCTGTTCGCTGGCTTTGCGGGTTTTTTGATCGCAGCTTGGGTTTATCTATTGCGCATGGACGATTGGGGCGCACGCATGTTTGCACTCACGGGGTTGATGTTTCCGGTATCCACCGTGCCCGCCGCGATATACAGTACCCGTGAGCTTGCGCTATCAGGGGATACATTCCGCGTATTGGCTTCACTCAACCATGCTGGCGCATTCCTGTTCGGATGCGCGCTGGTGGCGTTGTTTCTGACCTACCCGCGCATGCTCGTGCGTCCGCGAACCCTGCTATGGCTGCCGACGATATTTGGCGCATGGCTGGCAGCCGATGTGTTTCGCTGGGCGCCCGATCAGGACTTGGGTTCGCGCATTCCGGTGATGCTGGAAATGTTGCTGGCAATCCTGTTCTCTATCGTGCAGTGGCGCAAGACTCGTGGGCAGCCACTGGAGCGAGCCGCCCTGCGTTGGTTCATTTTGTCCATTGTGGTCGGGTGCGGCCTGTTTGTGTTCAGTGTCTATGGACCCAGCGTGCTGGGTTTCTTTCCAGCACTCTCACAGGGTTATGCCTTCGGCTTCTTTCTCATCATGTATATCGGCATCGCGCTGGGGCTACGTCACTACCGCTTGTTCGACATGGACGAGTGGGCATATCGCGTGTTTCTGTGGGTAGGTGGCGCAAGTGCGGTGATCGCGCTGGATGTCGTACTTATTTACACTGGATTGGCGCAGGAGGCCTCCCTTGGTATCAGTTTGCTGGTGTGCGGCTGGTTATATTTCCCGTTCCGCCAATGGTTGTGGCAACGCATCGTGAACACTCACGCGCCGAATTTCGAGAGTCTGCTGCCGGAGCTCTCCGCTATCGCTTTCACTACTACAGTCAGCGAACAGCAAGCGCGTTGGGAGACGCTGTTGCAAGGCATCTTCGATCCACTGGAAATGAAGCAGTCTGCGGCAGACGGGACGAGTGGCGGGGTGCGCGAGGAAGGTTTGGGTCTGCAAATGCCGGGCTGCGGCAGACTTCCCGCATATTCGATGAGATATGCTGGACACGGCTCACGTTTGTTTTCCACGCGCGACGCGGTGTTTGCTACCTCGTTGAGCCATTTGCTGGAGCAGGTGATGAGTGGGCGTTCCAGCTATGAACAAGGCGTGACGCAAGAACGCTTGCGCATCGGGCGCGACTTGCACGACAACATCGGAGCGCGGCTGTTGAAATTGATACATCACTTGCGCGGTTCACCCAATGTTGAAGTGGCACGCGATGCAATGAAGGATTTACGTACCGCCATCGCCGCACTGGATGCGCAACCCGTTCCGCTGCTCAATGCGCTGGCTGATTGGCGCGCCGAGGCCGAGGGGCGTTGCGAAGCGGCCAACTGTCAGTTGCGCTGGCAACAACCTGCACAGTTGCCGGAGTTGGAACTTGCGCCGCGCACCAAGGCCACACTGGAATCGGTGATGCGCGAGCTAATCACCAATGCGCTCAAACATGCAGCCCCGGGTCACATCAAAGTGGAGATTGATTCAGAGGCAAGTTATTTACGAATGGGCGTTTCCAATGATGGCGACATTGCCGATCCACTCACCTGGAAAGACGGCTACGGATTGCGCAACCTGCGCGGAAGGCTGGACGAATTGGGCGGGAGCCTGAGCATCGCTGCCGGCATGAACAAAGTTCAATTAACGATCGCATGTCTCATAAAATGAAACTTGCCCTTGTTCTGGAAGATATGCCCGAATCGCAGATCATGCTGAGCGAGGTTGCACAAACAGCCTTTCCCGGCATCGGCGTGTGTTGCGTGGCGGACCTCGCCAGCGCGCTGAAAATGCTCAACCAGTTCCAGTTCGATTTGGCGCTTATTGATTTATCGTTACCGGATGGTAATGGAACAACGGTGGTCGAGGCGATGGCAACGCGCTTCCCCGACTGTGTGATCGTGGTGGCGACCATATTCGATGATGACAATCATCTGTTTCCAGCCTTGCGCGCGGGTGCACAGGGTTATTTGCTTAAGGACCAAGCACCGGAACAACTGGTCAAACAACTGTACGGCATCAGCGAAGGCCATCCACCGCTTTCGCCATCCGTTGCGCGCCGTCTGCTGGACCACTTCCGCGTGGCGCAGGAAGCCGCCACAACTGGGAGCATGGCTGGCGGCACTGCACTCACCCCGCGCGAGCGCGAGGTGCTGGTGCAACTCACGCGCGGCATCAGCGTCGCCGACATCGGCACAGTGATGGAAATCTCGCGCCACACCGTCGGAGACCATGTAAAGAACATCTACCGCAAGCTCAACATCTCATCGCGTGCGGAGGCGGCGCTACAAGCAAAAAATCTGGGGTTGATCTGATAACCCTGAGAACCAAATGGATCAGCTTCATATTACTTGTTCTGTGCTGATGCCAGCATTTTTAGAGTGGTATGGCGAAAGATGGATCGCGCCTAGATAACTGGTTTAAGATTAGCGATAATCAAACCGGATATCGAGTTTATGATGGCCCCACAAGAGGCTCCGCCGGGCAGTGTTGTCAATTCACTGCACATCGCAACCTACAATATCCACAAAGGCTTCTCGCAGTTCAACCGGCGCATGGTGATGCACGAGCTGCGCGATCAACTGCGCGGCATGCAGCCTGATGTGGTGTTTTTGCAGGAAGTGCAGGGGGTGCATCTAGTGCACGCGGAGCGCCATGACAACTGGCCGGTGGAATCGCAGTACGAGTTCCTTGCCGACTCGATCTGGCACGACTTCGCTTACGGCAAGAACGCGGTCTATCCCGAGGGGCATCACGGCAACGCCATCCTGAGCCGTTTCCCCATTACGCGCTGGGAAAATGTCGACATCTCCGCCCACAGCGCCGAGCAGCGCGGCCTGCTCCACAGCGAAATCCAGATTCCCGGCTGGGAACACAAAGTGCATTGCATCTGCGTGCATCTTGGCCTGTTTGCCCGTTGGCGCAGGAAGCAACTGCATGCGCTACGCGAGCATATCGAGCGCCTGGTGCCGGCGGGCGAGCCACTCATCATTGCCGGGGACTTCAACGATTGGCGCATCGAGGCGTGCCGTTTCCTGACGCGTGAGTTGCATCTGAAAGAAGCTTTCGAGCAGGTGCATGGCATGCCGGCGCGCAGTTATCCCTCCCATCTGCCGGTGCTGCGCCTGGATCGTATCTACGTGCGCGGGCTGCGGGTGAAGAGCGCCCAGGTGCATTCGGGCCGCCCCTGGTCGCGCATTTCGGATCATGCGCCGCTGAGCGCTATTTTCTCGCGCCCATGACAGAGTTCCTGGACGGCAATCAGGTCAGGCTGCTGTGCAACGGAGCCGATTATTTCCCTGCCCTGGAGGCCGCGATCGATCAGGCGGTACGGGAAATCTACCTGGAAACCTACATTTTCGAGTACGACAACACCGGGAGACGGATTGCAGCGGCGCTGACGCGGGCGGCGCGGCGCGGAGTGACGACTCACTTGCTGCTGGATGGCTATGGCGGGAAAACCTTGCCGCGCGAGGTGGTGGACGAGATGCGCGCCGCCGGGGTGCAGGTGCTGATTTACCGCCCCGTGCTGGCCAAGTTTCGGCGTAGCAGCTACCGACGCCTGCATCGCAAGATCGTGGTGGTGGATAGCCGCATCGCCTTCGTCGGCGGCATCAATGTCATCGACGACATGGACACGCCCGGCCATACGCCGCCGCGTTACGATTACGCGGTCAGGGTGGAAGGGCCATTGTTGCCGCAAATACATGAGGTAGTGAGAAAGCTGTGGGGGCTGGTGTCCTGGTCCCAGCTCAGGAGGCGGCGGCGCAGGCAGGCTCTCGCCGTCAGCCCGGTTGCGGCAGGCAAAGTGGCTGCCGCGTTCGTGATTCGCGACAATATCGGCCATCGGAGCGACATCGAGGAGGCCTATCTGGACGCGATCAACAACGCGCGTTCCGAGATCGTGCTCGCCAACGCTTATTTCCTGCCCGGGCGCCATTTTCGCCAGGCCCTGATCCAGGCGGCTGAGCGCGGGGTGCGCGTGGTGTTGCTGTTGCAGGGACGGGTGGAGTATTTGCTGCTGCATTACGCCACGCGAGCCTTGTACGGCGTGTTCCTCGATGCCGGGATCGAGATTTACGAGTATCACCGCAGTTTCATGCACGCCAAGGTGGCGGTGGTGGATGGCAGCTGGGCCACGGTGGGATCGTCCAACATCGACCCCTTCAGCCTGCTGCTTTCTCGTGAGGCGAATGTGGTGGTGAGCGATGCCGGTTTTGCCGCGCAACTGCGGGCCAGCCTGGAGCAGGCGATGGAGGAGGGCTCGCGCGTGGTGACTTATGCAAACTGGAAGCGCCAGCCGCTTTACCGGCGCTTTCTGTCCTGGCTCAGTTACGGCGGGGTGCGTTTGTTGATGGGCGTGGCGGGGTACGGTCGCAGGGACTAGTGTACTGTTTCACGCTGAAAGTGCCGTTTAGCGTGAAACAGTACACTAACGCGGCGCCCAGCCTTCGATCAGGGTGGTGATGATGATGTCGTCCTGCTCAGTCAGATCGAAACGGTGCTCGGAGAGAATCCAGCGGAAGGCCAGACCCTGGATAGATGCGATCAGCAGGCAGGCGGCCTGCTGGGGAATGATGTCGGAACGGATCTCGCCCGCGTCCTGCCCGGCGCTGATCAGGCCGGCGGTGAATTTCAGGAAAAACTGCACCAACTGGTTCATGCGTTTGCGGAAAACGGGATCCCCGCTTTGCAGTTCTTCCGAGAACAGCAGGCGGGGGATGCCGGGCTGCTGCTGGATGAAGCCCAAATGGGCGCGAATCACCGCTTTCAGTCGTTCCAGCGGCGAGAGCCGGGCCAGATCGAGCCCCGCCATTTGTTGTTGCAGGCGTTCCTGAACGGCATCCACCAGCGCCACCAGCACATGGCTCTTGTTGCCGAAGTGGAGGAACAGCGTGGGCTGGGCGATGCCGACCGCTTTCGAGAGCGCGCGCGTGGTGAGTTTGGCGACACCTTCCTGACGAATGATTTCCATGGCCGCCTCGATCATGTCGTGGCGGCGAACTTCTGCGGATTGGCGGGTTCTCTTTGCCATGATGTTTTTGTCTTGGGAGTGACAGATTCCCAATTATAAGCGCCTTTTATCCATGACGGTTTATATGCTGCCGGGTTAGTGCCTGTGTTCGGTTAGCCGCGGCCCGAGCTTCCAGTACACCAGCAGGAATGCGATGGCGGCAAAGGCTGCGGCGATCGAGAAGGTGATCTGCGGACCCAGGGCGTCCCAGGTATAACCCGCATACAAGCCGCCCAGCGTTCCGCCGGCACCGAAAGACAGGCTGTTGTAGAGCGCCTGCCCCTTGGCCTGATGTTTGCCGCGGAACAGGCGGTGAATCACCTCGATCCCCGCCGCCTGGTAGGAGCCGAAGGTCGCTGCGTGCAAAATCTGGGCGAAGAGCACCAGCCCCACCCAGGTAATTCCCCAGCCGATGACGAGAAAACGCAGCACCCCCAGGGCGACACTTGCCAGCAGGATCTGACGCAGGCTGAAATGGCGCATCAGGCGCGGCATCCACAGGAAGACCAGAATCTCGCTGACCACGCCCAGCGCCCACAGCCAGCCCACGCTGCTTTTGGAATAGCCATGATCCACCAGGTAGATGGAATAGAAAGTGTAGTAGGGGCCGTGGGCGGCGGCATTGAAAAAACTGGCGGCGAAAAAGGCCAGTACCACGGGCTGTTTGATGATCTGCCACACCGGCAACTGATCGCTGGAATGAGGCATCACCCTGGCCTCCGGAATGTGGCGCGCGAGCAGTGCCAGGCCCAGCATCATGCCGAGAATCGCCCACAGCAGAAAGCGGATCGGCGCGAAATCCAGCACGTAACCCAGACCTACCACGGCGAGGATGAAGCCGACCGAGCCCCACAGGCGGATGCGGCCATATTTTTCCGTGCGGTTGCCCAGGTGACTGAGCGTGGTGGCTTCCACCAGGGGCAGGGAGGCGCTCCAGAAGAAACTCATCAGCGACATCACGGCGAACAGCCAAAGAAAACTGGTGCCGAAGAACACGCCGACATAAGCGACCAGGCTCAAGCTCGCCGCAATCTGCACGATGGCCACCCGCTTGCCGGTGTGGTCGGCGAACCAGCCCCAGATGTTGGGGGCGAAGATGCGCATCACTTGCAGCAGCGACATCAACACGCCGATCTGGAAGGCGTTGAATTCCAGCGATTTCAGGTACAGCCCCCAGAACGGCGACATGGCGCCGACGAAGGCAAAGTAGAAGAAATAGAAGCCGGACAGGCGCCAGTAAGGAAGGGGCATTTAATGTAGGTCGGCCTTCAGGCCGAAATTTCGGCCTGAAGGCCGACCAACATTAAAGAGATTCAACATGACGGATTGTTTGGGGTGAAATCCACGTCCTGATAGGCCATGCCAATCGGGAAAATCAGGTTCAGACCGTGCAGGGTGACGCTTTCCCCCGCGCCATAGGGGTGCATGATCCACTCGCCGTTGTCGGCGCGGCGGTAACATTCGATGCCCTCCTGTTCCGTATCCACCAGCACGTATTCCTGCAAACTGGGCAACTGGCGGTAGCTGGCGAATTTCTTGTCGCGGTCGAACAGGGCGGTGGAGGGAGACAGCACCTCGACCACCAGTAGCGCTTCGGTCTTGATGAAGTCGCTACGGCGGTCGGCCTCCGAGCAGGTGACCATCAGGTCGGGGTAGAAATAGGCGTTGGCCGTCTCTACTCGCAGCTTGAGATCGATGGCGAACACCTGGCAGGGTCCGCCGCGCAGATGGTTGCGCAATGCTTGCGCGAGATTGAGCACAATGATGTTATGCATCGAACTGGTGCCCACCATGGCAAATACCTCGCCATTGAGGTACTCGTTGCGCGTGTCGGTAGCCATTTCCACCGCCAGATAGGCTTCCGGGGTGATGTAAGCGGGATTTTCCTGCGGCAGGCCCATTTCAAATCTCCTTGGTGTTACCCGATTTTACCCGCAATCTTCGGCGTAGCGCATACTACGTCCGCGTTCTGCGCGCGCTGGCGCAGGGCATGGTCCATCAGCACGATGGCCAGCATCGCCTCGGCGATAGGGGTGGCGCGGATGCCGACGCAGGGGTCGTGACGGCCATGGGTTTCCACCATGATCGGTTCGCCCGCCTGGTTGATCGAGCGGCGCGGGATGCGGATACTGGATGTGGGCTTGATGGCGATATGGGCGACCACGTCCTGGCCGCTGGAAATGCCGCCCAGGATGCCGCCGGCGTGGTTGGAGAGGAAGCCTTGCGGCGTCAGTTCGTCGCCGTGCTCGGAGCCTTTTTGCGCCACGCAGCCGAAACCGGCGCCGATTTCCACGCCCTTCACCGCATTGATGCTCATCATGGCGTAGGCGATGTCGGCGTCGAGGCGGTCGTACACCGGCTCGCCCCAGCCGACGGGCACGTTTTCCGCCACCACGGTGAGCTTGGCGCCGATGGAGTCGCCCGCCTTGCGCAGCGAGTCCATGTAATCTTCAAGTTGCTGCGTATAGCTGCTGTCGGCGACGAAGAACGGATTTTCGCTCACCTCGTCCCAGCTCTTGAACGGCACCTCGATCGGCCCCAACTGTGAAAGGTAGCCGCGAATCACGATGCCGTGGCGCTGCAGCAGCCACTTTTTGGCGACAGCCCCGGCGGCGACGCGCACCGCAGTTTCCCGCGCGCTGGAACGGCCACCGCCGCGATGGTCGCGGAGGCCGTATTTTTGCGTGTAGGTGTAATCGGCATGGCCGGGGCGGAAGGTTTCGGCGATGTTGCCGTAATCCTTGCTGCGCTGGTCCTCGTTGCGGATCAGCAGGGCAATGGGGGTGCCGGTGGTCTTGCCCTCGAACACACCGGAGAGGATTTCTACCGTGTCCGATTCGCGTCGCTGGGTGACGTGGCGCGAGGTGCCGGGCTTGCGACGGTCCAGGTCGTGCTGGATGTCTTCAAGGGATAGTTCCATTCCCGGCGGGCAGCCGTCCACCACGCAGCCGATGGCGGGGCCGTGGGATTCGCCGAAGGAAGTGACGCAGAACAGTTTGCCGAGAGTATTGCCTGACATGATCCGGACTCGAAAAAAATGACTGTAAAGTTTAACATAAGCGCTTGCCATCACTCTTCCCGACAAGCCATGAGCGACAAACCCGGCGACCTTCTGAAATCCTTGCTGCAAAAGAAACAGCAGGCTCTGCAATGGCGGCAGGCGGACAAGCCCGCCAACAGGCTGGCCAACAAACAGAATCGCTGGCAGCGTTTCAACCGTTATGTCTGGGACAAGAAACAGGGGTAAAACATGAAAGCGATATTGATGACTGGCGCGGGCGGGCCGGAAGTGCTGCAACTGGCGGATGTTCCCATGCCGGAACTGCCTAGCCCTTCCCATATCCGGGTGAAGCTGCGTGCCGCCGGGGTGAATCCGGTGGATACCAAGCTGCGTAAGGGTGGAGTGCCCGCCCTGCCCGCCATTCTGGGCTGCGATGGCGCCGGCGTGGTGGAAAGCGTGGGGGCCGCCGTGACCCGTTTCAAGCCGGGCGACGAGGTGTTTTTCTTCCACGGCGGGATTGGCGGGGAGCCGGGCAACTATGCCGAATACACCGTGATTCATGCGGATTATGCCGCAGCGAGGCCCGCCGGCCTTGCCATGAACGAGGCGGCGGCGCTGCCGCTGGTGTGGATTACCGCCTGGGAGTCCCTGCTCGACCGCGCGCAACTGAAAGCCGGCGAAACCGTGCTGATTCATGCCGCCGCCGGCGGTGTCGGCCATGTGGCGGTGCAACTGGCGAAACACCTCGGCGCCAGGGTGGCGGTCACGGTGAGCGGACCCGACAAGGCGGCTTTTGTCAGGCAACTGGGCGCGGATAAAATCATTGATTACCGGACAGAGGATTTCGTTGCGGCGGCGCAGGACTGGACCGGCGGCCAGGGCGTGGACGTGGTGTTTGATACGGTTGGCGGCGACACTTTTTGCCGTTCGTTCGCCGCCGCCAGGGTCTATGGCCGGGTGGTGACCCTGCTCCAGACCGCCTGCGAGGCCGCGGACATGAAAACCGCCCGCAGCCGCAATCAGAGCATCCACTACGAACTGATGCTGACGCCGATGCAGCTTGGCATGCACGAAGTTCGCGTCAAGCAGCGCGAGATGCTGGAAGCGGCAAGCGCCCTGATCGAGGCGGGAAAGCTGAAAGTCACGGTGAGCCGGACCCTGCCGCTGGAACAGGCGACGGAGGCGCACCGCCTGATCGAAGCCGGGCATGTCAGTGGCAAGGTGGTGCTGGAAATTTGAAAACAGGGGCGGCAATGGACAAGAAATGCGTGCTGATTACCGGCTGTTCCAGCGGCATCGGCCTGTGCGCGGCGGAAGGATTGAGCAAGCGCGGTTTCCGGGTGTTTGCCACGGCGCGCCAGGCGAAGGATGTAAAGATGCTTGCGGCACGCGGGCTGGAAAGCCTGCAACTGGATATCGCCGATTCGGCATCCATCCAGCGCGCGGTGGATGAAGTGCTGCAGCGCAGCGGCGGCCAGCTCTACGCGCTGTTCAACAATGCCGGTTACGGCCAGCCGGGCGCGGTGGAGGATTTGCGCCGCGAGGTGTTGCGCGAGCAGTTCGAGACCAACGTGTTCGGCACGGTGGAGCTTACCAACCGCATCATTCCGGTGATGCGCGCCCAGGGTGGCGGCCGCATCGTCATCAACAGCTCCATTCTGGGCTTCATCGCCCTGCCTTTTCGTGGTGCCTATAACGCCAGCAAGTACGCCCTGGAAGGCATTGCCGATACGCTGCGGCTGGAACTGCGCGGCAGCGGCATCCATGTCTCTCTGATCGAACCCGGGCCGATCACCAGCCGCTTCCGCGCCAATGCGCACGAAATGTTCAAGCAGCGCATCGATGCCGAGGCGAGCTTTTTCCGCGACACTTACCGTGCGATGGAGAACCGCCTCACCAAACCCGGACCGGCTGCACCCTTCACCCTGCCGCCAGAGGCCGTGCTGGAAAAAGTGATTCACGCGCTGGAAAGTCGGCGGCCCCGCATCCGCTACCCGGTGACCTTCCCCGCGCACCTTTTTGCCGTCTTGAAACGCTTATTGTCGGGTGCCGCGCTGGACAAGGTGTTGGGCCGCGTGGGCAAGGATGAAAACAGGTAATTCGGTTGGGTAAACCCCCGGCCTTGCCAGGGGTGATTTAACCCCAGATTATCCATTAGGGCCAAAACACCGCTGTGGGAGCGGCGCCCTCGCCGCGATTCGCGCCGGGGGCGGCGCTCCTACATGCGCGTGCATTCCAATGGATAATCCGGGTTAACTGCAATACTGTTTATTTAAGGGAGATTCCGACATGTAGGTTGGGTTAGGCGCGGCTTTTGGCGCCGTAACCCAACAGACCCAATCTACCTTCT
>JAUYFW010000272.1 GCA_030690835.1 Sulfurimicrobium sp. | reverse complement strand
GAGGGAACATGTATTGCTGCCGCTTAATCTTATTCGAAATTTATTTCAAAACACCAATAATTATGTAGGGTGCGTCCCACGCACCACGATCAGTTGGTGCGTGGGACGCACCCTACAATTCCACTATTGATTTAGAAATGGAATGAGGCTCAATCTATGCCCCGGATGCTCGCGCAGCGGCCGCCACGGCGGGCGGAATGCGCTCGATCAGGCGCGGGTCGAAGGGCTTGGGCAGGATATAGTCCTTGCCGAAGGACATTGCCGTGGCGTTGTAGGCGGTCAGCACTTCCTGCGGCACCGGTTCCTTGGCCAGTTCGGCAAGCGCCTTCACGGCGGCGATCATCATCGCCTGGGTGATGGATTTGGCGCGGGCATCCAGCGCGCCGCGGAAGATGTAGGGGAAGCCCAGTACATTGTTCACCTGGTTGGGGAAATCCGAGCGTCCGGTGGCCATGATCAGGTCATCGCGTGCGGCGTGGGCGTCCGCAGGCAGAATCTCGGGGTCGGGGTTGGCCATGGCGAACACGATGGGCTTGGGCGCCATGCGCTTGAGATCGTCCCCACTCACCAGGTTGGCCCCGGACACGCCGATGAAAACGTCCGCGTCCTGCATCGCGTCCGCCAGCGTGCGCAACGGCGTGTCCCGGGCGAATTCCTGCTTGTATGCATTGAGATCGGTGCGGCCGCTGTGGATCACGCCCTTGCTGTCCACCAGGGTCATGTTTTCCTTCTTTGCGCCCATGGCGATGAGCAGACGCATGCCCGCCAGTCCGGCGGCGCCGGCGCCGAGACACACCAGTTTGGCATCAGCCAGCGTCTTGCCCTGCAATTCCAGCGCGTTGAGCAGGCCGGCGCAGATGATGATGGCGGTGCCATGCTGGTCGTCGTGGAAGACAGGAATATCCAGCCGTTTCTTGAGCGCTTCCTCGATTTCGAAGCAATGCGGCGCGGCGATGTCTTCCAGGTTGATGCCGCCGAAAGTGGGGGCGATATTCACCACGGTTTCGATGAAGGCTTCCACGCTCGGCGCCTTGACCTCGATGTCGAACACGTCGACGTTGGCGAAGCGCTTGAACAATACCGCCTTGCCTTCCATCACCGGCTTGGAAGCGAGCGGGCCGAGGTTGCCCAGGCCGAGAATCGCCGTGCCGTCGGTAATCACCGCCACCAGGTTGCCCTTGTTGGTGTAGCGGTAGGCGTTTTCGGGGTCGGCATGGATTTCGCGCACCGGCGCGGCCACGCCAGGGGTATAGGCGAGCGACAGTTCCGCCGCCGTGGCGCACGGCTTGGAGGATTCCACCGAGAGCTTGCCCGGCCTGGGGAACTCGTGATAATCGAGGGCGCGTTGTTTCAGGTTGTCCATGCTGGTCCTAATTCAGTTCATCAAAATAATAGTGTCGCTCGGTGTTGACGTAGCTCATGCGCCATTCCACCGGCTGGTTCTGGTAAGTTAACGCCACCCGCTCGATGGCCAGCAACGGCGCGCCGATCTGCACGCCGAGCAAGGGCGCGACAAACTCATTCGCCAGTGTGGCACGGATACGCTCGTGGGCGGAGAGGATGCGGATTTGATACTGGGTTTCGTAAAGCGAATACAGGGTTCCCTTGTGCGCGTTGACGTGCTCCTCGATCAGCGCGATCGATATCCCCTTCAACAGCGCCGCAGGCAGCCGGATGTCGTCATACACCACAGGCTCGCCGGAAAACTTCAATACCCGGCGCAAGATCGCCAGGGCACTGCCGGGCGGGAGCCCCAGGCGTTTTGCAATCTGGGCATCAGCCTTGCCGCGGCTAAATTCGATAAATTCGCTGTGCGGATATTCCTGCTCGCCGCCCAGGCTCATCAGGCGCAGGAATCGATAGGTCGTGCCGTCATCGGTATGGGTGGCAACGAAGGTTCCCTTGCCCTGGCGCCGCACCAGGATGTTATCCATCACCAGTTCGTCAAGCGCCTTGCGTAGCGTGCCCTGGCTCACCTGATAACGCCGCGCCAGCTCTATCTCGCTCGGAATCGCTGCGCCGGGCTGCCACTCGCCATCCGACAAGGCGCGCAAGATCAGTTGCTTGATTTGCTCATAGAGCGGCAGAAAGCTGGGGGTGGCGGTTTCTTTTTGCATAAGGCGAAAATTTATAACAGAAATAAGCGATCGAGTCCACATGTCTTATATAAGACATGTGGACTCGTCATTCCGGGCGCGGCGGCATTGCCTGTGTTCCATTCAGGACTTCCACAACCCGAAAGGCAATGAGTTTATGATGGTATGCAACCATTGCGGATCATGCATGCGAATCACGATTGAAAGTTGACGGGCGTCTCGCATGCTGGTGTTCAATGGCCTATTATCTTCAACACGCAAGTGAGGAGCCTGCCGCCATGATCAAGAACCCTCGTACTCGAAGAATTTTATCTCTCGGCCTCCTGATATTGGGCGGCGTGATTCTCTTTCTGGCCCCGGCAAACGCGTGGGCCGGCGCGATATTGGTCGCACTGGGAATAGCGCTGGAGATTGCGGGCATCCTGCTCGGCCACCGCAAATAAGCGGCCAAACCGGACCTGCCGCGAATGCCTCATCCCAGCGCATCCGGTTGAACAGTTCATGGATGGGGATCAATGCACCCAGTGGACGCGCAGCAGATTTTCCTCCGGGTTGTAGTGAAACTCCAGCTCGCCCTGATAGGCGTGACGCACGGCCTCGCCGATGCCCCTGGCAAGGTGAATGTCGGTAGTAGTCACCAGCACTTCGCCGTCGCGCTCATCCACCGCCATGATGCGCTGCAACGGGTGTTCCGCACGCTCGCGCTGTTCGTGGTGGTGCACCAGATGCATTATTTCTTCGCGATGGGCCTGGAAGAACGGCCCCTCCAGGGTGAGGAAGCCGGCCGGATACTGATCGTTCATGCGATGGCAGGCGGGGCAGGTGACCTGATGCGCGCCAGCCGGCGCCGCGCCCCACTGCCAGCGCCCGTCATGGAAAAACGCGCCGCACTGCGGGCAGACGCTGGGCTCGGGCAGTTTTCCCTTGCTTTTATAGGCGTCATGCACCTGCTCCAGCAACGGGCGATCGTGGCGAACAGGGTGAAAGCCAGGGGGGATTGATCTCGTACTCATGATAGACCTCCATTGAGTTGCTGCACGGTGGATTTGGTGAACTCCGCGATCTGCTGTGCCGGTAGATACACGGGTTGAAATCGGTTTTTATTATTAATAAATACTACGCCATCCATTGTCGTTGTCCAGCGCATCCATGAACATAGAGTCTTCTTGACTCGACCCCACAAATCAGGCTATTTTCAAACCCGACGGGTAAGTCCTGTAGCGCAAGAATCCTGGGGCTTCGAGCCTTAACAAGGGCCGTTTTTTCGGTTCGCCTCATGAGCGACATCTCCCTGCCACACCCACACGGAAAGACTGCATGACCAAGCTTACCCTCAGCCAGCTTTCCAGCCTCTTGTTCCGCGCCTGCGACGACCTGCGCGGCAACATGGACGCCTCGGAGTACAAGGAATACATCTTCGGCATGCTGTTCCTGAAGCGGCTTTCCGACCTGTTCGACCAGGAGCGCGAACAACTCGCTAAAGACCTCAAGGTCATGGGCATGGCGGATGATGTCATCGCCACGCAGCTCACCAATCCCGACAAGTACACCTTCTTTGTCCCGGAAGAAGCGCGCTGGTCGGCGATCCGCCACCTCAAGACCAACGTCGGCAATTCACTTAACAAAGCGCTCGGAGCCCTCGAAGATGCCAACATCGATACCCTGCAGGACGTGCTCAAGGGCATTAGCTTCAACAAGAAGATCGGGAGCCGCACCCTCGACGACGACACTCTCGCCAACTTCATCCAGAACTTCGAGAAAATCCCGCTACGCGACGAGAACTTCGAGTTTCCTGATTTGTTGGGCGCGGCCTACGAATACCTGATCAAGTTCTTCGCCGACTCCGCCGGCAAGAAGGCGGGCGAGTTCTATACGCCGGCGGACGTGGTGCGCACCCTGGTGGAGATCGTCGATCCGCAGCCCGGCACCAGCATCTACGACCCCACCTGCGGCTCCGGTGGCATGCTGATCCAGACCCGCGACTACATCCGCGAATGCGGCGGCGACCCGCGCGACCTGTCGCTGTTCGGGCAGGAAAGCATCGGCACCACTTGGTCCATCTGCAAGATGAACATGCTGCTGCACGGCATCTCCCACGCCGATATCCGCCAGGAAGATACCCTGCGCCGCCCCCAGCACAAGGCCGAGAACACCGAACTGAAACGCTACGACCGCGTGCTCGCCAATCCGCCCTTCAGCCAGAACTACATCAAAAAGGACATCGAATACCCCGGCCGCTTCGCCGTGTGGATGCCGGAAAAGGGCAAGAAGGCCGACCTCATGTTCGTGCAGCACATGCTCGCCGTGCTCAAGGCCGACGGCAAGATGGCCACGGTCATGCCGCACGGCGTGCTGTTCCGCGGCGGCGAGGAGAAGGCGGCGCGCCAGCACTTCATCGAACGCGGCTGGCTAGAGGCTGTAATCGGCCTGCCCGCCGGGCTGTTCTACGGCACCGGCATCCCCGCCTGCGTGCTGGTGATGAACAAGAAGGACGCGGTGGTTGATGGAAAGCGCCGCAAGCACGTCATCTTCATCAACGCCGACCGCGAATACCGCGAAGGCAAGGCGCAGAACTTCCTGCGCCCGGAAGACATCTCCAAGATCGTCCACGTCTACCGCAGCCTCGCCCAAGGCGGGCCGGACGTGCCCGCCTACGCCCGCCGCGTACCGGTGGAAGAAATCGCCGCCGAAGACTTCAACTGCAACATCCGCCGCTACGTCGACAACGCCCCGCCGCCCGAACCGCACGACGTGCGCGCCCACCTGCACGGCGGCGTGCCGGTAACGGAAATCGACGCCCTCGCCCGCTACTGGCACAATTACCCCGGCCTGCGCGCGCGCTGCTTCATTCTCCCCTCTCCCGCAAGCGGGAGAGGGGCTGGGGGAGAGGGTAGGCGTAGCGTAGCGGCAACCTACGCCGACTTCGCCGCCGAAATCACCGACCGCCGCGCCATAGCCGAAATCGTCAAAACCGATCCCGGCGTAGCCGCCGCCCACACCGCCTTCCTGCAAACCCTGGAAGCCTGGTGGCAAACCAGCCTGCCGCTCGTCATGGCCCTCGCCCCCAGCAACGGCCAGAAAGGCAACGTCTACGCCCTGCGCCGCGCCCTGCTCACCAGCATCGTCGCAACTTTTCCCCCCCCTCCCGCAAGCGGGAGTGGGGCTGGGGGAGTGGGTCAGCTCAGCGGAGAGGGTATCCTCACCGGCCACCAAATCCGCGGCGCCTTCGCTCGCTATGTGGACGACCTCAAGGCCGACCTCAAATCCATCGCCGCCAGCGGCTGGGGGCCGGAACTGATCCCCGACGCCGACATCCTCGCCAGCCAGTTCCCCGAACTGCTGGCCGAGATGGAGCAAAAACGCCTGCGCCTGGCCGAACTCGCCGCCCTGTTCGCCGCCGCCGATGAAGA
>JAUYFW010000262.1 GCA_030690835.1 Sulfurimicrobium sp. | reverse complement strand
TTGCAGCACCGTACTTTTTCCACAGCCGTTCTGGCTGAGCAGGGTGACCCATTTTCTGTTCTTGAATTTCAGTGTCACTTTTTCAAAACACCGAATATTTTCTAGCGTCAATTCTTCGATGAGCATTCAATGCCTCCTAGCTGAACAGTTTTGCGCTGGGTGATGGATTTTAACCATTGTATGCTGACTTGGATGAGTGTTTTCATGCAGCTACTCCTGCGCCAGTGTTACTGGCAAACGCCCTCGGCCAACCGTTCCACGCGAGGGATGACCATCCGCTTGACCGCCTCGTCATCGAATTCGTTCAGGTTGTCTTCCAACACCTTGGCGAGACAGTCGCGGATAACGCCGACAATCTCGGTGTCTGCCGCCCGGTGATAGGCAATCAGAAATTCGATAATCATGGCTGCACCGGCCCCAGTAGTTGTTCCTCGAACCAGTGTTTTGCAGCCTGCCAGCCTGAATCAGCCTCGGCACGCAGTCGGCGGGCTTCGTCTCGGCGACGGCGGGCCTCGGCGGCGATGGTCGCCTGAATGTCCATTGAGGGCACTGGAATCAGCACTTTGGCAAGTTCTGGTTCGGTGATCGCCGGATAGTTGCCGCCACTTGCCCGTTGCAGCATTTGGGACAGACACATCTTCCTGCGCAGGATGCACCAAAGGTAGCCTCGCGGCGCACATGATTGAGGGCGTAAAGGAGGAAGCCGCCGGAGCCGCAAGCCGGGTCGAGTGTCAACTCTTTACGGTCGGGGTTGAGTACTTCCACTGCGAAGGCGATGAGTTCGCGCGGGGTGAAAAACTGGCCGAAATCTCCCTTGAAAAAGCCGCCCATGAATTCCTCGAAGGCGACGCCCTTGGTGTCCAGTTCGGTTCGATCAAGCGAGATGCCTTCCAGGTGTTCCACACATTGCGCGAGGATGGCCGGTTCGATATTGATCTTGCCCTCGAAAACGGTGGGATCGGCGGCTTTCTCCGCATCGTAGAGGCGATAAATGCGCGCTGCGAGTTCTTCGACGGTCTCGCCGTCGCGGCGCTGGAAGGCGTAGGGCTTGCCGTCTTCACGGTCGGGGTTTTTTTCGTCCCGGTGCTTGACGAAGACGAGCTTGCAGAACTCGCCAAAGGCGGCAATAGGGCTGCGCCTGCCACCCTCCCAAAGTGTCTGGTGACATTTGCGGATGGCCGAGCGCAACTCCTCGCGCGGAACGGCGGAAAGGTCTTTGCCGGTTTCGTTCTTGTAAAAACGCCATTCGGGCGGTTTGCCATAACGAACGGGTATGTCCGTCATGATGTTCTTGTCGCGCTCACCTGCTGGGAATTTATCAAAGCGCAGCAGGCGGCGGGTCAGGCCGGCAATGGTGCCCGAGTAGGTTGCCCCCAGGCTGGCACGGTTACCGCAGGATTGTTCTATGGCCTGGGCAAATTCGGCATCGCTCGCGTCAGCGCGCTTGCACTCGAAAACGAACCAAGAGGATTTCAGTTCCTCGTCCTTGTCCCCATAGATCACGATGTCGGCAAGGTCATGCGGCGTGCGGCGCGGCACTTTCACCTCGAAGCGCATGCGCTCGGGGCGGTATTGGTACTTGTAGATGAGTTCGGCCCAAAACTCGGCGCGGACTTTTTCCTCGGGGTCGGACCAGCGTTCCGAATGGCTTGCTGCGATGTAGTGGATGCGCTGGGTTTTGCCTTCGCCGACTATTTTGGCGTGTCCGTCTTCGATGGCCTGTTCGAGGTAGGTCTTGGGCTGGGTCGTCATGAGGTTTTCTTCCGTTTTCTATTGTTCTGTGTCGCGCGATCCATCAACTGCTTGACCTATTTACTGTCTACGGTGGATTACTGGTCGTCATGTAATTGTGATCGACTGCTTGCCATTTTTCTTCAAGCGTCAGTAGCGCGCCGATTTCAAAGTAACCAGTGGCAATGTCCATGGCACTGGAAAGTTCGCACCAGTCTTTCAAATAGGAACGGACTTTCCAGTCGGCATCGCTGTTGTCAACGATGAACAAATCGGATGCGGATTGATTCATGGAAAAAACCTCGCTACCGGTGATTTAGGTGATTGAAACCAATTTGCTGAAATAGGATTTTGCTGCTTCCACGTCGGCCGCGATCTGCGCTGTCAGCGTTTCCAGGTCGGGGAATTTCATTTCGTCGCGCAGCTTGTGCATGAAATCCACGCGTACATGCTGGTTGTAGATCTGCCGGTCGAAGTTGAACAGATGCACTTCGAGTGTCGGCAGGCCGTTGTTCTTTACCGTCGGGCGCACGCCCAGGCTGGCCGCGCCCTGCAGTGGATGGTCATCCAGGCCGGCGACTTCGACCGCGAAAATGCCCCATAGCGGCGGACGGTTGTGCTTGAGTTGAATATTCGCGGTGGGGAAGCCGATCTTGTGGCCCAGGCTGTCGCCGTGCTCCACCCGTCCGCTGATGCTGTAGGGGCGTCCAAGCAGCCTGGCCGCCAGATTCAGGTTGCCGCTAGCCAGCGCTTCGCGCACGGCGGTGCTGGAGACGCGCAGCTCCGCTTCGGTGACGCTGTGCATTTCCTCGACTTCCGCGCCCAGCTTGGCGCCAGCCTCTTTCAGCAAGGCAAAATCACCGCTGCGTTTGGCACCGAAGCGGAAGTCATCGCCAATCAGCATCCATTTCGTCTGCAGTTTGCGCTGCAGGATATCGGCTGCGAAATCATCGGCAGGGGTGCGGGAAAATTGCTGATTGAAGCGGCAGATGAAAACCTGTTCCACGCCGTATTGCTCGAACAATTCCAGCTTTTCGCGCAGGCTGGTGAGCCGCGTAGGCGCCTGATCGGGCGTGAAAAATTCGCGCGGGTGGGGCTCGAACGTCATTACGCAGGCCGGCAGGCCGCGCTTTCTCGCCGCCTCTTCCATGCGTTGCAGCATGGCCTGATGGCCCAGATGGACGCCGTCGAAATTGCCGATGGTCAGCGCAATGGGCGTTTCGGCGAGAGCGGGAATACCTCGAAAAATCAGCATAGTCGGCTAAACAAAAGGTGGAATTATACGCACTCCGGGGGGAAATGATAAAGCGCGGGGTGGGCGGAGGGGCGAGTCGCTTAATTCGCTGGGTTGGAATGCGCTTTGCGCATGATTATTTGGGAGCCGGGGCCGCCCGGCGGCGGGTCACTTTTCTTGCTTCGCCAAGAAAAGGTAACCAAAAGAAGGCGACCCCCTTCGCCGCCCTACGGGTACCTTCGGGTTGGCAGGCAGATTGGGCGTCTGCGCAACTCGCCCTAGCAGCTTGCACAAAACGCAAGCTGCCGCGGAACTCGAACAGGGCGCAGCCGACGGC
>JAUYFW010000249.1 GCA_030690835.1 Sulfurimicrobium sp. | reverse complement strand
AGCCCGGAGGGTTGCTGTGTATTCGGGCGTCTGCGGCGTTGCGAGACTTGGCAATGGAATAACCATTGCCCGCGTCTCGCGCCTTGCATCCATCCCGAATACACAGCAACGTATGTCCAAGTTATTCATTTACGAGCCCTTAGCGGGTACGGAAAGACATGTGACATGCCACGCAACTCGAAGTCACCTGTTGCAGTGCTGCCATGGCCTTTGCCTGATCGCCGCTCTTCGCCACCTTGGCGAACTCGGTTGCGGCGTCGTGCATGTTCCAGCCCATCTGGCGCATGGTGTCCGGCATGAAGCGGCCCGGGCCCTGGCCGCGCGCAATGTAGGCGTGCTTGCCCATGGAGCTCTGGCCCATGCGTTTTTCGGCGGTCTCGCTGGCAGCCGCGAGATTATTTTCCGCCAGGTAGCCGATGATTTCGTTCAGCGCCATCAGGTGATCCTGCATGTCGCTGCGCATGAGGGCGCGCGGCAGGTCCGGCATGTCGACCAGTTGACGGGCATCCTGTGGTGGCGCGGGGGGCTGGGCCAGTGCCGGCAGGGCGGCCAGCAACATGGCGAGGGCGATCAAGATGTGGCGCATGGAAACCTCCTATTCGGGTGGATGGGCAGGGGGCGAAACTTGTTTTGATAGTGGCCGGGCATTGTTGTGGGTTCCTCAGAAAAAACTACGGAGGCCAAACCAGGTCGCCTGCCAATAGTTTAGCAGGATGCCGCCAAAGATCGCCGCGCCGAACCAGTTGTTATGGATGAAGGCCTTGAAACACTTGTCCCGCTCCCGTCCCCGGATCAGGGTGTAGTGGTAGACGGCCACGCCCAGCGCCACGGTGAGTCCGAGGTAATAGAACAGGCCCAGCTTCAGCCACCCACCGATCCCGGCGAGAATGGCCAGGGTCATGCCGTAGCAGACCAGCACCGCCAGCACATCATATTGGCCGAAGGTGATGGCGGAAGTCTTGATACCGATTTTGAGGTCATCCTCGCGGTCCACCATGGCGTATTCGGTATCGTAGGCGATCGCCCAGAAAACGTTGGCGAGCAGCATGAGCCACGCCATGGCCGGCACTTGCCCGGTTTGCGCGGCGAAACTCATGGGAATGCCGAAACCGAAGGCAATCCCCAGATAGGCCTGTGGAATGGCGAAGAATCGCTTGGTGAATGGGTAGCTGGCGGCCAGGAACAAGGCGGCGCAAGACAGCAGCAGGGTGAGCTTGTTGAGCCGCAGGATGAGCAGAAAAGCGCAGATGGACAGCACAGCGAACAGTGCCAAGGCCTCTTTCTTGCTCACCAGACCCGCTGCCATGGGCCGGTTTTTGGTGCGTTCCACATGGAGGTCGAAATTGCGGTCGGCATAGTCGTTGATGACGCATCCCGCCGAGCGCATCAGCACCGTGCCGAGCATGAAAATCCACAGGATGATCCAGTTGGGCTGGCCGGCGGAAGAAATCCACAGCGCCCATAGCGTCGGCCAGGCCAGCAGCAGGATGCCGATGGGCTTGTCGAGCCGCATCAGGCGTTCGTAGAGGTCGAGTCTTTCTGTCAGTTTCATGATGCTAATTCCAGAATGCCGGGCAGGAAAACTTCCGTCACCAGAATCGGTTGGCGGTGCAGCACAAAGACCGAACGCCGCGCCCACAGGTGCGCGGGGCGCTCGGGCAGGATGCGGCAGGCGCGGCGATAAAGCTCATGACGGCGGTTGAGTTTCTTGAATTGCAGGGGCTCGCGCCGGACTCTCGGATTGGTGAAGAGGGCGGCGCCCAGCGGTTTGTTGCCGAGCTTGCTCAAGTTGCGCCATGGGCCGCGCAGTCCGGCGCGGGGAATGACGCTATGGGCGAAAACGACAGGGATATCGCCGCAGTACAGGTGAACTTCGCGTAGCAGTGCAAATTTGCGCGGATTGAGATTGACGCAGGCTGCTTCGTCACGCCCCGGTCTGCCCAGTACCAGGCGCAATCCGCGCACGCTGAATGCGTTGCAGCGCGTCTGGATGCGGTGCGTAAGCGAGCCCCGGTCGACCAGCCAGGGCCGGTACGGGCAATGTGCGGCGGGCGGGCGGGGTTGCCACAACAGGGAAAGGTGACGCATGGAGGTGAGCGGTCCATCTCGTTTCTTGATCAGAAAAGGATTTTAGCAGCATTTGAGGCGGCTCTGAACGAGTCGCATGCGACCGCCAATCGCGGCGAGGGCGCCGCTCCTACAGTTAGGACTCGTTAATGAATAACTGTGGCATACGTTGCTGCAGTTATTCATTAACGAGCCCTTACGGTGTTTCCTGCTCCAGGACGAAACTTGCTCCGGCATCCTGCCCCAGCACCTGAACCAGGTAGGGCAGGACTTCCGCGAGCGTTTTGTGCAGCGTCCACGGCGGGTTGATGATGAACATGCCGCTGCCATGCATGCCGAAACCGTCCGAAGTCGGCGCGTGGACGGTCAGGGATACGTTCAGCCAGCTTTTCACCGGCAGGCGCTTGAGCTTTTCCGGCAATTGACGCGCTTCCACCTTGGCGAGCTGCGGATACCAGATTGCGTAGGTGCCTGTGGCAAAGCGTGTCAGGCTGTCTTTCAATGCCGCGATCACGAGCTGGTAGTCGTCCCGCATTTCATAGGAAGGATCGATCAGCACCAGGGCGCGGCGGGGTGGTGGTGGGAGCAAGGCCTTGAGCGCGTCGAAGCCGTTGGCGGTGGAGATGGTTACTTGTCTGGCGTGAGCGCTGCCAAGTTCATGTTTAAAGTTGTCCTGCAGGATGCGGCTGTCGCTGCTGTGCAACTCGAACAGGCGCAGGCGGTCCTGCGGGCGCATGGTCTTGAACGCCAGCCAGGGCGAGCCGGGATAAAAGCGCAGCGCCCCATCCGGGTTGACGCCACGCACCAGCGCCACATACTCGGCCAGGGCCGCCGGCAAGTCCTTGCGCGCCCACAGCTTGCCGATGCCGCTGTCGAACTCCTTCAACTGGGTCGCATAGCCGGCGTCCAGGGCATAAAGCCCAGCGCCGGCATGGGTGTCGATGACCCAGAACGGTTTGTCTTTCTGGCCGAGGTAGCGGTTAAGTTGTACCAGGACAAGATGTTTCAGCACGTCGGCGTGGTTGCCGGCGTGGAAGGCATGGCGGTAGCTCAGCATGAATGGTATCCAGGTGACAGGATGGTGATTGTATGCGAGATGCGTCTGGCTGGCCGATGGATAACAGGTCAGCCCAGGATCACGGCACCTCGGCGCAAAATACGGCAGGCGTGACAATCCGGGTGCGTTCGATGTGCCCACGCTGCAGCAAGCCAGCGCGGCGATCGCCGGTCACCAGGTAATCCGCATCGCCAGCCAGGGCCATGGCCAGCAGAAACGCATCGTCCGGATCATCTGTTTCAATTTCGATGGTCAGGCGTTCCAGTACCACGGCGCGTTGCAGGTTGTTAACCATGACGCCCACTTTGGCTGGCAGTAGAACGGCCTGAAGCTTTGGGTAGCGGCTGGCGCGGCGAATTTCATCGAGCTGAGTCCGCGACGTCACCACCTCGAAGCGCGCCGAACGCCAGGCGCGATAGATTGCATCGGGAGCGCCATGCGGTGAGATCAGCGCGCTGAACAGAATGTGGGTATCCAGAACGACCCGCATCAGTGCTGACGCGCCCACTGCAGGGCTTCATCGACCATGGCGGTCAAATCCGCTTCGCTCACGTTGGCATTGGCGGCCTTGGTCTGTTCCGCCGTCAGCTCCAGGATGTGTGCCCTTACCGCCTCTTCAATAAAGCGCGACAAGTCGCCTTTTCTGCCGCCGCCCTGACTGGCCAGAAACATGCGAAGGGATTGATCGGTGTCGGCAGAGACGGCGACATTCCAGCGAATTGTATCCATGGCATTCTCCGTAAATCGGTGTTTATGTGTTTATACATCGATAACCGCCGCCATGCAACGGTCCGAAAAATCTTGGGCTCATACGCCGAAAACAATTCGACTCCGGTGCTTTTCGGTTGATCGCGCCCCAGTTGTTACCATGAGGCGACTGAAAACGTCATGGACTCGTTATCTCGTCGCCAGATGACTTCATTCTGATGCACGGCGAGCCACCAGGTTTGCATCGCCGGGTGCGGCTTGGGTTTTGCGAAAGCCCGCGGTGTCAGTAGCGCGATACACCATGCGGGATGCGGGTCGCGGACGGATTGATAAATAATGCCGCCGATATTTGCCTCTCGCGCCACCTGGGCAAAGGCTTGGGTGGCGCTGTAGTCGGTCGGGTGCAGCCATGCTTCGGCATCCGCGCTGAATGGTGGTTTCCGAAGATCGGCGACAAGCGTGCCGACATCGGCACGGAAAGCGGTGTGCGCGACGGGTTCGAGTTTTTCCAGGTCAATCGCGTCCTGCAGGAATTTCCAGCGCCAGTAGCCCAATTCAGCACTGGCGGTGCGTACCGACTCCGCGCCGTAGAATACGCCGGGGTCGGTGACGGAACGGAAACGGGAGCCACCGCGCAACGGGTCGTAGCGAAACGGTGTGGCCAGAAGGTAATCGAGTGCCTCGGCAGTGGCCGGTTGGGCTGGCTTGCTGCCCTCCAGCAGCGTTTCGAGCAAATCCTGCTCGCCCTGGCTATCGACGATTTTCATGGTGGAAGCGATGTGCTGCGCTTCCACCATCCGCCAGGCTGAGCCCCGCCAGTCGCGCGCCTCAGACGAGGCCGCGAGAGGCGTCCAGGTATTGAACGACACGTACCAGTCCTTCCGTGCTGCGGATGAGTTCAATTGGCCGTCCGTTCAGGCCCCGGTTTTCGCTATTGAGCCACTTGCGCGCGGTGGTCTCATCACCCACGATGGAGTCGAGCGAGCGGAAGGCGCGCACGAACAGTAGGGCAAATTCCCATTCCTTGCGTTTTTGATCAAGCAGGTATTCGCCGCTGTACAACCGGGTAATCGTGGCCGGGCTGACACCAAGCACCTTGGCAAGCAGGGACCGTGAAACATCCAGGCGCTCGGCGGCACGCGCGATAGCCTTGCTTAGCACGGCTGCGGTCTCCGGCTTCCCGGTGGCCTGTTGAGCGATTGCGGACATGGCGAATCTCCTTTTCTGAGGAAATAATAGCACACAATATTTTCCATGGAAATAATGGCAAGTAAATCCGGCGCAATGCGCTTCGCTTATTGACGCCCTTGTTCAACCCAGATTATTGGAATGCACGTGAATGTAGGAGCGCCGCCCCCGGCGCGAATCGCGGCGAGGGCGCCGCTCCTACATGCGCGTGCATTCCAATGGATAATCCGGGTTTATAGTTTTAGGCTGGTATATGTAAAGCGATTCTATCCCATCCCGCCAAAACGTGAATGGCAAGTCTTAATTATCCCGGCGTGTCGAGTCAGCGACTTCCTCTTCCGCCTGCTGCTGCAGTGCCCACATGTGCGCGTACACGCCGTTTCTGGCCAGCAACTCGGGGTGCCGCCCGCGCTCGACGATGCGCCCGGCATCCATGACCAGGATCTCGTCGGCCTCGACCACGGTGGAAAGCCGATGCGCGATGATCAGGCTGGTGCGGCTTCTGGCGATTTCCAGCAACTCGCCCTGGATGGCTTTTTCGGTTTTGGTGTCGAGCGCGGAGGTGGCTTCGTCCAGAATCAGGATCGCCGGATTCTTCAGCAGGGTGCGGGCGATGGCGACGCGCTGCTTTTCGCCGCCGGAGAGCTTCAGACCGCGTTCGCCGACCACGCTGTCCCAACCTTGCGGCAGGGATTCGATAAAGTCCAGGATATGCGCGGCGCGTGCGGCGGCGATGACTTCATCGCGCGTGGCATCGGGGCGACCGTAGGCGATGTTGTAGTAAATGCTGTCGTTGAACAGCACGGTGTCCTGCGGCACCACGCCGATGGCCGCGCGCAGGCTGTCCTGGCTGATGTGGCGGATGTCCTGGCCATCGATGCGGATGCCGCCTTCATTGACGTCATAAAAGCGGAACAGCAAGCGCGCCAGGGTGGATTTGCCCGCGCCGCTCGCGCCCACCGCGGCCACGGTTTTACCGGCCGGGACGGTGAAGCTCACATCATGCAGAATCGGGCGGTCGGCGTTGTAGGCGAAGCTGACGTGCTCGAACTTCACTTCGCCGCCCAGCACGGCCAGCGTGCGCGCATCCGGCGCATCCTCCACTTCCCTGGGGCGATGCAGCAGGGTGAACATGCGTTCCACGTCGGTCATGGACTGCTTGATTTCACGGTACATCACACCGAGAAAGCTCAAGGGCTGGAACATCTGCAACAGAAAGGCGTTGACCATGACCAGATCGCCCAGCGTGAGCGTGCCTTCGACCACGCCGTTCGCCGCGCGCAACACCATCAGCGTGACACCGATGGCAATGGTGCCGGCCTGCGCCGCATTCAGCAGACCGAGCGAGCGTTGCGATTGCAGGGCTACCCGCTCCCATTCCGCCAGACTGGTATCGTAGCGCGCCGCTTCGTAGCGCTCGTTGCCGAAGTATTTCACCGTCTCATAGTTCAGCAGGCTGTCGATCGCCTTGCCGTAGGCCTCGGAATCCAGCGTGTTGGCGCGCCGCACGAACTGCGTGCGCCAGTCGGTAATGGTCACGGTGAAGCCGATATACGCCGCCAGTGTCACCAGCGTAATCAGCCCGAACACCCAGTCCAGCTTGACGAACAGGATCACCGCCACCATCAGGATTTCCAGCACGGTGGGCGTGATGCGGAACAGCAGATAGCCCACCAGGCTGGAAATGGCCTTGGTGCCGCGCTCGATGTCGCGCGTGATGCCGCCGGTCTGGCGCTCCAGGTGGAAGCGCAGCGACAGCGCGTGCAAGTGCTCGAACACCGCCATGCTCACCCGCCGCATGGCGCGCTGCGTGACCTTGCCGAAAATCACGTCGCGCAGGTCGGCAAAGGTGGTGCTGGCAAAGCGCAACAGGCCATAGGCGATGATCAACGTCAGCGGCAAAACCAGGTCGGCGCGCGACTTGTCCAGCGCATCGATGATCTCCTTCAGCACCAGTGGCACCATCACCGCCGCCAGCTTGGCGCCTATCAGCAAGGCCAGGGAAAGCAACACGCGCCCGCGGAACTCCCACAGATAGGGGAACAGGCGGCCGATCGAACGCAAATCGGTCTGGCCGGGTTGGGGCGTGGTGCTGGAATGGGAATGTTCGGATAGGGACATCGGGTCTTTAAGATCTTTGTTGGTCAGCTATGGGTTAACGTGAAACGGTTTTGTGAAGCGTGAAGTCACTCGCTACGCTTTGCTTGTGAAGCGTGAAATGTAAAAGCATCCACTGAGCCTGCTCTTGCATTTCACGCTTCACAGCAAGGGCGTAGCCCAATCGGTTTCACATTTCACTTGTCGCCTAGAGGCGCCTACTTTTGGTTCATGATTCTGGGCGGCGATTCGCCATGCCCGTTAGAATGGCAGCGTCAGGTTTGGCGAATCCGCCAGCAGCACCGCGCGGAATTCCGCCTGAATGC
>JAUYFW010000248.1 GCA_030690835.1 Sulfurimicrobium sp. | reverse complement strand
ACGGTGCTGCTGGTTTCCCACGACCGGACTTTCCTCGACAACGTGGTGACGCAGGTCATCGCCTTCGAGGGTGATGGGCATTTGCAGGAATATGCCGGCGGCTACGACGACTATGTGCGGGTCAAGCGCGCACGCGAGGCGCTGCCGGAAAAGAAAGCCGAGACCTCACAAAAATCTGCCTCCAAACCCGCCAAACCAGTCGCACGGGTAAAGCTGAATTTCAACGAAACCCGCGAACTCGAAGCCCTGCCGGTCAAGATTGAAGCGCTGGAACGCGAGCAGCAAGACATCGGTGTGATGCTGGCCGAGGGCGAAATTTACCGCAGCGACCCGCAAGAGGCAAAACGTCTGCAGGCACGGGTGAGCGAGATCGAGGAAGACATGCTGGTGGTGCTGGCGCGCTGGGAAGAGCTGGAAGCGAAGCAGAAGGGTGCGGAGTAGATTAGGGTGGTTTGTGGGCGGAGATTTATTGCGCGCCCGGTAAAGGCAGAGCATAATCTGGTCTGTTAATCTGACCTGTTGCGTACGAGGATATCATGCATACAACCCAGTGGCAGCTCCAGGATGCCAAGGCACGCTTCAGCGAAGTGGTGGAAGCTGCGATGCGCGGCGAACCGCAGCACATCACCCGCCGTGGCAAGGAAGCTGTGGTGGTTCTTTCCGAGCAGGCTTTTGAGGCCCTGCAACACAGTGCCCAGGCCGCCGCGCCGGGTTTTGTCGCCCATCTGCTTGCCGTGCCGAGGGATGATGGGGCATTTGATCGCCTTTCCCTGACACCACGCGAGGTGGATTTTTCTTGATTCTGCTCGACACTGTTGTTCTTTCCGAGTTGCGCAAAAAGCACCCATCGCCCCAGGTTGTAGCCTGGCTGAGCGGTTTCCGGGATAGCGACCTGTTTTTGAGCGTCGTCAGCTTGGGCGAAATCGAACGCGGGATCGAGAAAAAGCGCAGTGACGATCCAGTGTTTGCCGCCGCGCTGACCCGTTGGCTGGAGGATTTGCTGCGCCTCTATGGCGATCGTGTGCTGCCCGTCACCCCCGCCATCGCCCGTCGCTGGGGCAGCCTTTCCGCGCAACATGGCAACGATGGCGCCGATTTGCTCATTGCTGCAACGGGGTTGGTCCACGGCTTGCAGATTGCGACACGAAACGTGCGCCACTTCGCGCCTTTGGGTGTTGCAATCGTCAATCCGTTTGAATAATGAGAAACGGACAGAACTCTCTACCGTCATGCCTTCCGAATTCGACCTCATCCGCCAGTATTTCACCCGCCCGACCCCCAGCGCGATATTGGGTGTCGGCGACGATGCCGCGCTGCTGCGGGTTTCGCCAGGCATGGAACTGGCGGTTTCGGTGGACATGCTGGTGGCGGGGCGGCATTTTGGCGAAGCCGACGGCCCGGGCACGGTGGGGCACAAATCCCTGGCGGTGAATCTCTCCGATATGGCGGCGATGGGCGCGACACCGCGCTGGGCGACGCTCGCCCTTGCCCTGCCGAGCGCCGACGAGAAATGGCTGCGCGGTTTCGCCAGCGGTTTTTTCGGCTTGGCGGGCAAGTTCGGCGTGGAACTGATCGGCGGCGACACCACGCGCGGCCCGCTCAATATCTGCGTGCAGATCATGGGCGAAGTGCCGCCGGGCCAGGCATTGCGCCGCGATGGCGCCAGGCCGGGAGATGAAATCTGGGTGTCCGGCACCCTCGGCAATGCCGCCCTGGCGCTGGCCCATTACCAGCGCCGTGTCGAACTGGAGCATAGGGAAGCCGCGGCGATGCTGCCTTTCCTCCACCTGCCGCAGCCGCGCGTGGCGGCGGGCATTGCCTTGCGCGGCATCGCCACTGCCGCGATCGACATTTCCGACGGTCTGCTGGCCGATCTGGGGCATATCCTGGAACAGTCCGGGGTCGGGGCGGAAATTCACTTCGAGCATTTGCCGCTGCACGAAGTCGTGCGGCGCCATATCCAAGATGAGGTGGCCCGGAACTGCGTGCTGGCGGGGGGAGACGATTATGAGCTGTGCTTTGCCGCGCCCGCCGACCGCCATGAAACGATTCTGGACTTGGCGCGACAACTGGAATTGCCGCTGACCTGTATCGGGCGTATGACTTCCGAGGCAGGGCTCCGGCTGCTGCGTGAAGGGGAAATCATGGAAGTTGGCGCGAAGGGCTTTGACCACTTTGCAGCCTGACCTGAAATTCATCTTGTGCCACCCGGCGCATTTTTTCGCTTTTGGCTTTGGCTCCGGACTCAGCCCGGTCGCGCCCGGAACTGCCGGGTCGCTGGCGGCGATTCCGCTCTACCTGATACTGGTGCATTTTCTGCCGCTGGGGCCTTTGCTGGTCGTGGTGGGCCTGTCTTTCGTGGCGGGAGTCTGGTTTTGCGATGTGACCGGCAAGGCGCTGGGCGTGCCCGACCATGGCGGCATGGTGTGGGACGAGATCGTGGCAATGTGGCTGATCCTGGTTTTCACGCCACCAAGCTGGTTGTGGATTGGAATCGCCTTCCTGCTGTTCCGCCTGTTCGACATCTGGAAGCCTTTCCCCATCCGTTATTTCGACCAGCACGTCAAAGGCGGCTTCGGGGTGATGCTCGATGATCTGCTGGCGGCGGGCTACGCCCTTGTCGTGCTGAAGTTGCTGGAGAGGTTTTATGCATGACATGAACGACGCGCTGTACCAATTGGCAAAAGAAACCGGCCTGGCTTTGAAAGCGCGAGGCTGGATGCTGGCGACGGCGGAATCCTGCACCGGCGGCTGGGTGGGCGAAATTGTGACTGCCGTGCCGGGCAGTTCGGCATGGTATGACCGCGGTTTCATTACTTATACCAATGTTTCCAAACAGGAAATGCTCGGTGTGCAGGCTCAAACGCTGCAACAGTCTGGCGCAGTCAGCGAGGAGACCGTCAGGGAAATGGCCTCTGGTACCCTGCTTCATAGCCAGGCCAACATTACCCTGGCGATCAGCGGGGTCGCCGGTCCCGGTGGTGGCTCACCTGGTAAGCCAGTGGGTACGGTATGCTTCGCTTGGGCAGTTAGAAATGGGGTGCTGAAAAGCGAACGATACATCTTTGATGGTGATCGCTACAGCGTTCGGCACCAGGCTGTTGAGCATGGCCTGAGAGGTGTTTTAGCACTGTTGCAACTGTGACATAATCCACGGGTTAAATTTAAGGAATCATTATGGACGACAATAAAAGCAAGGCGCTGGCAGCGGCCTTGGGGCAGATCGAGAAGCAGTTTGGCAAGGGCTCCATCATGCGCCTGGGCGACCATGCCGCAATGCAGGACATCCAGGTGGTATCCACCGGCTCGCTCGGGCTGGACATCGCCCTGGGCGTGGGCGGCCTGCCGCGCGGCCGGGTGGTCGAAATTTACGGGCCGGAATCGTCCGGCAAGACCACGCTGACGCTGCAAGTGATCGCGGAAATGCAGAAGCTGGGCGGCACCGCGGCCTTCATCGACGCGGAGCATGCGCTCGATCCGCAATACGCGCAGAAGCTGGGCGTCAAAGTGGCCGATCTGCTGATTTCCCAGCCCGACACCGGCGAGCAGGCGCTGGAAATCGCCGACATGCTGGTGCGTTCCGGTTCGGTGGATATTGTGGTGATCGACTCGGTCGCGGCGCTCACGCCCAAGGCCGAAATCGAGGGCGAAATGGGCGATTCGCACATGGGTTTGCAGGCGCGCCTGATGTCGCAGGCGTTGCGCAAGCTCACCGCCAACATCAAGCGCACCAACACCCTGGTGATTTTCATCAACCAGATCCGCATGAAGATCGGCGTCATGTTCGGCAACCCGGAAACCACCACCGGCGGTAATGCGCTCAAGTTCTACGCCTCGGTGCGCCTCGACATCCGCCGTACCGGCGCGATCAAGAAGGGCGAGGAAGTGATCGGTTCCGAGACCCGCGTCAAGGTGGTCAAGAACAAGGTGGCGCCACCCTTCAAGCAGGCCGAGTTCGACATCCTCTACGGCGAGGGTATCTCGCGCGAGGGCGAGATTATCGAACTGGGCGTGGCGCATAAAATAGTCGAGAAATCCGGCGCTTGGTACAGCTACAAGGGCGAGAAAATCGGCCAGGGCAAGGACAACTCGCGCGAATACCTGAAGGAGCACAAGGACATTGCCGTCGAGATCGAGGGCAAGGTGCGTGAAGCGCTCGGGGTAAGCGGCCTGCCGACCATCGTCGATCCCGATACCGTGGATGCGTAGGAGCGAATTCATTCGCCCATGTCATCCGGCCAAGTCACCCATGGGCGAATAAATTCGCCCCTACGGCAAGTTGTTTTGGAAAGATCAGGGCTAGTGAACAATCCGGGTTTAATAAATGCCTGAACCCAGCCTTCGGGAACGCGCGCTCGGTTTTCTCTCGCGGCGCGAATATTCGCGTCTGGAACTGAAACGCAAGCTTGCGCCCCATGCTGAAAACGAGCATGAAGTAGAGTCGCTACTGACAGATTTCGCCGCTCGCAGCTGGCTGTCGGAAGCGCGTTTCACCGAGCAGATCGTGCATGCGCGCCGCGGTAAATACGGCGTCCAGCGTATTGTCCATGAGTTGAAGGAAAAGGGCGTCAGCGCGGATGCGGTGGCGGCAGTCCTGCCCGAATTGCGGGAAAGCGAGCTGGAAAGGGCGCGGATTGTGTGGGCAAAGAAGTTTGGCTCCCTGCCGCAGGACGCAAGGGAACGGGCGAAGCAGATGCGCTTTCTGGCGAGCCGGGGGTTTGGTGCGGAAACGATAACCAAGGTGTTAAGGCGGCAGGAAGATGACTGACAAAGGATGATTGAGATGGAACCCGAAATTTCACTGAAAAACACCAAGAATGAGATTCTGGAAGCCTACCAGGCTGCGCTCAAGAAGCTGGAAGAATCCAAAATGCCGGATCGGCAGGCGGAAAAGCTCAGGACGGAGAAAAAAGAGGTTGTCGAAACCGCTTTGCAGAATTCGGTGGAAAGGGTCGTCAATAATCTCGCCGAGCTCAAGCTGGGCATCGCAAAATCGCTGGACGAACTGGAAGGGAAATTGATCGGCGAATCGAAAAAGCTCAACGGCATTCGCCAGGCGATC
>JAUYFW010000244.1 GCA_030690835.1 Sulfurimicrobium sp. | reverse complement strand
GGTGCCGGCCATCATCGCCGCCCTGTTCGGCTCCAGCCTGCATCTGGTGTCCGGCCCGACCACCGCCATCTCCATCGCGGTGTTCGCCGCCATCAGCCCCTTCGCCGATCCCGGCTCGCCGCAGTTCGTCAGCATGGTGCTTACCCTCACCTTTCTCACCGGCCTGTTCCAGCTCATCCTGGGACTTGCCCGCATGGGGGTGCTGGTCAACTTCATTTCCCACACCGTGGTGATCGGCTTCACCGCCGGCGCCGCGCTGCTCATCGCCGCCAGTCAGGTGAAGAATTTCTTCGGCATCCCCATCGAGCGCGGCGCGCACTTTCATGTCGTGATCGAACAACTGTTCCTGCAACTCGGCAACATCAATCCCTATGTCGCGGCAGTTGGCGCCGTCACGCTTGCCACCGGTATCGCTTCGAAGAAATTCATGCCGAAAATCCCCTACATGATCGTGGCCATGGTGATCGGCAGTGTGGCGGCATGGCTCATCAACCTGGAATTCGGCACGGAAACGACGGCGATCAGGACGGTGGGGGCGCTACCGGCGAATTTGCCGCCCGTCTCCATGCCGGATTTCAAACTGGATACCTTGCGCAAAGTGCTGTTTCCGGCGCTGGTCGTCACCATGCTGGCACTGACCGAGGCGGTTTCCATCTCGCGCTCCATCGCCACCAAGTCCGAACAGCGTATCGATGGCAACCAGGAATTCATCGGGCAAGGCGTGTCCAATCTCATCGGCAGTTTCTTCTCCGGCTATGCCTCCTGCGGCTCCTTCAACCGCAGTGGCGTCAATTACGCGGCAGGTGCACAGACGCCACTGGCGACCGTGTATGCCTCGATTTTCCTGCTGCTGATTTTGCTGCTGGTGGCGCCGCTCGCCTCCTACCTGCCTAACGCCGCGATGGCGGGCATCCTGTTCCTAGTCGCCTGGGGGCTGATCGACTTTCACCATATCGCTTCCATCGGCAGGACCAGCAAGGCGGAAACGGTGGTGCTGTGGGTCACCCTGATCGGCACGCTGGTTGATCTGGAGAAGGGGATTTTCTTCGGCATCCTGCTCTCGCTCACCCTCTACCTCTATCGCGTGTCCCGGCCGGCCATCGACCCGGTGGTGCCGGCGAAAGAGGAAGGCGCCTACCACTTTGTGGATGCGCACGGCTTCCATGAATGCCCGCAGTTCCGCATCGTGCGCATCAACGGCTCGATCTTCTTCGGCGCGGTGGATCACGTGCAGAGCAGCCTGACGCAGATTGACGAGTCCAATCCGGACCAGAAAACCGTGATGATCGTCGCCAGCGGCATCAACTTCATTGACGTGGCGGGCGCGGAAATGCTCGACCAGGAAGCGCGGCGCCGGCGCAGGATGGGGGGCGGCCTGTATTTCTACCGCTGCAAGGATTCGATTTACCGTTTCCTGCGCAAGTCCGACAAGCTCGACGACATCGGCGAGGGCGGATTCTTCCCCGCCATGTCGAACTGGATTCACCCTATCTACGACACGCTCGATCCTGAAATCTGCCGGAATTGCAGATACCGCATTTTCAGCGAATGCGAAAAACGATTGCCGGGCGGCGAGCCGAGGGCGGCACCCTGACCTGAAAAGCCACGGTAGTGCCATGTGGTTGCAAGGGAAGCAAGGAATGTGTTTTTTTGAGGAGCGTCACCATGAATCTGCACAAGGCACATTGGGGAAAAGTGATTTTCTGGGGTGGCACGACGGCCCTTCTATATGTAGGCCTGTTTTACTATTCCGACCTTATCCTGCATTTCGCCCACACCACGCCCGATGCCTGTGTCGTGGGTCATGGCCCCGATGCCGTCTACTACCATAAGGCGGAAGCCACGGTCTGTGCTGCTCGGGGCGGCCTGCTCGAAAAAGGGCATTGGCTCAATACCTTCATTCCCATCCTGATTGCCTTCGCCATTTCCTTGGCGCACGGCATTTTCACCGGGCTGTTCTGGGACATCATGGGCCTCAAGCCCGCCCATCACCGCGACAGTTAAAAAGCGAGGCAATCATGGAAACGGTCCAGTTCATCGATCTCAACGCGGCCACGGTTTTCCTGCTGGTGCTGATCGGCTTCGTGGCCGGCATGGTGTCGGGGTTCATCGGTTCCGGCGGCGCCTTCGTGCTGACTCCGGCCATGATGGCACTGGGGGTGCCGGGTATCGTGGCGGTGGCATCGAATATTTGCCACAAATTCCCGAAAGCCCTGGTCGGAACGGTCAAGCGCCACAAATATGGTCAGGTGGATATCAAGCTGGGATTGACTGTCGGGGTTTTCGCCGAACTGGGCGTGCTTTACGGCAAGCATGTCATGACCGATATCAAGCACCAGTTTGGCGCGGTTGGTACCGATCTCTACGTCTCCATTGTGTTTATCGTGGTGCTCGCCGTGGTGGGCGCTTTCGTGCTGCGGGATTATCTCAAGCTGAGGCACATGGGCCACGAGGCGGAGCATGAAACGCCGAAACTGGCCAAGTGGGTGCATTCGGTCAGAATCCCCGGCACCATGGTCTATTTCCCCTCCATCAAAACCAGCGTTTCGCTGTTGTTCATCGTTCCCACCGGATTCGCCACGGGTTTTCTCGCCTCGGCCATCGCCGTGGGCGGATTTGTTGGCGTGCCCGCCATGATCTATCTGCTCGGCGTCCCGGCCATCATGGCCACGGCAACTGAACTGTTGATCGCATTTGTGATGGGATTGGGCGGCACGGTTTTTTACGGGCTGGATGGCGTGGTGGACGTGCGACTTTCCATGCTGATCCTGCTCGGCTCGCTGTTCGGGATTCAGCTTGGCGCGATCGGTTCCACCTACATCAAGGATTATCAGGTCAAGCAGGTGATGGCGACGATCATGCTGACCGTGCTGTTCTCCCGTTTCTTCTATATACCGGGCTATCTCTCCGATCTGCACCTGATATCCGCCATGGCGCCGGGCAATATCAGCACGCTGAAAACCCTGGGGGATAGCGTGCTGGCCGTCGCCCTGATCCTGGGCGCGGTCTCCGTGCTTACCGCGCTCACCCGTGGCATCGCGGAACACCGCAAGGCCGAGCTTGCCGGAGCATATCCGGGAGTCGTGGAGACCATTCCAGCCAGTGTCAACCTCGACCCGACAGGACGCTTCGAGCGCATCATGCTGGCAACCGACGGATCTGAATACAGCAGCGGCGCGGTCAACGTAGCGACGGAGATGGCCCGCCGCAACCATGCCAAGCTGCTGATCGTGAGCGTTGCGGTTTTCAATCCCGAATACAGCACATCGGTTCCCGGCCTGGAAGCGGCGGCGGATGAAATGGCCCGGCGCCATGCCCAAGGTGCCATGTCGCAGGCCGCCGGGCTTGATCCCGAACTGGTCGTCATGAAGGCGGAAGATCCCTACATGGGGATCGTCGAGGCGGCCGAGGAATACCGCGCTGACCTCATCGTCATGGGGCGGCGCGGCAAGCGTGGTTTGGCGCGCGCCATGGTGGGCGATGCCACCGCCAGGGTGATCGGCCGCGCATCCTGCAACGTCCTGGTGGTACCGCGTGGGGCGGGGAATTGCAAAACCGGCATCCTGATCGCCACGGATGGCTCCCGCTTCTCCGATGCGGCTGCCGTGACGGCCGGGAAATTGGCCGTTGCCAACAATTTGCCCCTCACGGTGGTTTCGGTTGTTCTGCCGAGCCACAACCAGCAGCGCAGGCAGGAAGCGCAAATCGCCGTCCAGCGCGTCAGGAAAGGCCTGGAGAAGGAGGGTCTTGCCATTTCCGCCGCCGTGGTGGAAGGAGGTCGCGCCGACGAGGCCATCGTGGCTCAGGCGAGAAAATCCGGCGCCGACATGATCGTCATGGGTAGCCACGGGCGCACCGGTCTGGATCGCGTAATGCTGGGCAGTGTCGCCGAGCGCGTGATCGGCCGCAGCGAAACCCCGGTGCTGGTGGTCAAGGCGGCGTGAAATGGACGGGTGTTTTTTTGTCGGGGTGTTTGGTTAAATAATTTATTAGTGCAAGGAGTGTAGGCAATGAAAAAAGTGGTACATGGTTTGTTATTAGTTGGTGTGTTGGCTGGCTGTGCTGCCCAGGACGTGAAGGATACTGGAGCGGTGAAGCAAGTAGCTCCAGCGGCGCAGCAGGCTGCTGCCGTCCCGGCGGATCAGAAGACGGGCCAGGTAGATCCGCTGAAAGATCCCAACAATATTCTTTCCCGGCGCAGCATTTATTACGATTTCGACAAGTCGGACGTGAAGGCGGAATACAAGCCGATGATCGAAGCACACGCCATGTACGTGACCGGCCACAAGGGTGTCAAAATTACGCTGCAGGGCAATACCGACGAGCGTGGCAGCCGCGAGCACAACATCGCCCTGGGTAACCGCCGCGCCGACAACGTGAGAAAAATGATGAACGTGCTGGGCGTGCCGGACAGTCAGATTGAAACCGTCAGCTTTGGCGAGGAAAAGCCACGTGCCAGTTGTAACGACGAGTCCTGCTGGAAGGAAAACCGCCGCGCCGATATTGTCTACGACGGTGAGAAATAGCACGCTTCGACATGCACATCGTCTTAGCCGGGTGGAGCGATCCCCCGGCTTTTTTTAACGTGAAACAGTTTTGTAAAGCGTGAAGTTACTCGCTACGCTTTGTTTGTAAAGCGTGAATGTAAAAACATCCACTGAGCCTGCTTTTACCTTTCACGCTTCACAGCAAGGGCGTAGCCCAAGCGGTTTCACATTTCACTTTTTTCATGAATCTGGGCGGCAATTTGCCATGCCCGTTAGAGACAGATATGGATACGCCCCACAAACCCCATTTCATCCGCCCCTGCACCCGCGTCTGGCTGGCGCTGATGATCCTAACTTGCCTCACCTACGCCATTGGTGAAGCCGGCATGGGCGGCACCGCCGTCATGCTTACCGTGCTCGGCACCGCCGTGGTCAAGGTGGAATTGGTCGCCGGCTATTTCATGGGCCTACGCCGCACCCGCTGGCTGTGGCGCGGCATCGTGCTGGGCTGGCTGCTGCTGGTGGCGGGATTGATTACGGTGGCCTATTTCAAGGCACTCGGTTAGTCTAAAACAGCGGGCTGCAAGAAAAGGGGGGCATGGCGCCCCCCCCTTGTCACATCCAACCTCAGCTTACTTGCCGAAAGGCTGCGGACGCGGCGTCTTGTCGGAAGACGGCGGCAGGATCGGCATCTTGAAGGACGGCTGGTCTCCCGTCAGGGTTTTCAGGAAGGCCACGATTTTCGTGTTTTCATCGTCGGTGAATTTCTTGCCCAGTTGCAGGCGGCCCATGGTGTCGACTGCTTCCTTGAGGGTGGCCGCCTCGCCGTCGTGAAAGTAGGGATAGGTCAGTTCCACGTTACGCAGGGTCGGCACCTTGAAGTTGAAGCGGTCGGCATCCTTGCCGGTCACCGCCGAACGGCCCTCCGCCTTGCTGTTGGTCTTGTAGGGTTCAACCACGCCCATTTTCTGGAAGGTATTCCCGCCCACGGCAGGGCCATTGTGGCAGGCCACGCAACCGCTTTCCTTGAATAGCTTGTAGCCGGCGGTCTCGTCGGCGTTCAAAGCTTTCTTGTCGCCCTTCAGCCACTTATCAAAACGGGAGTTTGGTGTCACCAGTGTTTCCTCGAAAGCGGCAATGGCTGTGGTTACCTCATCGATCGTTACCTTGTCGGCACCAAACACCGTCTTGAACTCGGCGACATAAGCAGGGATCGATTGCAACACGCCAACAGCGAGTTCATGGGTGAAGCCCATCTCGCCCGGATTGGCGATGGGGCCACCAGCCTGGGCTTTGAGGTCCGCGGCGCGACCATCCCAGAACTGGGCCACATTCATGCTGGAATTGAGAACGGTGGGCGAATTGATCGGCCCCTGGTTCCAGTTGTGTCCAATCGAGGTTTTAAGGTTATCGGTGCCGCCCATGGAAAGATTGTGGCAGGAATTGCAGGAAATAAAACCGGACTTGGACAGGCGTGGATCGAAGTAAAGCTTCTTGCCAAGCTCGGCCAGGGCCGGATTCCTGGCTTTGGCTGCCGCGATGGGCTGGATCGGCTCCTTGCTGCCTACGCCATAAGCCGCTCCGCTGCCGGCAATCGACGCCGCCACGGCAAGGGTCAGGGACAGGATGCGCTGTTTCGACATGGTGTTTCTCCTTCTTCAGTGAAATAAGCTTTTCGGATACTGTTATCTTGATTACCCGCATGGTAGTATCACATCAAACATTAAGTCAATGATTTGTTTATTGTTTTTTTCAATACAATGTATAGCTTCCAACTATACATTGCACTTCTGAACAGGATGATTCGATGAAACTTTCCTCCTTGCGTTACCTGGTCGCCTTCGCCGACGAGGGTTCCGTCAGCCGGGCGGCAAAACGCTGCCACATCAGCCAGCCGACACTGAGCATCGCCTTGCAGAATCTCGAAATCGAGTTGGGAGTGAAGCTGATCGAACGTGCCAAGGGGCATGTCGCCCTGACTAACCTGGGCCATCAGGTGGTCGCCCAGGCCCGCCGCGCGCTGGATGAAACCCGGCGGGTGGAAATGGTGGCCCAGACAGGACGCAACCCACTGACCGGGGAATTCCGTCTCGGGGTGATCCACACCATCGGCCCTTATTTGCTACCGGAACTCATCGCTTCCATGCGCCGCACGGTGCCGGCAATGACCCTCTACATCGAGGAAAACATGACGGCCATGCAGGCCGATTTCCTGAAATACGGCACGGTGGACGCCGCCATCATCGCCCTGCCCTTCGACATTCCCGGGATCGAAACCCGCCCTCTCTACGACGAACCATTTCTGGTGATCGTGCCGCAGGGGCATCCCTGGGCCAAGCGCAAAAAAATCGCCCGCGAGGAAGTGCGGGGCGACGATGTGCTGGTGCTCAAGGCCGGGAATTGCTTCCGCGAACAGGTACTGGATGCCTGCCCGGACATCAGCCACGCCGAAGGCTCCATGCATCAGGGCCATTCCATCGAGACCATCCGCTGCATGGTGGCGTCCGGCTATGGCATCTCGGTCCTGCCGGCGAGTGCCATGGCGGGCCCTTACCGCTCGAACATGGTGCGCGCCATCCCCTTCGAAACACCTGAACCGGCCCGGCGCGTGGCCCTGGCCTGGCGCCACGGCTTCACCCGCCCCCAGGCCATCGAGGCGCTGGCTCAGGCCGTGCAGGCGATAGAGAATCCGAGCTACCGGATGATAGGGCAGGCATAAAACGCCATCCCGTTTAATTGACAGCGATCAATTAAAAGGCGTTCCGATTCTCTTATACTTGACCAAACTTTTGCTATAGGTCGAAAAATGAGCGGATTGCCCTTCTACAAACCCCACGGCAACGAAATCGAGCTGTTCGAGCATGCCTACCGCAACCATCTGCCGCTGTTGATCAAGGGCCCCACCGGCTGCGGCAAGACGCGCTTCGTGGCGCACATGGCGGCAAAAATCGGCCTGCCGCTCTACACCGTGGCCTGCCACGACGACCTCACCGCCGCCGACCTGGTGGGGCGGCATCTGATCGGCGACGGCGTGACCTACTGGAACGACGGCCCGCTCACCCGCGCGGTGCGCGAGGGTGGCATCTGCTACCTGGACGAAGTGGTGGAAGCGCGCAAGGACACCACCGTGGTGCTGCATCCGCTGTCCGACGACCGGCGCATCCTGCCCATCGAGCGCACCGGAGAAATCCTCGAAGCGCCGCCGGAATTCATGCTGGTGGTGTCCTACAACCCCGGCTACCAGAACTTCCTCAAGGGCATGAAGCCCAGCACGCGCCAGCGTTTCGTCAGTTTGCGCTTCGATTTTCCTGCTTCGGAACTGGAGCAGCAGATCGTTATCGGCGAAACCGGCGCCGACGCCATGCTGTCCAAGAGATTGGTCAACCTCGCCAACAGCCTGCGCGCCCTCAAGGAGCACGATCTGGAAGAGTCCGCCAGCACGCGCCTGCTGGTCTATACCGCGACCCTGATCGGCAGCGGCTTCGATCCGGTGGAAGCCTGCCGCGCCGCGCTGGTGGAGCCGCTCACCGACGACGAGGAGACCGCGGAAGCACTGATGGAGATCGTCTATGCCACTTTCGGCAGATGACAGCAACCCTCTCCCCCACCCCTCTCCCAGCGGGAGAGGGGAACCATTGCCCCTTCTCCCTCCGGGAGAAGGTTGGGATGAGGGCCCGCCCGGACAAACGCTCGCGGTAGCCGCGGAAGCGCTTTACATCGCCAACCTGCTGCTCTTGCCCGGGCTGTGCTTCATTATCCTGCTACGCCTGTATTTCAAGCACCGTGCGACCGCACCGGCGCTGGCCGTGTGCCACCTCAGGCAGACCGTGAGCGCCAGCATCTGGGCGGGGATTTTGCTGATCATCGCCAACCTCGCCATTTTCCTGCTCGGCGGTTACACCTCGGTCAACACCTGGACCGTGGCCATCATTTATTTCACCACCTGTCATTCCACCCTGGTTCTGCTGGGCATCCTCGGCCTTGCCAAGGCGATGGCGGGGCAAAGCTACGTTTATCCCTTGGTGGGCAAACGCTGCGATGGATAAAATCCAGCGCAACCGCCTACGGACCCAGGCCGGATTTTTCATGCTGTTCCTGCTGGCGCCGGTGTTCGACCTGTTCCGCCTCGACCTCAACCTCAAGCATTTCTTTTTCCTCGGCATGAACTGGACACTGGGTCTGGACGATTTTGTTGCGGGGAAAATCGACGCCACCCAGGCCGCCATCAATATCGTGCTGCGCGGCGGCTTGCCTATCCTCGGCACCATCGCCGTCGGCGTGTGGATCTCCTGGAAATACGGCCGCCTCTATTGCGGCTGGCTATGCCCCCACTTCTCGGTGGTGGAGACCATCAACCAGCTCATGCGCCGCACCATCGGCAGACAGAGTTTGTGGGATCACCACGCCCTGCCGGAGAAGAATGCCGACGGCTCCATCACCCAGGCCAACCCACTCTACTGGCTGGTGCTGCTGCCGCTGGTGATCGCCTTCGCCTTCCTGTGGGCCATCGCCCTGCTGACCTACCTGCTTCCCCCGGCGGAAATCTACGACAACCTGTGGCACGGCACGCTGACCCGCAACCAGGGCGTTTTCCTGACGGCCGGAACGCTCGCTTTTTTCGTCGAATTCATGTTCGCGCGCCACCTGTTCTGCCGCTACGCCTGTGCTGTCGGCCTGTTCCAGAGCCTCGCCTGGATGGGTAACCGCAAGGCCATGGTGATCGGCTTCGACCGCCGCCGCGCAGCGGAATGCGCCGACTGCAACGCGGCCTGCGACAATATCTGCCCGATGCGCATACGGCCGCGCAGCATCAAGCGCTACATGTTCACCTGCACCCAGTGCGGCCAGTGCGCCAACGCCTGCACCCAGGTACAGGCCGACAACCCGCGCGGCACACTGCTGAAATGGGTCGATCTCGAATGCGCGCTGGACAAATCGGCGCGCGATTTCGGTCATCACGAAGATATCCCGGCGCATTGCTACGAACCGGGCAAAAAGAAATAAAAGGAAGAACAAGCAGAGTAGATAGCGTCTATTCGGCACCAATGTCATCCCGCCGTCACATCCCCTTCATATCATGCGCCAATTCCATACCCCTTCGAGGCCTGCATGAACCGTATTGTCCATCTCTCCGTACTGGCGGCCCTGGCCGCATTCGCAGCGCCGGGTTTCGCCGCGGGCAAGCTTGATTTCACGCCTTCCCGCGCCCCCGCCAACGAGGAGGAAATGACCATCCCTTTCAGCAGCGCCGTATTGCTGGACGGCAAGAAAGAGACGCCCCTGCAATACCGCGTCCTGTTCCGTTCCGGCGACGAGGTGGGCGGCGTTCCAGCCGGCCTGATCGTGGGCAAGGACGGCAAGGCGGCGGCGATTTCCGCGCCGGACAAGAAGGGCAATGCAGCCCTGGGGCCGTTCAATTCCTGGGGGCCGGACGCCAATTCCCTGATGCTGGTGCCGGGGGCGAAGAGCAAGGCGGAGGGCGCAAACCGCCTGTTCCTGGTAACCCATTTCGAATACCACACCGAGGCGCCTTCGGCAGCCAGGAATGAGCCGCCGGTAGACCTGTACGGCAACCTGCCCATGGCCATGAACCTGACTTCCATCGACCAGCATCGCCGCGACGGTGAACTCAAGGCCGTGGGGCTGGCCAATGTGGACATGAGCGAAGTGAACGGCCTGTGGATTCCCTGCGCCGCTTCCCTGACGCCCTGGAACACCCACCTGGGCAGCGAGGAGTACGAGCCCGATGCGCGGGTTTACGAAAGCCAGCCCCTGGAAGCCATGAACCTCTATCTCGGCAAGATGGGCCGCAGCGCCACCCAGGGCGGGGCCAATGCCTACGACTACGGCCATGCGGTGGAAGTCAGGGTGCGCGCCGACGGCACGGAGAAGGTGGAAAAACATTACGCCATGGGCCGTCTGGCCTTCGAACTGGCGGATGTGATGCCGGACGGACGCACCGCTTATTACGGCGACGACGGCCGCGACGTGGGCCTGTTCATGTTCGTGGCGGACAGGAAGAATGACCTTTCCGCAGGCACCCTCTACGCCGCCCGCTGGGAGCAGACCGAGGCCGCCAACGGCGGCGCTGCCCGGCTTTCCTGGCTGCGCCTGGGCCATGCCGGCAATGCCGAAATCCTCAAACTGGTGCGAGGCGGTGCGCGCTTCTCCGATATGTTCGAGGTGTCCGAGCAGCCCGCCGAAGGCTTCCGTCCCGTTTACGCCTACACCGGCAGCGGCGGCAAGACCCAGTTGGAATACCTCAAGCTCAAGCCCGGCATGGCGCGGGCCGCCGCCTTCCTGGAGACCCGGCGCTACGCCGCCTGGCTCGGCGCCACCACCGAATTCACCAAGATGGAAGGCCAGACCCACAGCGCCCGGGACAAAAAGCTCTATACCGCCCTGTCCTATATCGAGGGCGGCATGCTCGACGGCAAGAACGAATCCCGTCCGCGCGACGACATCCGCCTCTCCGGCGATGCCAAGGACCTGATCTGCGGCGCGGTGTACCAGTCCGACCTCAAGGGCGGGACGAAGGATGCCGACGGCAAGCCCATCCGCAGCGAGTGGGTGGCGGTGACCACCCGTGCCGTGGTGAGCGGGGCGAAGAAACCGGCCGAGCAGACCGCCTACGGCAAGTACGACAAGTGCGACACCGACCGCGTGGCCAACCCGGACAACCTCAAGTATTCGGATAAGCTGGGCACCCTGTTCATCGGCGAGGACAGCGGCAACCACCTCAACAACTTCCTCTGGGCCTACCGCGTGGCGGACGGCAAGCTGACCCGCCTCGGTTCCGCTCCCATCGGCGCGGAATGGACCGGCTTGCAGGTGGTGGAGAATGCCAACGGCTTCGCCTATCTCATGAGCAACGTCCAGCACCCCGGCGCCGCCAACGACCTGAGCAAGTATCCGGAGGAAATCCGCCAGGGCATGCGCGCCAAGGTCGACCAGCGCGGCGCGGTGGGCTATTTCGGACCGTTCCCGGCGTGGAAACAGGAGCATTGAACCCGCCCCTTGATACAAAGCAAGGCACTGCGCGCCAGATTCGCTAAACTGTCTCCTCCCATACACATGGCTGCTGGATAAATGGAAGAACAGGTCGGCGCACTCTGGCACAAACTCATTACCGGCGCGGCGGACAAGCGCTATCCTGGAGAAGCGGTGACGCTGGAACAAATCAGCAAGACCGCCGGCATCCTGTTCCGCGCCTGGGGCGGCGACAGCGGGCTCGTGGTGAAATCCGCCAGCGCCACCGCCCACGGTGCAAAACGCAGCCTGCTGCAGCGCATTGCCGGGAGCAATCTCAAAACCGAATTGACCTGGCTCGACGGGGAAACCCTTAACCTGCCCGCCATGCTCGACCTCTTTCCGCAGCGCAGCCTGAACCGCGATCTCTACCTGTGGCTGATCGCCCTGGCCGCCGCCGAAGCCGACCCTGCCCAGCCCTGGATACAGCGCAACCAGCAAGCCACGCTGGATGTGCTGGCGCGCTTTCCCGGCCTGGCCCCCCGCTACCGCCGCCTGGTGGACGCCGCGCTGGCCATGCGTCCGCAGCCCAAGAGCCTGCCACAAGGGGAACGGGAACAGGAGACGGCCATACGCGCAGCGTTGCAGAACCCCGGCAGCGTGGCACGCCTCCCACCTGCCAGACGCGCGCCCCAGCCGGTTTTTCTGTGGCTGCACCCCGACCCACCGGTGAGCGCGGCGGCCAAGGGCAACGGCAAGGAGCCGGAAAACCACGAGGGCGGCGACAGCAAGAAAAGCGAAAAAGACCGCCGCTACCAGGCAGAACGGGTCGACATGCCGGAAGGAAAGGACGGCTTCATGCTGTATTTCCGCGCGGAGAGTATTTTCAGTTGGGCCGAATACATCAAGGTCAACCGCCCCACCGAGGAGGACGAACCGCCCGACGAGCGCCCGGCGGAAGACCTGGATCGCTTAAGCGTGGCGCAGGACGGCAAGACCACCGCCTCGCGCCTGCGTTTTGACCTGGATCTGCCTTCCGAGGCAGCGGATGATCTGCCGCTCGGCGGCGGCATCCTGCTGCCGGAATGGCATTACAAGAAACAGCGCATGCAACCCGCCCACTGCCGCCTGCAACCCATGGTGGCACGCAACGCGGAGCCGCTGCCGCTGCCGGCGCATCTATCCGCCACGGCACGCCGCCTGCGCAGCCAGTTCGAAGCCCTGACACCGGCCAAGGTGTGGTTCAAGGGGCAATTCGACGGCACCGAACTCGACCTCGACGCCTGTGTGCAATTCACCGCCGACCGCATCAGCGGCCTGCAAGCGCGCGAAGCCGGGCTGTATAAGTCCCATCACTACCGCGACCGCGACCTGGCGTGTCTGCTACTGGCCGACCTGTCGCTGTCCACCGACGCCTACGTCAGCGACCACGCCCGCGTCATCGACGTCATCCGCGACACCCTGTTCCTGTTTTCCGAAGCCCTCTCCGCCACCGGCGACCGCTTCGCGCTTTACGGCTTCTCCTCCCTCAAGCGCGAAAACATCCGCTTCCACGTGCTCAAGGAATTCGAGCGCAAGTACAACGCCGAAGTGCGCGGCCGCATCCAGGCCATCAAGCCCGGCTTTTACACCCGCATGGGCGCCGCGATCCGCCATTCCAGCCAGCTGCTCGCCAAGCAAGCGGCGACGCAAAGGCTGTTGTTGATCCTCACCGACGGCAAGCCCAATGACCTGGACCAGTACGAAGGCCGCTACGGCGTGGAAGATACCCGCGTCGCCATTCACGAGGCGCGCCAGATGGGACTGCGCCCGTTCTGCGTCACCATCGACGAAAAAGGCAGCAGCTACCTGCCCCACCTGTTTGGCGTCAACGGCTACGTAGTGATCCGCAAACCGTCGGAATTGCCGCGTGAACTACCGATGTTGTATGCGCAACTGACACATTGAAATAAAAAAGGCGCACCGCCAGGCACGCCCTTTGCGCGAAAAAGAATAAGGCTTAGGGCTCGTAAATGAATAACTTGGACATACGTTGCTGTGTATTCGGGATGGATGCAAGGCGCGAGACGCGGGCAATGGTTATTTCATTGCCAAGTCTCGCAACGCCGCAGACGCCCGAATACACTGCAACCCTTCGGGCTGGGGCCGTTTTGGACGCAACCCGGCGTTGCGAGCCGCTTGTTGTGAATGACACAACCGCACGTCTCGCGCCTTGGCCTGCGCCCAAAACAGCCCCAGCGTATGTCCAAGTTATTCATTTACGAGCCCTAAACATTCAAAACTAAAAACTGCCTTTACTTAATCAGCAGGTGACGATCTGGCCGGACACACCCCGGCTATCGCCCCCCATCAGGTAGAGATACTGCGGCATCAGGCTTTCCGGCAGAGGCAGAGACTCCTTCACCTCG
>JAUYFW010000229.1 GCA_030690835.1 Sulfurimicrobium sp. | reverse complement strand
AAGTCGTTTAACCCGGGGATTGTCCATTTACATGTAGGAGCGCCGCCCTCGGCGCGAATGCGGCCGCAAATCGCGGCGAGCCCCCGGCCAAAACACCCGAGGACAAGGGCGCCGCTCCCACAGCGGTGTTTTGGCTCTAATGGATAATCTGGGTTTAATGAAACATTCAGCCCGAAAACGCGATAAAATCAGCGCACAGCGTTTTGCTTAACCAGATTTAAACCCGAGTTTAACTAACAGCAATGTTCACATTCCTATCCCGTGACAAACCCACAGGCATCGGCAAAAGCACCCTGAAAACCATCAACGATGAAGTCATTCACTTCCTCGAAGCGCGGGAAGTGCGGGATTTCAAGGTCTATACCATCGATTATGAAAACAATCCGGTGGTCTTGATTCAGGCGGTGCCGCAGAAAAAGCTGCGTTTCTCGAACATTCTGGAAGTCCAGATCAAACGCCACTTGCGGGAGAAACTGGGGTTTCAGATCCCAGCCGTTTTTTGGCGCTTCAAGACCGATGCCAGCGAAAAACCGGGGCCGGAACAGGCTGATTACGAGTTCGAGGAAAAACCCGGGTATCCGCAAGACCTGACTACGGAAGCGCAGACCGTCGCGCCGGAATCCGCCGACGCGCCGGACTCCGGCCCCGCAAACGCATCAAACCCGATCAACGAAAATTACGATGTCCACCACCTCGCCCGCAAAGGCATGGAAGTGGAAGAAATTTCCATGGGCGAGTTCGATGAGTTTCTCAAGGGTAATACGGTCAGCGATAATTCTCGGTAACACCCGGAGCACCCCCGCCGGAGCGGTTTACTTGCTGAGCAGGCTGTTAATTTCCGCTTCCGCGTCCAACCAGTCCTGAGCCTCGTTTTCGGGCGAGAAACCGCGGTGTTGCGCCTTGTAGTAGGCTGCCTCGCAGATCATCGAATAGCGCTGTTCCGGAGTTACACTCATTTTGGCCTTGGCTGCAGCAGGCTTTTTCGCTGTCGTGGCGACCTTGGCTTTGGGTGCTGCCACCGTTTCGGCTTTTGCGGCAGGGGCTTTTTTCGGCGCGGCTTTCACTGCCTCAGCCGGTTTACTCGTGGCACTAACTTTTTTTGCTTTCACTGCGGTTTCACTTTTCGCTTCAGCCATGACATCTACTCCTTAATAATTTGATTCCGTCTTGTTTCAAGATTAATGCCGCCACATGACAAAAGTATGACGCGTACGCGCGCATCGTAGCAGCAAAATGCGTTCCAGGCCATGATAGTGGCCTGCCGGGCATTCAATCGAACGAAAAAATATCACGCGCAATCGTGTGCTGTCCAGGTGTTTTAGCAGCAGAATACCTTCAAGTCCGACATGACACAGAATGTCCAGATGCGCCCAAAGCTGGTGCATGCTTGCCCAGCGCTGGGCAGCGCAAAAATTACTGCATCAGTTTTTCAAGTGTTCCGTCGGGTTTTATACGGTAAATTTCGCGCCCCTCTTTGCGGCCCTGGACGTAGTGGGTGACCTGGATTTCCCGGCTGTTTTTCACGAAACGGATTTCGTGGTACTGATAATTCTTGAACACCTCCTCGATATTCAGGCCATGACCGGGCTGCCATGGCTTCTGCTGGGGATCGAAATGTTCGAAGTAATAGGGCGTGTCAGGCGAGAAAGGAAGCTCGCTCGCCCCCGCAGCAGCGACTCCCGCAAGCCAGAGAAAAACAGCGGCGAGCAGTATTCTCAAGCCGTGCCGCCGACGGTCAGGCCATCCACCCGCAGCGTCGGCTGCCCCACGCCCACCGGTACGCTCTGCCCCTCCTTGCCGCAGGTGCCAACGCCGGGGTCGAGCTTCATGTCGTTGCCGATCATGGATACGCGCGTCAACACGTCCGGACCGTTACCGATCAGCGTGGCGCCCTTCACCGGATAGGTGATCTTGCCGTCCTCGATCATGTAGGCTTCCGCAGCGGAAAACACGAACTTGCCGCTGGTGATATCCACCTGCCCGCCGCCGAAATTCGCCGCATACAAGCCATGCTTGACCGAGGCGATGATTTCCCGTGGGTCCTTGTCGCCGTTGAGCATGTAGGTATTGGTCATGCGCGGCATGGGGATGTGTGCGAACGATTCGCGCCGCGCGTTGCCCGTCGGAGCCACGCCCATCAGGCGGGCGTTGAGGGTATCCTGCAGGTAGCCTTTCAGGATGCCGTTTTCGATCAGCACCGTGCACTGGGTCGGGTTGCCTTCATCGTCCACATTGAGCGAGCCGCGCCGCCGCGCGAGAGTGCCATCATCCACCACCGTCACGCCTTCCGCCGCCACGCGCTCGCCCACCCGGCCACTGAAGGCCGAACTGCCCTTGCGGTTGAAGTCGCCCTCCAGGCCATGGCCTATGGCTTCGTGCAGCAGAATGCCCGGCCATCCGGCACCCAGCACCACGGTCATGGACCCTGCCGGCGCGGGACGCGCATCCAGGTTGATGAGTGCCTGATGCACGGCCTCCTTGGCGTAGCTCTCCAGAACTTCGTCAGTAAAATAAGCGTAATCGAAGCGTCCGCCGCCGCCGGCGCTACCCTGCTCGCGCCGCCCGTCCTGTTCAGCGATAACCTGGATGGACAAGCGCACCAGAGGCCGCACATCGGCCGCCATCAAACCGTCGTTGCGCGCCACCATCACCACTTCGTACTCTCCCGCCAGGGATGCCATCACCTGGGTGATACGCGGGTCCAGGGCGCGGGCGATGCGCTCCAGCTTCTCCAGCAGCTTCACTTTCTGCACATCATTCAGGCTGGCAATCGGATCGTGGGGCAAATACAGCTCTCGCCCTTCCGCGCGGCGCACGGCATGGACCTTGCCCTCCCCGCCCTGCTTGGCGATGGCGCGTGTGGTTTCTGCGGCCTGGGTGAGCGCCGGCAAACTGATTTCGTCGGAATAGGCAAATGCCGTCTTTTCACCACTCACCACCCGCACGCCCACGCCCTGATCGATATCGAAGCTGCCGGATTTCACCTGGCCCTCTTCCAGGCTCCAGCTTTCAGCGCGGCTATACTGGAAATACAGGTCGGCATAATCGGCGCGGTGCGCCATGATTTGACCGAACACTTTCTGCAGCTTGCCGCTATCGAGATGATAGGGCTTGAGCAGGGTGCTTTCGGCGGTGGCGAACAGGGTGCCGGGTTCGATCTGGGGCTGGGTGTTAGCGGTCATGGATTAATCTCTGTGGTAATGGGTCATGGGGGATGGGGGATGAGCGGGTTTACTGGTTTTCATCACTCACTACCCATCCCCCATGACCAGTTATTTCAACACTGGTGAATGGTACGGTGTTGCAATGCAGGCAGGCTCTGACGCAAGCTCGCCTGATAAGCGCGGTTGACGCTTGCGATGACCACGCCGGAGCCGCGCGGCAGGCGGTCGAGAATCACGCCCCAGGGGTCGACGATCATGCTGTTGCCGTGGGTCTCGCGGCCGGACAGGTGGTAGCCGCCCTGCGCCGGGGCGACGACATAGGCCAGGTTTTCGATGGCGCGGGCACGCACCAGGGTTTCCCAGTGGGCCTTGCCGGTGGTGTCGGTGAAGGCGGAAGGCACCACGATGAGATCAACGTCCTTCATCGCGCGATACAGCTCGGGGAAGCGCAGGTCGTAGCAGACCGACAATCCGATGCGGCCGAACGGCGTTTCCAGCACGACGATCTGGTCGCCGGCTTCGATGGTTTCTTCCTCGCGGTAATGCTCGTTGCCGAGGTCGAGGCCAAACAGATGGATCTTGTCGTAGCGCGCCGCGAGCTTGCCCTTGTCGTCATACACCAGGCAACTGTTGCGTACCTTGCCCGGCACCGAAGCCTCCAGCGGCACGGAGCCGCCCACCAGCCAGATCTTGTGTTTCCGTGCCTGAGCGCTGAGGAATTTCTGGATCGGGCCTTTGCCTTCGGCTTCGCGCGCCGCGACCTTGTCCGTTTCCTTCAGGCCCATGATGCAGAAATATTCGGGCAAAGCCACCAGCTTCGCCCCCTGCGCCGCCGCCGTGGCGATCAAGCGCTCCGCTTCGGCCAGATTGGCGGAAACGTTGGGGCCTGAAGCCATCTGGATCGCCGCCACCCGGCAAGTCCCGGGCTGCGGCTGGGTCTTCAGCATGGTGGTGCGCGCCTTGGGCTTCGCGAAACTGGATTTTTCCTTGCTCGTCATGGGTTCCCCTTGTTTTCGACTGTGATGCCGACCAGCTCCAGATTCAAGCTCCGGGCATTGTCATCGGTGTTCAATTCGATACGCTTGCTGTCCACCGCCAAGGCAATCAGCCAGGCGCGCAACTCTTCCGCCTGCGATATGGACTCGTCAGAGCCGCCATGATGAATCAGCAAACGCGCGGCGGGGTGGGCCAGCAATTCAGCCACGCTGTGCTGCAATAGCGGCTGCGCCACGACCCGGGCGGCGCTGCGTGGCTTGTCCCACAATTCAGCGGGTAGCGCCATGCGCTCCGCGTGTGCCAGGCCGCTCGACACCAGACATAAAAATACCAGCGCTAATTGCCGTTCCACGGTTTGCTGTCCTCGACTTTTTTCTTCAATTTTGTCACAACCGGATTATCCCATGTTCCGGTAATGCTGTATTCATAAGCGCTGATTTGTCCGATCGGATCCCTGAGCACCTTCTGCACCAGCAGCGTGGTCAATCCCACTATCGGCCCGCCCAGCAGGGTCGCGGCGCCGGAAACGGTATCCCCGAACAGCGGCACCACGCGCACCCGCAAATCCTGCGTTTCCCGCGCCAGATCGGCTTCGCCGCTCATGGCAATCTTGGCCGCCGGACCATCCATTTTGAAATCATTACCGCTGACGATCCCCTGGTTGACCTTCACGCTGCCGGAAATATCGTCGAAAGCGAACCCATCGCTGAACACATCGCGAAAATCGAGGGTAATGCGGCGCGGCAAGGACTGCAGGCTCAACACACCGAGCAGCTTGCCAATGCCGGGTTCGATTTTCAGGAACTGGCCCTTGTGCGCCTCCAGCGACATGAGACCGGACAGGGTGGCATAGTTGAAATCCGTGGGGCTGCCGACCCAGTAGACCTGCCCTTTCAGCTTGGCGTTGCCGCCCTTGACGCTGTCCGGGTGGCCAACGCGCGCCAGCAACTTGCCGACATCGCTGGTTTCCAGTTGCAGGTTGACCCGGCTTCTGGGCTGCTGCAACCAGTCCTGCCACACGCCGTCCACGGCAAGCACGCTTTCAGGCGTGCTCAATTTCAGCTTCTCGATGCGCCAATCGCGCCCGTTCGGCGCGGCAAGCAGTTCGAGGTGGCCGAGTTGCATGGTGCGCACGGAAAAATTCTCGGCAACAATATCGAGTGCCGGCAGTTCCGGGTTTTCGGCAGGCGCGGTGGAAACGTCCGGTTCGCTCAGCTTGGGCGGCGCGGAGGGCGGCACGGTGAGCGACTTGAAACGCCCGATTACCCGTCCCGCGCCGCTACGATTCCAGTTCACGTTGCCACTCATTTCCCGGCTTTCCAGCGCCGCCTGCCATGAACCGTTCTGCGCCACGGCATTCAGTCGCAGATCATTGAAACGCTTGCCGAGCACATCCACCGTGGCCAGATTAAGGTTGACCGCGTCGACGGCAACATCCGCGCCCCCTGTCTGGCTCGACACGCTGCGCCAGTGATCGAGGTCGAGGTACGGCAAGGTTGCATTCAGCCAAATCCCGCTCGGCGGCAGCTTCAGCGGGCCATTACCGAGGCTGACCACCCCGCGCACGATCTTCATCCCGTCATCCTGGCGGCGCCGCTCCAATTGCGCCGCCAGCACCCGTCCATAGCTGATGACCAAGCTGTCCTGATCGAGGCTGGAAGCCTTGCGTTCCAGTCGCAACAGCACGCTGTCGGAGGCTTTCTTGTTGAATGGCAGAGGCAATTCACTGCCCAGGCCCTGCAAATTGCTGCTGAACACTGCGTCGGCCAGTTTTTTGCGCAGGGTGATCTGGCCATTCCATTGCGCGCTGCCCTGCAGACGGCTCAACAAGGGATGGGCGAAGGCTTTGCTCAAGCCCATCGCCGTTGCCTTGCCGCTGGCATTGACTTGCACCACGCCCTGTTGCGTCACGGCGGCAAGCTTGGCGGGACCGCCCAGAAACTGGGCCGTTATGCGGGGTATCACCACGGAAGCGCCGGTAAACTGGAGGGCGCCATTCACCTGCTCCAGCGCCGGCATGCCATCTCCCAGTTGGACACTGTTGTTGTGGAACGCATAACTGCCCGCCACGGTCATGTCATCCAGGCGGCGCAGCGGAATTTTCAGACTCAGCTTGAACAGCCCGTTGCCGGTGGCCTGCATGCCTTCGGTAAAGCCATCGATCATGCCGTTAACCGGACTTTGCGCAACGAACTTGAGCATATCCGCGGTCGGTCCGCGCGCCTCGCCATCGACCGTCAGCAGTTCGTCCATATGCATCAGATCGGCGATTTGCACATGCACCTTCTGTAACTGCATGCCATAGGTATGGCCGGCACGCGTGTAAATATCCATGCGCTGACCGCGAAACAGCAGATCCACGCCGATACCTTCGATTACCGGCCATCCCGGCGCATATTCCAGCACGCCGCCGTCCGCCTTGACGGCCACCTCGAATAATCCGGACTTGCCCTCGGCGAAGGGGAAATTCGCCAAATCCCCTTTCAGCCGCAAACGCACGTCGCCGGACTGCCCCGCTTTAATGGATTTCTCCAGCCAATCGCGGGTATCCTTCCCCACCACCAGCGGCATGTAAGAACTGACGAAGCGCGCATCCGCGCGGTTGAGTTGTCCGCTCAGATCGATCTTTCCCGGCCCATTGGCGACAGGGCTGTATGTCCCGAAAGCCGTCCCGGCCAAATGGCTATTGGCGAATGAGGCACTGGTGAGCTTGAATTCGCGCTGTCCCGCCTTGCTGCTCCACCCCACTTGCGCGGTCAGGGTGTCCAAATCCAGCGCATGATCGAACACGCCCGGCAAGTCCAGCTTCATGCGGCGCGCATTCACGCCCACCACGCCGCCCTTCTCGTTTGCATCGAGGTTGCCGCTCAGGCCGGAAAATCCCGGCAAGGTGTTGCCCGGCGAGAGAAGATAAGGTTGTACCGCAAGATCAGCGAATCTGCCCTTGACGGCGTAATGCTCGGGCGCTTCCCATGTGCCGCTCCAGCTTGCCGCAAGTTCGCTCAACACGCCCCTGGGCTGCAACTGGCGCAGTTTTTCACGCACTTCGCCCTCCAGGGGGAGGTGGCCGGCCAGTTCCAGCAACGGCGCAAAGGCCAGCCCGTCCACTTCAAGTTCGCCCGCGGCAGGTTTCTTGCCGCGTGCCGGCAGTGTCTTGAAGCGCGCGCTGGTCGGGCCGAAAGTCAGCCCGTCACGCATGCCGAAGCTGAATTTGCTGGCCTGAAACTCCAGGCCCGGATTCAGATCGCGCCAGCTCAGTCGACCGCTGACGTATTGCATGTTCAATTGTGGCAATTCCGGCTTGAGACGGGCTAGCACACCATTGAGCCGCACATCCGCGATGACGCCGCGCAGCTGTTTGTTTTCGATGGCCAACCACGCCCTCACCCCGCCGCTGCCGCGCTCCAGTTGAAACGGCAAATCAAGCCAGCTGCGCCATGCGGCGATATCGGTGTAATCAAGACGGGCATACAGCGTGCCGGACCAGTCGGAAAAATTCCGCAACGAACGCCCCTTCAGGTCGCCACGAATATCCAGCGGCAAAGCCAGTGTTTGCGGGGGCGCCGCGCGCAGCCCGAAACGATGGCGACGGCCACGGTTTTCCAGGCGCAGGTGGGCGTTGTGCAATTCCAGCAGCGGCGCATCACGCATTTCGTCCTGCCAGGTCAGGGTTGC
>JAUYFW010000225.1 GCA_030690835.1 Sulfurimicrobium sp. | reverse complement strand
CACCCCGACGGTTCGATCCTGATTCCCTGGGTGGATGCGCCGGACTGGGAAGTGAACCCGCACTTCGCTTCCCACGTCAAGACCGCCGCCAGCATCCACCGCCCGGTGGTGCTGATCTGCCGTTCCGGCCGGCGCTCGATTGAAGCCGGACAGGTGCTGGAACAGGCGGGGCTCACGGAGGTCTACAACGTGCTGCATGGCTTCGAGGGCGATCTCGACGATAGCTACCACCGCAACACGGTCAACGGCTGGCGTTTCGAAGGACTGCCCTGGACACAAACGTAAGTTATTCGAATTCTATTTCAAAACGCCAATAATTATGTAGGGTGCGTCCCACGCACCAATGGTTGCGGTGCGTGGGACGCACCCTACGATTCCGCATTTCTGACCAATTCGGCGAACGCCTCTGCAGGCAGCGGGCGGCTGAAGTAGTAGCCCTGGAATTCGTCGCAGCCGTGCGCGCGCAGGTAGTCGAGTTGCTCCACCGTTTCCACGCCCTCGGCGATGACCTGCATTTTCAGACTGTGCCCCAGGCTGATCACGGCGTCGGCGATGGCGGCATCGTCCGGGTCGGCGCAGATGTCGCGCACGAAGGACTGGTCGATCTTGATCTTGGAAATCGGCAGACGCTTGAGATAACTCAGGGAAGAATAACCAGTGCCGAAATCGTCGATCGAAATCTGGATGCCGATGACGTGCAACTGGTTCAGGGTGGTCAGCGTGGTTTGCAGGTCCTGGATCATGATGCTCTCGGTGATTTCCAGCTCCAGCAACTCCGGCTCCAACCCGGAATCCTCCAGCGCCCGGCACACCACATCGGTCAGGCTGCTTTGGCGGAACTGGTGCGCCGAAAGGTTGACCGCCATGCGCATCGGCGGCAGTCCGGCAGCCAGCCAGGCACGGTTCTGGGCGCAGGCCGTGCGCAGCACCCATTCGCCGACCGCAACGATCAGACCCGTTTCCTCGAGCACGGGGATGAACTCCGCCGGCGAGACCAGCCCCCGTTCCGGGTGTTGCCAGCGCAGCAAGGCCTCCATGCCGATGATTTTTCCGCTCCGCAGATTGACCTGGGGCTGGTAATGGAGCAGGAATTCTTTGCGTTCGAGCGCATGGCGCAGGCTGGTTTCCAGGGACAGCCGCTGCGAAACCATCGTGTTCATTTCCGCGCCATAAAAGCGGTAGCCGTTGCCGCCTTGCGCCTTGGCATGGCTCATGGCCGTGTCGGCATTTCTGATCAGCTCGTCCTTGTTGGCGGCATCAATGGGATAGAACGCGATGCCGATGCTGGGCGTGATGAATACCTCATGCTCGTCCAGGTCGAAGGGGCTGGCCAGGGCATTGAGGATTTTCCCGGCCACCAGCGCAGCATTTTCCTGGTCGCCCACATCCGTCAGCACCACGGCGAATTCGTCACCGCTGAAACGGGCAATGGTATCGCCGCTGCGGATATTGCCTGCCAGACGCTCGGCCACGGCCAGCAGCAGTTTGTCGCCAAAAGCGTGGCCAAAGGTATCGTTGATGGCCTTGAAGCGATCCAGATCCAGATACAGCACCGCCACCAGCGCGTTATTGATGCTCGCTTCCGCCAGCACCTGAAACAGGTGGTCTTCCAGCAAATGGCGGTTGGGTAGTTCCGTCAAGGCATCGTAATTGGAGATGTGATGGAGATTTGCCTCGGCCTGCTTCTTTTCCGAGAGGTCGGCAAACACACCCAGGTAATGATTGGTTTTTCCCTGTTCGTTGCGGATGGTCACGAGGGATAACCATTGCGGGTAAATCTCGCCGTTCTTGCGCTGGTTCCAGATTTCCCCCTGCCAGTAGCCATACTCGATCAGCGACGCCCACATCCCCTGGTAAAAAGCGGCATCGTGCCGATCCGAGCGCAGCAGGCTGGGGTTGCGGCCAAGTGTCTCCTCCTCGCTGTAACCGGTGATGACGGTAAAGGCCCGGTTTACGCGCAGGATATTGGCTTGGGCATCGGTAATAATGATGCCCTCGATACTGTTCTCGAATACCTCATCGGCCAGGCGCAGGTCTTCCTCCGCCCGCCTGCGCTCGGTAATGTCCTGCACCGTGCCGTTCATATCCACCGCTTGGCCCGCGCTATCGCGTATCACTTCGGCCAGTTCAAGCACGACTCTTTCCGTGCCATCGCGGCGCACGATGCGGTGTTCAATATTGTAGAATTGCTCCCCGGCCAGCGCCGCGTTGACCGCCTGGGTGAGCTTGTCACGGTCATCGGGATGCACGCGTTCCAGAAACGCTTCGTAGGTGGCGCCGAACTCCTGGGGCTGAAGCCCGAAAATGCGGTAGATTTCGTCCGACCAGTACAGTTTCTTGCCGTTTATGTCCCAGTCCCAGCTACCGACACCAGCGATCTGCTGGGCACGGGACAGGCTGGTCTCGTTTTTTTGCAACTCGTTCCGCGCCTGCCGCAGTTTGTCGCGTTCTTCCTCCAGTTCGAGAATGTGCCGCGCCTGCAGCGCCTCGCGCTCCTGCCCCTGCGAGATGATCAATTCGCGTGAAGTATCGAGGCGCCGCTGCACCCGGCTGATGATGAAATAGAACATGGCGAACAGCGCTCCGCCCAGGGCCAGGTAAAACAGGCCGAGGGAGCGCAGCATGGCTTGCGTTTCGGCAAGGTTTTGCGTCTTGTCGCGCAGAACAACCAGCTTGCCCACCTTGCGTCCGCTGGCATCCTTGACAGGGATGATTGCGGCGTAATAGTGCTTGGCACCGATTTTGAGATCCATATCCTGGTTTGATTTCTCCTCCCGGGATAAAACGCGGGTCACGCTTTCAGCCGGCAAATCCAACGTCTGATGGGCGATCACCGCGTCGGGCAGACGCTCCCAATCAGCAGGGCGCCCCAGGAGCCGCATGCCGTCCTCCCAGGCTTTGCGCTTCAGAAATTGCTTGTCAATCGCCAGCAGATGATCGGTGCCGACGATGGCCCGGACACCATGCAATACCTCCTCGATCTCCTCGCCCAGTTCCACATAGCCGATCAGCCCCTTGCTGTCGTCGTACATGGGCGCCACCACGCGCAGCGTAAAGGTGCCTAGCGGACCCAGCTCCACCCCGCTGGCGATGGCGCCGGTTCTTTCGGCGGCCAGGGTGGTGAAACGATCAATGATGTCGCCATGACGTTCAGGCTGATGTACGCGCAGCACGTTGACCCGCTTGGCGTCCTCGAAATAGAAATGGGTGATGCCGTACTGGTCATGGAAGTCCTTGAACAGCGGGGCGGCCCGCTTGAGCAGGGCATCCCGGTCCTTGGCGCGCAGCGCGGCCTGAAACGGCTCGTCGCGCAGGATCACCGCCAGCGCCGCGCCCAGTTTTTCGCTGCGCCGCAGCAGCGCGCGCTGGAAATAGGTTTGCGTGGACTGCACATCAAGGGCGAAATCCTCGTCGGCGGCCATTTTTTCATGCTGGTACAGACCATAGTGAACGCCCCCCAAGAGTGCCGCCAGCACCAGGGCGAGGGGGAGAAGGATAGTGGTTTTCAGGCCGGCATGATGGTTCACTGGCAAGCCTCTTCACTGAATTTAGTCGACATGGCCATGAATTTATTATGGTTATAGCGAAGGTTGCCAAATCTAACAGAAATGGCGTGTTTTGGGGATCCAATCAAGCCATTTTCACGCCCAGCGCGCGCCCGATGAGGTAGGTCGCCACGCCCGCCCCCGCCGGCCCACTTCCGCGAGTGAAGTCGGGATGTGACGATCGGGCGGGTTCATCCATGCGGCTTTATCCCGTTAGTATTGCGGTGCATAATGAGGGCCAACCCAGCCAGCCAACCCAGGGAATTGTGGAACTTCTCAGATCCAATCTGGCTATTGAGCCAGACTTGCAGAATTTTATCCAGTTCGTCCTGACCGCGGTAAGCAGTCTGGGAGGCAATGCCTTTGCCGCCTCCCTGGCTACCCTGGATATGACGAAGGCACTCAGGACGGCGGGCGCGGCGAGCGGTTACCCCCTGTCCGCAAGCCTGAAACTGGACCAGCGCACGTTGCTGGTGGCGTGGGGAGACAATGGCCAGCAGCAGATCGCTTCATTTTCCGGGATTCCCGACCCCGCCGCGGTGGAACACCTGCGCCGCCATCTGCAGCAATCCACGGCGGCCGCTGATCCTGCCCTGCTGTTGCGACGCAACGCCGAAATGGAGCGCTTTCTCAACGAAACACGGGAGCGCACCGAGAAGGAAATCGAAGCCATGCAAGTGGCGCTGGGAAAACGCCAGGAACAACTGTCCGCCTCCATCCATCAGGCGGAAACCGACGCGCTTACCGGGCTGCTCAACCGGCGCGCCTACGATGCAAAACTGTCCCAGGCTTTCAATCGCACGCGGCGCCAGAAAACCGAAGCCCTGTCGCTGCTGCTGTTCGATCTCGATTTTTTCAAACAGGTCAACGATGAATTCGGCCATCAGTTTGGCGACGCCTACCTTAACAAGATGGCCCATGCCATGCGCGCGGCGATCCGCGACGAGGTGGATTTGGCGTTTCGCTTCGGCGGCGACGAATTCGCCATTGTGCAGTTTTGCGACGAAACCATTGCGTGCCGGACGGCGATGGAGGTGCTTGCCGCGATGGACAGCAAGGTCAGCATCGGCGTCGCTACCCTGAAGCCCTTGCAAGCCGGGGATTTCGACTTGCCGGGTTTCATCAAACTGGCCGACGATGCGCTGTATGAAGCGAAACGCGCGGGACGCGGGCGGGTCGTGGTCAGCGGCTGTCCCGCGCCGGGGGGTGGGGGCTGCACTTTTTTCTGCCCCAAACTGGATAGCGCGGCATGTCCCACGTCATAGACAGCGTCAGGGATTGCAAGTTGTTGCACAGCAACCCGGTGCAAAGCGAAAGCGCCGCCATCCTGCTGCGCTCCAAGCTCGCCGCCATTGCCCAGCGCCTGGGTTTCTCCGAGTTGAAGCGCGCAAACATGGCGCTGGTGGTGTCGGAAATGGTGTCCAATCAGGTCAAGCATGCCCGCGGCAAGGGCATGCTGCAGATCTGGCAGCAGCCGGGCCCGGTGCTGGATATCCTGTCCCTGGACTATGGGCCGGGAATCGCCAACCTTGCGCTCGCCGAGGAAGACGGCTATTCCTCCGTTAATACGCTGGGCAAGGGGCTGGGCAGCATTCGCCGCCTGAGCGACCAGATCCATGTTTACACCCAGCAGGAAAGCCATGGCCGGGAAAAAAGATGGAACGGCACCGCCTTGCTGGCACGCTTTTGTCCGCGCGGCAAGCAGGATTGCCTGGACACGGAAAAGCATCCCGCGCTGAAAATCGGCCTCTATTCGCGCTCCCTTTCGGATGATCGCTACAATGGCGATCGCATTTATGTGCGGCAGGATCACGAAACCTTGCGCTGGATGCATCTCGATGGCCTGGGACACGGCGAGCATGCCGAAAAGGCCACCGCCGACCTCGCCGGCCTGCTGCAACATTACAATGCCCCCGCCGAGACGCTGGCCGCAGTCGACCGCCAACTGCACAATTCGCGCGGCGCGGTGGCGATTGTCGGCGAGCTCGGCCTGGGCAGCCGGGCGCTGCATATTCTCGGAGTGGGCGACATGCACGCCCACGTCCTGGAACAGGGCGGGATGCACACTGTTTCCTTTGCCCCCGGCGTGCTGGGCAAGGAACACAAGTCGCCCGAGGTGACCAGCCTGAGGCTCGACCAGCGCTGCGTCGTGGTCACCGCCAGCGACGGCATCCGCCGTAACTGGGATGTGTCCAATTTTCCCGGCCTGTTCAATCTGCATCCTCAGTTGATTGCTTATGTGCTGGGGAATATCATGGGCAGGATTTCGGACGACCAGTCCGTTTGCGTGATGAGCATCGGCTAGTCCGGCAGTTAAGTTAAAAGTGAAAACAGTTTTTAATGTTTAGTGTTGAATGTTTAATGGATGTCGCCGCGCAAGCCGCGTCGGTATTGGATCATGCGCGAAGCGCATTCCTCCATTAAACATTGAACATTCAAAACTAAAAACTGCTTTTACTTAATTGAGGAGAAAATGGTGGCAAAACAAACAAAAAACACCAGCAAGATTTTGATCGAATTGCTCAAGCTGCAGATCGGCAAAATTTCCGAACGCATCGAAAGGGAGGGGCAGACGGTGTTCGGTGGCAGCAACCTGCTCGAAGCCGACGAAATTGCCGATTTGTGCGTCCAGTTTCTCCAGTTGCTGGTGGCGCTGCTGGAATCCAGGGACCCGGAGGACGATGCTTCGCCGCAGTTCCATGCCCTGGAAATGTTCTTCAACAACCTGTCGAAGCAGATCCTGGTGCGTGGCGGAAGAATCGAGGATCTGGTGCGTTACATCCAGTTCATGCAGCACACCCTCATCGACGCGCTGGGCGAAGACGAGAACACCCAGGTGGACGATGCGCGCGCCATTCTGCTATACCTTTCCGGCCTGTTCAACGAGCTTGTCCTGGCAGTGTTCCAGGCCTACCTGAGCGAGAAGGAGCGCACCATCTGGGCGCAGGAAGCCGAACTGCGGGAAACTTCCACCCCCATCACGGAAATCTGGGACGGCGTGTTGACCCTGCCGATTATCGGCACGCTCGACTCCAGCCGCACCATGATCGTGATGGAGGCCCTGCTCAACCGTATCGCCAGCGACCACGCCAGCGCCGTGGTGATGGACCTGACCGGCGTCAAGAATATCGATTCCCAGGTGTCGCACCATCTCATCCAGATGGTACGGGCGATCCAGCTCATGGGCGCGGACGCTATCCTCACCGGCATCCGCCCCGATATCGCCCGCGCCCTCACCAGCCTCAATATCGACCTGGGCAACGTCACCACCCGCGCCACCTTGTCCGACGGCCTCAAGGAGGCGTTCCGCCGCATGGGCATCCAGGTCAGCCACAAAGCCGCCTGATGTCCGGCATGGCGATACCCGGTCTGCACCTGACCCAGATCGGGTGCGGCAGTTTCCTGCTGGAACCGTCGCGCTCGCTCGATATCAGCAGCGGCGACGAACTGCTGGTGGAGATTCTGCAACGCTTGCAGCAGGCCAAGGCCAGCACGCTCTATTACGATCTCGCCGAGTTGCCGTTGATCGAGCCGCGCTACTATCGCTGGCTTAACATGCTGGCGCGCGCCTGCCGCGCGGTGAACGTGTCGATGGCCTGCATCCGCATGCAGCCGACCGCGGCATTTGCACTATCGAGCTACATGGAAGGCAGTCCGGATTTTTCGGTCGAGCAGGGTGTCAGATAAGGGCATCGGTGCACCGTATCCGGCAGCAGGAATTTTTTGACCAGGGAGACGCAAGGTGAAATCAAGGTATGGCTTATGGGCAGGGTTTTTTCCGGCAATACTGTTTGCCGCCGCCACCGTTGCCACGGCGCAGGCGCAGCAGCCCATCGGCCAAAACGACCAGATGATCCACGACGTGGCAAGAATGGGCAGGGGCGAGGAGATCAGCAAAATCCTCAAGGCCAATCCAGCGATGCGGGATGCGCGCACCGGCCTGGGCAGCGCACCGTTGCATCTGGCGGCGACCAACTCCGACATTTCCGCCCTGAAAGCGCTCCTGGCGGCGGGCGCGGACGTCAACGCCAAGGACGAGGAGGGCAACACGCCGCTGCACATGGCCGCCTACACCAACCGCTTCGAAAATTCGAAATATCTTCTTGAGGCGGGCGCCGACATCACCGCCACCAACAGCGGCGGCCGCACGCCGATCGCCATGGCGCGCAAGGCCCGCGCAGACGATGTGGTCGGGCTCATTTCCCTGTGGACACTGAAAGCCTGCAAGGCCGGTCAGAAATGCATGCAGGCGAGCACCAACGACATCAAGCGGCTGGTGGAGTGAGGGGGTAAAGGGGTTTGAACCGGCGAGGTTTTCTCGCGGCGTCCCTTGCCGCACCTTTCATCGTCCGGGCGGCGGAGCTTCTGCCGCCCGCCAAGGGCCGGAGGGTGGTGATTGTCGGTGGCGGCTGGGGCGGACTGAGCGCCGCCCGCCACCTGCGCGAACTCGCGCCCGACCTGGAAGTGGTGCTGCTGGAAAAAAACCCGGCATTTCGTTCCCTGCCCATGAGCAACAAGTGGCTGGCAGGCCTCATGGAGGAAAAACACCTTATCCATGACTATTCAAGCGCCGCCAGGGCCTTTGGCTACACTTTCATCCAGGCCGAAGTGACGGCTATCGAACGGGACCAGCACCGGGTCGTTACCGCCCAGGGGACGCTGAGTTACGACTGGCTGGTCCTTGCCGTGGGTATCCGCTACCACTACGAAGCCTGGTATGGCGACGACCGCCGCGCTATCGAACATACCCGGCACAATTATCCCTGCGCCTATATTCCGGGCAACGAACAGCAGGCGCTCAAGGCCAAGCTCGACAATTTCAAGGGCGGCGATCTGGTCATGACCCTGCCGCCCATGCCTTACCGCTGCCCGCCTTCGCCCTACGAACGGGCGTGCATGATCGGCTGGTTGCTCAAGTCGCGCAAGATCAGGGGCAAGCTCACCATTCTTGACCCCAACTCGCATATTCTGGGCTTCAACCGGATTTTCAGCGAACACTACAAGGACCAGATCGTCTATGTGCCCCAGGCCCGCATCAAGTCGGTCGATCCCTTCAATAAAACCATTTCCACCGATCTCGCTGATTTTCGCTTCGACGACGCCATCCTCATGGCGCCGCAACAGGCCGGCGATCTGGCGTGGCAGGCGGGCTTGATCGCCCGTGACGACGCAGGCAGGCCCACCGGCTGGGCCGACCAGCACCCGGTGCATTTGCACGCCAGGGAAGATGAAAGGATATTCCTGGTTGGCGACCTGATCGAGAAAGCCTCGCCGTTGTTCGGCTACTATCCCAAAAGCGGCCAGATGGCCAGCCGTCTGGGCCGTATCGCGGCGCGCGAAATCGCGGCGCGCGCCAAAGGCACGGCAGCGGAAAAACTGCTGCCCGACAGTGCCTGCTATGTCTATACCAGCCTCGAACCAGCGGAAATGACCCGCGTCGATTCCACTTACCGCTTTCGCGGTGACGGCCTCATCGTGCAGAGCGTCAAACAGCACCACGACCCCAACCCGGCGGGCGAGGATCTCCAGTGGGCCAGGTCGATGTTCGGGGAATTGCTGGGGTTCAAGGGCTACGAGTCTCAGTGACGCGCGTAGATGCTGGTTTTGCCGTCCCGCGCCACCAGCAGCGTGTCGTACAACTCGCGCTGCGACTCGCGCTCGCTGCTTCCGGGCGCAATGACCGAGCAGCCGGCCTCGCAGGACGGGTCCGCGCCCTCGAAGCCCGGTGCCCCGAGCGGCAGGCCCGGCACCGCAAGGCCACGCGCCCGCGGTTTTTCCGCGAGCAGCAGCTTGATATCATCAGCCGGGACATGTCCCTCGATAAAATAGTTTCCCACCTTCGCCGTCAGCACCGATTGTGCCGCCACCGGCACCCCGAATTTGCGCTTGAGCACCGCCATGTCGGCGGTTGCCTTGAATTTCACGCTAAAGCCGTGTTCCATCAGGTGATAGGCCCATTCCATGCAGGCCAGACAGGGGTCCGGCCCGTAGATCACGACCGGTGGCAGGGGCGGCGGCGTGGTGGCGTGCGCGCCGTGCAGCGTCCCCAGCAATGCCAGGGCAAGAAGTATCCGCTTCAACATTTATTATCCTTTGTCAGGTTTTTCTGTAACGCGAAGGCGTTGTCCACCAGGGCCACGGTTTCGCGCGCAAAATCGCGGCACAGGGCCACGAATTGCCGGCTGGCATCATTTTCCGGCAACTGCTCAAGCGCGCTCAGGTCCGCAAGCCCGGGAACGGTGTTCTGGTAACCGGAAATACTGTCCAGATATTCACGTCGCAGGCTGGTTGGCACCACGATGGGCGGATGTCCGGCGCGCAGTACGGGCAGGTTGGACAGCAAGCGGGCCATGCGCCCATTGCCGTCAAAGAACGGGTGTATGGCGACGAAGGACAAATGCAGGCTGGCGTAACATTTTACCGCGTCATCCCAAGGCATCCCGCCAGTGCGATAAAAATGGTTGAAACGCGTGAGCCACTCGGCCATGAGCGCGGGTACGCGGGAAGGGGAAGGATATTCGCGAATGAATTGCCGGCCGTCGCTTCCGATGGCACTGGTAAAATTCGCCTCCTTTTTCCATGCCCCCGCCGGGCGGTAGATGTCCGCGGCACGGTCGGTCAGAACCGCCTGATGGAGCAGAAAAACATCCTCTTCGCCGATGGCGTCCCTGTCCAGCAGGCCGTAAATCAGCTTGATGGCTCTGGCATGGCCGACAACCTCCTGGTGGTCCCTGAGCGGCTTGCCGGCGATGGTCAGTCCTTCCTCAAGCACAAAGGCCGTTTCACCCAGCGTCAGCGAGTTGCCTTCGAGCGCGGTGGACGAGTGCGACCACAGGTTGCGGATCTGGGACAGAAGGATGGCGCGCAGTTCATCGCCCAGACCATCGTAAAAATGTTTTTTCCCCATCGGAATATCCCTCAGCCCGCCATGAATCGCCGGTATTGCACCGCTTCCGCCACGTGGGTGGCGCCGATTTGCTCCGTTCCGCCCAGGTCGGCAATGGTGCGCGCCATTTTCAGAATGCGGTGATAGGCGCGGGCGGAAAGATCGAGGCGGTTGATGGCCTGTTTCAGCAGGCTGGCGCCAGCCGCGTCGGGCTGGCACAGCGCATCGATTTCGGCGCTGGAAAGGCGCGCATTGGGTTTGCCCTGACGCACGAGCTGTATGCGATAAGCTGCTTCCACCCGTGCGCGAATGACATCGCTGGGCTCTCCCGCTGCCTTTTGCGTCAACTCACGCTCCGGCAGGGCGGGCACTTCGATCTGCAGGTCGATGCGGTCCAGCAACGGGCCGGAAATCTTGCTTCGATAGCGGCTTACCTGGTCCGGCGTGCAGCGGCATTTGCCGTTGGGATGGCCGAGATAACCGCAGGGGCAGGGATTCATCGCCGCTACCAGCTGGAACTGCGCCGGGAAGTCCGCCTGGCGCGCGGCACGGGAAATGGTGATGCGTCCCGATTCGAGCGGCTCGCGCAGGGTTTCCAGCGCCTTGCGGTCGAACTCCGGCAGCTCGTCCAGAAACAGCACCGAATGATGCGCCAAGCTGATTTCTCCTGGGCGCGGGTTGCTGCCACCCCCCACCAGGGCCACGCTGGATGCTGAGTGATGGGGAGCTCTTAAAATGCGGCGGCGCCAGTTTTCCAGCTTGAAACCGCCATTAAGGGACTGGATTGCTGCCGCTTCGAGCGCTTCCGCCTCGCTCATTTCCGGCAGGATGCCCGGCAGACGGCTGGCCAACATGGACTTCCCGGTGCCGGGCGGGCCGGACATCAGGATGCTATGCCCACCCGCGGCCGCGACCTCCAGCGCGCGCTTGGCGTGCGACTGGCCTTTAACCTCGCTGAAGTCCGGATAAATCACCGTGCTTGCCTTGACCTCGGGGACATGGCGCGCGAGTCGTTCCTGGCCGGCAAGATGGGCGCACACTTCGAGCAGCGAGCGGGCGGGAAAAACCTGCGCTTCTTCCACCAGGGCCGCTTCGTCGGCATTATCGCGCGGCAGGATGAAGGCGCGGCCGTCCTTGCTGGCCTTGAAGGTCATCGCCAGGGCGCCGCGAATCGGGCGCAGTTCGCCGGTCAGCGCCAGTTCGCCGGCGAATTCGTAGTCCTTGAGGTGTTGCGCCGGCAACTGGCCGGAAGCGGCGAGGATGCCCAGGGCGATGGGGAGGTCAAAACGCCCGCTTTCCTTGGGCAGGTCGGCGGGGGCGAGATTGACGGTAATGCGCCGGGCCGGGAATTCGAAGCGCGCATTCTGCAGCGCGGCACGCACGCGGTCGCGCGCTTCCTTTACTTCCGCTTCGGCCAGCCCGACCAGGGTAAAACTGGGCAGGCCGTTGGCCAGATGCACTTCCACCGTCACCAGCGGGGCATCCATGCCGTTCAATGCGCGGCTGTAAAGGACCGCGAGGGACATGGAGAATTACGGTGCTTTGGCGGCTTCGGTCTGCTGTTTTTGTTCCAGCGCTGCAACTTGCGCTTCGAGCTTGTCGAGCTTTTCGCGCGTGCGCACCAATACGGCTTGCTGCACTTCGAACTCTTCCCGCGTTACCAGATCGAGCTTGGCAAACAGCCCTTGCAGCGAGGCGCGCACATTTTTTTCCACGTCGCCTGCCGGCGAAGCGGCCAGCACCTGGCTGATTTTGGCGTTGATTTCGTCTAATACTTTATGGTTGAGCATGGTTTCCTCCTGATGACGGCAGTCTACCAGAAATAGCGTTTTACGCACCTGGGCGGGCGCCCGGACAGGGATTTTGATTGTTCTCCAAGCTCAAGTTCCTTGGAGAATCCCCAAAAACACCCTAAACTGGGCCCCGAAAACCAGAATCTGGTATCGCAGTTCTCCGTCAAGTTCCAGCACGAGTTAACCGGAAGAATGTTTATGGCGCAAAACAATCGTATCCAGGGCGGTAACGGTCGGCTTTTTTATTATCTCGAAATCATCGGAACCGTGGCGCTTGTCGTCGCAGGGCTTTCGTTGGCCACGCTGCTCTTGCTGCTTGTCTTCATCAGTGACAACTCCGGCGCTGCCTACTGGGATATCGTCAAGTCGGGGAGCATTACGCGACTATCCTTGGGACCAGGCATGCTGCTGGCAGGTTTGTTCCTGGTCAGCGCCGCTGCGGCCATCACATGGCTGATTTCCCTGTATGCCAGCTTTCGCATCGCAGGCCCTTTGTTCCGCTTCTCCCGCAACATGGAAATATTGATCGAATCGGGTGCCGTCACGCTCACACCCATTCGCAAGAAAGACCAGTTGCAGAAAGAGGCGCGGCAATTCGTGCAGAGCGTCGATCTGCTGCAAGGCCATTACCGTGAAATAGGCGCTGCCGCCGATAACGCGTTGGCCCTGCTCGATTCGGGCGGCCACGGCCTCGCCCAGTCCCTGGTGAAACTGCGGGAATTGGACCGCCGTGTACAGCTCTAGGAGCCTGAAATGGTTCTGGCTATTCACCGCGCTGGCCGCGCTCGTGCTGGCCGCCGCTGCGGGGCTCCATGCGTCCACGAATGCGGCCCAGAAGCACATGAGCGGGCAGGCATGCTCCACTTGCCACATGGCGGGCAACGAGGTCAACAAGGAAAACGCCCACCTGCTGCTTGCCCCCCAAGAAAAACTGTGTGGTGCTGCTTGCCATCCAAAATCCATCCAGGTAAGCCACCCGAGCGGCATTCGTCCCACGCTTGCCGTTCCGTCCGGCTACCCGCTGGACTGGAAGGGGGAGATGACATGCAGCACCTGCCACAATGTGCATGGCAGCACTCCCGGCCTGATGCGAGGGAATGCGCGCGGGCGGAAGCTCTGCTTGTCCTGCCATGACAGCAGATTCTTCGACAAGATGGCCGATCAAGGCGTTTCCATGATCTCATCCGGCCACATGTCGTCCGTGACCGCGAAAACCGACCTGAGCGGCCTCGACGTCGATGCCTTCACCGTGCAATGCATGGGTTGCCACGGCAACTACGGCGACCTGCGGGGTACCACGATAGACAGCGCGCAGATTTTGCGCCACGCCGACAAATCCGTGAGTCATCCCATCGGGCGGCGCTATTCCGAATCCTTTCAGAAAGGCCGCTACAAGCCCGAATCAGTCGTCAATCAGCGCCTCTTTCTGCCGGACGGCAGGCTCAGTTGTGTCAGCTGCCACCGGGGCTATGCCAAGGAGCACGGCAAACTGAGGGTCGGCAAGCAGGGTTCGGCCTTATGCTTCGAGTGTCACGACATATGATCAAGCGCAAAATCCACTACATCGACGCGGCGGTTCAGAATCGGCTGCTGATTGCACTCGTCTTGCTGGAGGTGCTGCTGATAAGCGCCGGGATGATCGTGCTGTATCTGGACATGAAGGAAGTGGTCGATGAAAACCTGTTCCGCATCCACTTCGCCGCAACGGAATCATTGTCCGCGCTGCTGTTTCGGGAGGCCATGCAGGCCTTGGCGGTTCTCGTTATCGTGAATGTGGCGGCATTGGGGCTGGCAGAATGGCTGTGGTCGCGCTACCTTGACTCCATCCTGCGCCCCCTCTCCGGCTTGTTGGCCCGAACCGGCGATCTGGATTTCTCCCTGGACGAAACATTCGGGCAACGGCACGCCGTACTGGAACTCGCCGTGGCATGGCGGGAGGCCGAGCGGGAACGCTGCAAGGGGGTGCATGCCGAGATCTCCAGGCTGGATGAAAATGCCGACTACTCTTCCACCAACACGCTCGAGCAGGCCCGCGCCGCACTGGAAAACCTGATGGCGCTCCTTCCGGTTCATAACAGCGGCTCCAGGAATCGGTCGGATTAATAACCGCACTGCCCCATATCAGAGCGTCAGCGGCGCTTGCCCCCTGAAAGCCGGTAAATAGCGCTTTACCCCTCTCCCGTTTTGATGCGCACCAAACCAGTGCACCAGTCTGGGGCAACGCTCCAATTCTGCCCCCATCTTTCCTTCATCCCCCAAAAATAAATAATAACATATTGAATATTATCATGTTTTATTCTGGCACAACTTGTGCTTTGATGGGGTCGTAGTCACATTCAAACATGATTAATTAACTCGATAAGGAGTATGAATATGCGCAAGCTAACCCAAGCCCTTCTGATTGCCGGTGTCGTCGGCGTCCCCGCGTTTGCCGCGGCACCCGCCATAGCCGGGGAAGCCGCTGCCTCCCCCATCAGTGCAAACGTTACGTTGGCATCGGAGTATGTTTACCGCGGCATTTCGCAAACGCGCGAAAAACTGGCGCTGCAGGGCGGGTTCGACTATGCCCATGCCAGCGGATTGTATGCCGGTGTCTGGGGATCCAACATTAGCTGGCTGGAAGATCTTGGCGCCGGAGTCAACAGCAGCAGCATGGAACTGGATCTATATGCCGGCTACAAGGGCAAGATCAGCGATGATTTCAGCTATGACGTGGGTTATCTGCGCTACGAATACCCGGCCAGCTATCCCGCCGGGTTTGTCAGCCCGAATACGGATGAGCTCTATGTCGCTGGCAGTTACAAGATGTTCACCCTGAAATACTCCCACAGCATCAGCAATCTGTTCGGCTATACCGACAGCAGGGGCTCCAGCTACCTCGATGCGAGCGCCAACTTTGAATTGATGAGCGGCCTGACCCTTGGAGTCCATGCTGGACACCAGAAAATCAAGAACTGGTCCGACTTCAGCTATACCGACTACAAACTCAGCCTGACCAAGGATTTCGGCGGCGGGTTGAGCGTCGCCGGCGCGTACATCGACACCAATGCCGACGACAATCTGTACACCGTGAAGGGCACCAAGATTGCCGACAGCCGCTTCGTTCTATCCGTCACCAAAACGTTCTAACGCGCACACAAGACATAGGAGTTCAACATGAAACTGGTAACTGCAATCATCAAGCCGTTCAAGCTGGATGAGGTGCGGGAAGCCCTGTCCAACGTGGGCGTACAGGGCATCACCGTGACCGAAGTCAAGGGTTTTGGGCGGCAAAAGGGTCACACCGAGTTGTATCGCGGTGCGGAATATGTGGTGGATTTCCTGCCCAAGGTCAAGGTGGAAGCCGCGATCAAGGCCGAATTGCTGGATCAGGTGATCGAGGCGATCGAGAAATCCGCTTCGACCGGCAAGATTGGTGACGGCAAGATCTTCGTTTCCGATTTGGAACAAGCCGTCCGTATCCGCACCGGTGAAACCGGTCCGGAAGCTTTGTAAAGGAGCGCGTGATGAAAAGACTGTTAAGCATGATCGCCCTGCTGGGCGTCCTGGGCATGAGTGGCCCGGTACTGGCGGAAGATGCTGTTGCTCCGGCCGCCGCACCGGCCGCGACTGCACCGGTTTCCGATGCTGCCGCACCGGCTGTGGCACCGGTGGCCGCCCCCGCGCCCGAACCCAAGCTCGATAGCGGCAATACCGCCTGGATGCTGACCGCCACCGCCCTGGTGCTGTTCATGACCATTCCCGGTCTGGCATTGTTCTACGGCGGCATGGTGCGCAAGAAGAACGTCCTCGCCACCATGATGCAGAGCTTCGCCATCACCGCGCTGATTACCATCATCTGGATGGTGGCCGGTTACAGCCTGGCGTTTGCACCTGGCGGGCCGTTCATCGGCGGCCTGGACAAGATGTTCCTCAACGGCGTGAATCTGAACGCACTGACCGGCGTGGCGGGCGCGAACATTCCGGAAACCGTGTTCGTGATCTTCCAGATGACCTTCGCCATCATCACCCCGGCCCTGATTACCGGTGCTTTTGCCGATCGCATGAAATTTTCCGCGATGCTATGGTTCATGGGTATCTGGTCGCTGGTGGTTTATGCGCCGATTACCCACTGGGTGTGGGAGCCGGGTGGCTGGTTGTTCACCAAGGGCATCCTGGACTATGCCGGCGGCACCGTGGTGCACATCAACGCCGGTATCGCCGGTCTGGTGGTGGCGATCATGCTGGGCAAGCGCGTCGGCTACGGCAAGGAAGCCATGGCGCCGCACAACCTGGTGCTGACCATTATTGGCGCAGCCATGCTGTGGGTGGGCTGGTTCGGCTTCAACGCCGGCTCCGCCCTGGCGGCTGACAGTCGTGCCGGCATGGCCATGGTTGTGACCCAGGTCGCAACTGCCGGCGCGGCACTGGCCTGGATGCTGGCCGAATGGATGGGCAAGGGCAAGCCTTCGGTACTGGGTATCGCTTCCGGTGCGGTTGCAGGTCTGGTGGCAATCACCCCGGCTTCCGGCTTCGTCGGCCCGATGGGCGCACTGGCCATCGGCCTCGCGGCAGGCGTGGTGTGCTTCTGGGGCGCGACTTCCCTCAAGCGCATGATGGGCTATGACGACTCGCTGGACGCCTTCGGTGTACACGGTATCGGCGGTATTGTCGGCGCCATTCTCACCGGCGTGTTCGCGGTGAAGGAAATCGGCGGCGTGTCCGGCATGCTGGAAGGCAACGGCGGTCAGGTGGTGATTCAGCTGATCGGTGTGGGCGCCACGGTGGCCTATACCGCCGTCGCTTCCTTCATCATCCTCAAGGTGATCGACATGGTGATTGGCCTGCGTGTCTCCGAAGAGGAAGAGCGCGAAGGCCTCGACGTCAGCCTCCACGGCGAGCGCGTGGAATAAGGAATACCCTGCGGGCTTACCAGCCCGCAGGGGGTAGCAAGGTTCATGGATTTCTCCATCCGCTCCCTCCAGGAGTGGGTTTAGGGGCGGCGCAAGCCGCCCTTTTTTGTCCATTAAAATTAGTGAGATAGGGTATTGCCTGGCTTCAACCCGGATTATCCATTAGCACGTGTAGGGGCGGTTTTAACCGCCGCCTTTGGCGAACCCCCGGCCAAGGCACCCGAGGACAAGTGAATTCGCCCCTACATTCTGTCGCTTTGGCAAGGTCAGGTCTAATGGATCCGGGTTCAATATCCCATAACAACCCAAGCCGTTGAAACGCTTTGCGCGTTTGCCTGTCATAGCGTCAACCTAATTGAAAGCGTAGCGTTGTTTCTACCATGCACGCACGCTACCCCAAGCCCATGCGCTTCCCTACCTGACTGGTGCCCACCATGCTTCCATCAACCCGAATTGCCGCCGTTCTTTGCGTTTTCTTGCTCATGGCCATGAACAGTTTTGCCGCCATCGCTCAGGATGACGATCCGAGGACGGCGGCCAGTCCCTTGCGGCTGAGCTACGTCGAAGGGGATGTCTCTTTCTCGCGCGACGGTGCCGAAGACTGGGTGGAAGCGCGCCACAATACCCCGCTGGCCGCAGGCGATGCACTCTATGTCGGCCGGGACGGCGACCTTGAACTGCAGATGGGCAGCCGCTCCTTTGTCCGGGCCGATGATGAGACGCAACTCACCCTGGTCAACCAGACGGCCGATTTCATCCAGTTCAAGGTCACTTCCGGCCGCGTGTCCCTCGATCTGCGCACGCTTCCCGCAGGCTACTCGGTGGAGGTGGACACTCCCAATGCGGTGTTCACCATCGATCGCAGCGGCTATTACCGGGTGGACGTGAATGGGGATGTGCACTTCATCACCCGTCGCGGTGGCCGGGCCATGATGGTTCCGGCGGGTGGGCAGGCCATGAGCATTCACCCCTCCGAGGAAGTCGTGGTGCAGGGCGGCGGCGTGGCCCATGCGGCAACCTACGTGGCGCCGGAGCTCGACCGCTGGGATCGATGGAATTACGAGCGCACGGACGATCTGGTCGATGCGGTCAGTGAGCGCTACCTTCCCTCCGGAATAGCCGGCGCCCATGACCTGGACCACTATGGGAGATGGCGTGTCGTGGGGGAATATGGATCCGTCTGGGTGCCAGACGCCGTTGCGCCCGGTTGGGCGCCCTACAGCACCGGAAGATGGGTATGGGATCCCTACTACCAGTGGACCTGGATTGATGATGCGCCGTGGGGGTGGGCCCCATACCATTATGGGCGCTGGGTTTACCTGAACAGCTACTGGGCGTGGGCACCGGGACCGGCAGTGCGCATCGCGGTATATGCCCCCGCCCTGGTGGCCTTTTTCGGCGTTGGCTCCCATGCCTCCATTGGCATCGGTGTCGGCACTTCAGGGCTTGGCTGGGTGGCACTCGGCTGGGGCGAACCCCTGACCCCATGGTGGGGACGGCCCGGCTTCATCGGCAGGCCCTGGTGGGGCGGCTGGCATGGCCCACGGGTGGTGAATAACGTGGTCATCAAGCAGAGCACGGTCGTCAATGTGAGCAACATCACCTATCACAACACCCGCGTGAACAATGCCGTTGTCGCCACGACGCGCGAGCGCTTCGGCAGAGGTCCTGTGCA
>JAUYFW010000213.1 GCA_030690835.1 Sulfurimicrobium sp. | reverse complement strand
CGAAATTGTTTTCCCGTTTCATCTCTCAGGCTCCGCCCACATGGCTGCAAACAATAAGGACAAAACCGAGCCCAGCGCTACCGTGCCGCCGATGGCCTGCAATACCGGGGCGGAGGAGAACGCCAGGGCGCCGAAAGCGCTGACGGAGCTGGCCACGCACACCAGCACGCCGAACAGGGCGCGCCGCCGCTCCATTTCGTCGGGGGCGGGCAGGTTGATGAACAGGCCGTAATTGAGGCCGATGCCCAGTACCAGCAGCAGCGAAACGATGTGGAACAGTGACAGTTTTATGCCCAGCACGGCCAGCAAGGCTGCGGTGGCCACGAGGGCCGCGCTGACCGGCAGCATCACCGAGAATACCGCGCGGAAATTGCGCAGGCCGAAACCCAGCACCGCGACGATGGCGGCCACGCCGAATATCGAGTACAGCAGCGACTGGTCGCGGTACTGCGTGATCATGCGGTTGGATTCGCCCTTGATGTCCAGCAGGAATGCATTTTCTTCGGGCAGCCTGGCCATGAAAGCGGCGAGCGTGGCGTCATCCCTGACATCGCGCAATCCGATCAGCGCCACCCAGCCCGTGCCGTGCCTGACCAGCATGCCTTGCGCCAGCGAGCCGAGGGGCGTGCCGCGCCAGTCCTCGGGTTGCAGCAGGGGCAGATGGCGGGAGCGCTCCACGTCCCCCAAGAAGGGTTCGAAGATGTCGGGTTTGAATGGCGTCGTGGCGAGCGCGGCTTGCAGGTTGCGTTGCAGTGTTTCCGCTTCGGGCAAGGCGGATTGGCGCGCGGCCTGGGTTTTGTGGCTCGGGATCACGCGCGCGGCGAAGTCGAATCCGCCAATGATGCCTTGCCGCACCAGCGTTTGCAGTTTGGGTGCAAGCTGTTCGCTGTGTTCCAGGGCGGCCTGCTGGCTGTCGCCCGGCACGGCGATCAGGTAACGCACGTCCGGTGCGCCCAGTTCGTTGCGCAGGCTTTGGTCCAGGTCCTTGGCTTGTTGCGATATCGGGCTCAGATTGGCGAGGTCATTCTCCCATAGGTTTTTTCCCTGCGCCGCCAGGTAGACGGCAGCGCACAGCAGCACCGCCAGCGGAACCCAGCGCAGACGGGTCAGCGCCGTCGTGCCGCGCGCCAGAGCCGCTTGCATCGCCATTCTTTCCGCGATTTCAAAACGGGCGGGGGCGATTTCGGGAATGACGAAGCGGGTCATCAGCCCCGCCGTGAGCACCCCGGCGAGGGAAAACATGCCCAGTTGCGACAGGCCGGAGAAGCCGGAGAGCAGCATGGTGAGGCTGCCGAACACGGTGGTCAGCACCGCCAGGCGCAGCGTGGGCCAGATGCGCTGCAGCGTCTGGCGCAGCGATTCCTGGGGAGCGCGCTGGGTGAACAAATAGGTTGGATAATCCACTGCCTCGCCGATCAGGGTGGCGCCAAAACCCATGGTGATGCCGTGTACCGTGCCGTAACTCAGGCTCACCGCGGCAATGCCGGCCAGCGCGCCGCACGCCACCGGCAGCATGCCGAGCACCAGCAGGCGCGGCGATCCGTAGGCCAGCAGCAGGATTGCCGCCACCAGCGCGGTCGCCATCGTGCTCAGGCGCCAGGCGTCGTTGTGGATGAGGTTGCGCGATTGCACGGCGAAAATGCTCGGCCCGCTCATCAGCAGCCTGATCTCTGGGCTGGTGCGGGTTTCGGCAAAAATCCGCCGCACGTCATCGCCGACTATTTGCTGTGCGTCGATGTCGAAGGCCGGAGCCCTGGTTTCAGCCAGCAACAGCGCGCGCTTGCCGTCGGCGGAGAACCATACCCCGTTGTTTACCCCCGGCCCGCTGCCCGAGCCGCCCCAGCTTTCGAGCAGGGCGAGCATTTCGCCGGTGGGGTCGGCAGGCAGCAAAGCCTTGACCATGGCGCCGGCCGGCGAGGCCAGCAGTTGCAGGCTGTCCTGGAGGGATTGTTGCAGCCCGCTCGCGCTGAAGTGCGCCGCGTCCGTTGCCGGGCTGAGCAGGTAGCGATATTGCATCAGGCGCTCGCGTTCCGCCGGGGTGAGGGCCTGTTCGCCGTTGCGTACATAGCTGAAATGGCCGCTGGCTTCCAGCGCGCGCGCCAGTTTCTTGCTGGTCCGGGCCAGCTCGCCGGCCTCCGCGCCTTCCAGCGCCAGCAACACCATGCGCGAGGTCACGCCGTCGCGCAGTTGTTCGACCATGAGTTGCTGCGCCGGCGAGGCGCTGTCGGGCAGGAAAGCCGCCATGTCGGTATTGAAGCGGGTGTGCGCCGCCACGATCCAGATGCAGAAGGCCAGCGCGGCGAGCCAGATGACGAGCGGCCAGCGCTTCAATTGCCTTCCTCGCGCAGGGTCATGAGGCTGCGGTCGCCACCGGCTTCCTCGATTTCCACCGTCGCCAGCCGCGTCTTGCTGCCGCTGATGCGGATCACGCGGATGAACTGCGCCATGTCGATGTCCGATGGCAGCAGTACCAGGGTCCATTGCCGTTCGTCGCCGTCGAGGCGCACCTTGTAGAAGCGTTGCAGGGTTTTGGCGTCGCCGTTGAGCGTGGCGCGCATGCTTTCGATGAAACCCCAGACCACCGGGTAATCGCGCAGCGCCATGGTGTGTTTTTTCTTCGCCGCCGGTTTTTCCCAGGTCATGCGCTCGCCGTCCACGGTGAGGATTTCCTCGAACGGGGCTTGCACGCGTTTTTCCAGGAAAGCGGGTTTTTTATAGCGCAGCGTGCCGCTAGACTTGAGCGGTTCCTTGAGCAGGGCGGAGGTCTTGGTTTCGCTGTAGCGGGATTGGCCGGCGGGGCGCTCCGCCAGTGCCTTGAGCAAGGTATCGGCAGTCCACTCGGCGTGGGCGATGCCTGCCCAGGTCAGCAGCGTAACTGTCATTGCGAGGAGCCACAGGCGACGCGGCAATCTCGCTATCATCCGATCGACAAAGAACGAGATTGCTTCGCTGCGCTCGCAATGACGGGGATTAAGCCGGTTGCCAGTAATCATAGAAGTTGAACCAGTTGTAGGGCGCGATGCGGCAATAGTGTTCCAGGCGCGAGACGTATTGCTGCAGGTAGCCGTGGATGGCCTCGCGGCGGCGGGCGCGGGGGGCGTCGATGGCTTCCGCCAGCAGTTCGAAATGCACGTCGTAACGTTGCTTGCCGCGATACAGGCCGAGGCATAGCAGCACCGGCGCATGCATGATGCTGGCAAAGGTCAGCGGGCCGTCAGGCAAGGCGGCGTCGGCGCCAAAAAACTGGCAGGGCAGGGTCTTGTCGCCCGGCCTGACGCGGTCGCTGAGCATGCCGATGATGCCGCCGGCGTCGATCACTTCCTTGGCGCGCAACAGGCCATCCGGCGAGCCCATGGCAATGATGGAGTTGGCCATTTCCGGGTTGAGGCCATTGATGATGGCGTTCATCTTGTGCGCGTTGTCGGTGTGCATCAGCATGGCGAAAGGCACTTTGCCGAATTGCACCGCCAGCGCGCGCAGCACTTCGAAGCTGCCGAGGTGCGCGCCCAGCAGGACGCAGCCTTGTCCGCGCCGCAGATATTCGTTCAGTTGCTCGACGCCGTGCACCTTGATGTCGAAGGCAGCGTGGCGACCGGAGAGGAAAAACAGCCGGTCGAGAATGGTGGCGGAAAAGCAGAAATAGTGGCGGTACAAATCCGGCCAGCCGGGTTCGCGCTGCAGGGCGCGGCGCAGATACAGGCGCGAAGCCCGGCGCGCCTTGCCGGAGAAGAGCAGGAAATACAGGCTGATCGGCGCCAGCAGCAGGCGCCCTGCGGGGCGGCCGATGTTGAGCGTGATCCAGGTGATCAGGCGCATCAGCAACAGGCTGCCGCGCTCCTGCTGCCCCAGCCAGTTGCGGCTCATGCCCCGACCGCCGGAGCGAAACGCACGCTGCCTTGCGCGATGGTGCCCGCCGCTGTCTTGCAGACGAATTTGGCGGACTGCGCTGCGCCGAATTCCACTTCCACCCTGAACGGCACGCAGGGCTGCAGCGGCGCAAGAAACTTGACGCTGGGCCAGCCGGTGCAATGCAGCGGCGTGCCGGCCTGGCGGCAGACCGCCTCCCACACCTGGCTCAACAGCACCACGCCCGGCACGATGGGGTTGCCGGGGAAGTGTCCGGGCAGCGCCGGATGGTCTGCCGGGATGCTTTGCCAGGGGGGCTGATTAAAGGGAGTCTCGCGCAGCGAGTCTTCGTCCCCCTCTCCCGCTTGCGGGGGAGGGCAGGGGTGGGGGAAGCGGTCGTGACGAGTTTCATGATCTGGGGTTGTACGTTTGTCATGACCGTTAGGCATGTTGCAATCCGTCGAGCAGGGTGATGAGGGTGTGGCGCGGCAGCTTGCCGGTGGGGGTGCGCGGCAGGCTCTCGACCTTGTACAGGGGCCGGGGTAAAAATGCCGCGTCGATTTTTTGCCGCAGGGCGGCGATGATTTCGCTTTCGTGCAGTCCCGGTGCGACCACCAGGGCAATCAGGCGCGCCGCCGTGCCGGGGGTGTCGTCGGGAGCGAAAAAAATTCCGTCCCGCACGCCTGGGATCTGGCCGAGCTGGCGGTTGAGGTCGCCGAGGGACGCGCGTTTTCCGGCGATGTTGACGAGGTCGGCCTGGCGCCCCAGCAAGCGGAATTGTGCGCCATCGGCAGCAGGTTCGATCACGTCCTGCAGTGGCGTGCGTGCGCTGACATGTCCGCCTTCCACCCAGGCCTGGCCATCGCTGTCGCTGGTGACGCTGACCCCCGCCAGGGTTTGCCAGCGCTCGCCCCGCACCGTGCGGCGCGTGGCGATGGCGCCCGCTTCGGTGCAGCCGTAAATTTCCACCACGGGCGCGCCGAAAGCGTCCTCGGCGCGTTGCGCCAGTTCGGCGGTCAGGGCAGCGGCGGCGGAAACGGTTAGCGCAAGGGCGGGCAGCGTGATGTTTTCTTCCAGGCAAATGCGCAAATGCAGCGGCGTGGTGATGAGTATGCGCGGGGTGGGCAGCTCCGCCAGCGCCTGCCGGATGTCCGCCGCAAACAGGGGCTGGCCGGCATGCAGCGCGCCGCCGCTGTGGAGCGGCAGCATCAGGGTGGATTCGAGACCGTACATATGTTGCGGAGGAACCGTGCCGAGAAAATGCCGGCCGGCTTCGATGCCGAGACGGCTTGCTTGCAGTTGCGCCTGTTTGACCAGCCCACCCCAGGTTTTGGCATGGGGCTGTGGTTCGCCCGTGCTGCCCGAGGTGAAAGCGATGGCGGCGACATGCTTGGACGCTATGGCGGGAATGACAAATGTATCGGAATCCAGGGGTGACAAATCGGGGAAGGGGATGATGTCCATCCCCTCCAGCACCAGGGCCTTGTCGCTCACGCCATAAGACTGCGGATACCGGGCATGCAGCCGCGTCAGGGTATCTGCCGCATGGTTGGGCGGCAACAGGTTGGTTTGGCCGCGCAGCAGGGCGGCGCAGAAAGTGAGCAGGAAGTGGTAACGGTCGGTGCACAGATTGAATACGAAGGGTCGCTGCGGCAATTGCCCGGCCAGTTGTACCACTTCACACAGAAAACGCCCCGCGCTGATTGCCTGGTTATTGCGCCAGGCGATCGGTTGGGCCGCGTTATCGTGCCTGCAGAGGGGGAGGCCGGCTTCTCGGTCAGTGTCGTTCATTCGCGCGGCATACCATGCAGCAGCATGAACAGCATGAGAGACAGGGGGTTGCGATGGGAATGCTGGCTGAAATAGTGCTTGCGGAAAAAATATTCCCCGATCATGAGACAGGGGACCAGTACCGGCGTCAGCGAGGCCGCTTGCGGAAAATTTGCATACTGCACCAGCAGCATGGTCAGAATCGCGCAGCCCAGCAGAAAAAAAGCCCACAGCGCCGTCAGCCGTCGCGTGTAGCCGATCAGATCGTCGGGCAATCCGCCCTCATGGTGGGCACGCGCGATACGCGTAATCAGGGCTTCCCCCCGGAACAGGCTGCGGCCGAAGGCAAACGCCACCAGCAGCGTGATGAGCGCGGGCGGGAGCCAGGTCGCGAGCGCTTTCCATTGCGGGGGGGATAATTCAATCAGTTTGGCGAATCCCCAGCCCAGCGCGACGACCAGGAAGATGCGCAAGACGAGACGCATAGTCAAGGGAGCCTATTTCACGCGGTTTTTTTCGATATGCCGAGCCAGGTTGCGCAAGGACGAGAACGTGCTTGCATTATCCGGATCGTCGGACTTGAGCTGAAAGCCGTATTTTTTGGAAACGGCGAGCGAGATTTCGAGCATGTCGATCGAATCCAGGCCCAGCCCTTCCTGAAATAGCGGCTGTTCCGCTGCAATTTCATCCGCGGCTATTTCCAGATTGAGCGCCTCCACGATGAGGGCTGCGACTTCCTGCTCGAAGGGGGTGTTGTTGTGTGCCATGACTTCTATTTTGGGGTTTTGAATTTATAAATTAAATTATAGCATTAACGGCTAAATGGACATTCGCCTCAGTTTTCGAGGACTTCGTGGCGGATCATGCTGCGTCGGCGGAAGTGGGAGCAAATCCTTATTTATGGCAATCGATGGCTTTTTCTCAGTGAACCCTGTGTTCTCTGTGGCTAACTGAATTTTAAGGTTTATTGGTATATCTCGCCGTTGTGCTTTAACCACCCCGCAGCATGCCGCCCGCTCGGGTCGTGATGCGTCCAGTGTATGACGCCTCCCTTTGCGCTCCACTCATACTCGCCATTAAACATCAGGGCATCACCCTCTCGCAGAGCGTTGATTCGCGGGGCAAGATCAATGTTGTGCGCAACCAATAGTGTCTGGCCGGAATCCAGCCGGATAATGAAGCGTTGATGTCTACTGCCATCAGTGTCGTCTTTCAGCATCTTCAATACCGTTCCTTTTCCCTCGATTTGAAGATTGCTGGTCTTGTTTTCAAAAGCGCTGGCCAGCACCGAATCACTGCCGGTGCTGGATGTAGCTTCGTTGCTCTTGCTAATCCCGGCCTGGTCATTTGGTAACCGGCCACCGTATTGAGTAAGGCCAACATAGCCTGCAAAAACAACCGCAACTATCAGTAACAACTTATTCATATCAAACCGTTCAGGTGGGGATGCATTCGAGGTTGTCGATCAGGGAATGCTATGGGACTACGCCTGATTCTGGTGCTGCGGCAGGAAGCGCGTATGTCACCTTTGCTCCATTGACCTTGACGTAGCCACGCTTTACCAGCGTTTCATAAATAGCATTGATATCAGTGGCGGGAAGCTCTTTGCCACACTTCGCGTGGATGGTGTTCCTTAGCGTTTTTGAAGTGCGTGGCTTTGATGCCTTGCGCTTTATGAGATCGTCTACTGCGATTTTGATTAAATCATCGACTGAGACACTCCTCACAAAAGGTTTGGATTTGCACTTTTTTGTCGGTGTGTTTGAGTTTGTTGTGTCCGCAGTCGTCTCATTGAAGCACGGCATTTCTTCAATCGAAGCCGAGCGAGCAGATAAAATATTCCTTGTTTTCAAGTGCCTAATGAGAGTGTCATATCCCGTGTCTTTCGAGATAATATGAAAAAAGCCCGCTGGGTCCTCCGTAGCAAATACTCCAAGGTAGTATGCGATATGGAAATCAAGGGCATTTGACCCAGGAGTTTCGAGAACAACGTATTCGGCATAGTCACCAAACTCCTGCATCGCGAGAACGAGTTCGACTGGGAGTTTTGAGTTTTTCGGGCCAAGGAATACCCGCACCCGGAAGTGCTCGCCCTTGAGAAGAGTGAGAGACCTCACATGGACGTTCTCATAGTCAATCAAAACGTAGTTCGTCTTCACGCTATGTTTTCCCGGATGCTAGTTCTACTTTGTCAGATTCCATCACACTCCGATGCTGAGAGGATAACAGCCTGTTTTCTGTAAGCAAACTCCCTGGCGACTTGTCGTCGTCGATGGCGACTCTCGATGGACGCGACGAGATCGGCATCCGTTTCGATCT
>JAUYFW010000207.1 GCA_030690835.1 Sulfurimicrobium sp. | reverse complement strand
CATGCTGATCACCGTGGATGCCGGCAACCTGTGGGAAGCGTCCCGGGAAGGTCTGCTCAGGCCGGTCAACTCCAAGGTGCTGAACGCCAATGTGCCCGCCCATCTGCGCGATCCCGGCAAGCAATGGTTTGGCCTTTCGGTGCGTGCCCGCACTATTTTCTACAACAACCAGAAAGTAAAGCCTGCCGAGCTCTCCAGCTATGAGGACCTGGGCAGCGCGAAATGGAAAGGCCGCCTGTGTCTGCGCACCTCGAAGAAGGTTTATAACCAGTCCCTGGTGGCGATGATGATCGCCGAGCACGGCGAGGCCAAAGCCGAGCAGGTCGTCCGCTCCTGGGTCGCCAACCTGGCTACAGATCCCCATTCGGACGACACCAAGATGCTGGAAGCCATCGCCGCCGGACAATGCGACGTGGGCATTGCCAACACCTATTATTTCGGTCGCCTGATGGAAAAAAAACCCGGCTTGCCGCTGGCCATTTTCTGGCCCAACCAGAAGGAGAACGGCGTGCATGTGAATGTCTCCGGCGCGGGCATCACCAGGCACGCCAAACATGAGAAGGAAGCGATCAAGCTGCTGGAATGGCTGTCCTCCGACAAGGCGCAGAACCTGTTCGCCGATGTCAACCTGGAATACCCGGTCAACCCGGCGGTTAAGCCCGACGCCGTTGTCGCTGCCTGGGGCACGTTCAAGCAGAATGTGGTGAATGTCGCCAAGGCTGGTGAATTACAGGCCGCCGCCGTAAAATTGATGGATCGTGCCGGCTACAAATAGGACCTCCTTGGCAATATCCGCAGAAGCGCCGCGAGCCACTTTTGCGCTTTTTCTCGCGCGCTTTCCAGACGGGTGGAGAGTGTCGGCGTTCCTCATCGCGCTACTTATCGTCGTTCCCCTCGCGGTGGTGCTTTCTTCCCTGTTCTCGCCGCAACGCGAAATCTGGCAGCACCTGCTCGACCATGTCCTGCCCGGGCTCCTGGCCAATACTTTCAAGCTGGTTCTGGGTGTCGGCGCGGGTGTTACCCTGCTGGGCGTTTCGCTCGCATGGCTCACGGCGGCATGCGAATTTCCGGGCCGCAGGTTCTTCTCCTGGGCATTGCTCCTGCCCCTGGCCATACCCGCCTATGTCACCGCGTTCGTGTTCGTGGCCTGGCTGGACTTCACCGGGCCGGTGCAAACGCTGCTGCGGGAAGTTTTCGGCAGCAGCGCCTGGTTCCCCAGGATACGCTCCGGGGGCGGCGTGGCGCTGGTGATGACGCTGGCGCTTTACCCCTATGTTTACCTGCTCGCCCGCAACGCCTTCCTGACTCAGGGGCGGCGCGCGCTGGAAGCCGCCCAGTCGTTGGGCTGCAACCGCGCTCAGGGCTTCTTTCGCGTCGCCCTGCCGATGGCCAGGCCGTGGATCATGGGCGGCCTGATGCTGGCATTGATGGAAACCCTGGCGGATTTCGGCACCATGGCGGTGTTCAACTTCGACACCTTCACCACCGCCATTTACAAGACCTGGTTCGGGCTGTTTTCGCTTGCCGGCGCATCTCAACTGGCTTCCGTCCTGATTCTGCTGGTTTTCGCCCTGGTGCTGGCGGAGCAGATGTCCCGTTCGCGCCTGCGCTACACCCAGGCAGGACGGCATTCGCAGGCTGAGCGCATCCGCCTCTCCGGCTGGCGCGGCATACTCGCTGTCGTGCTGTGCGGCGGCGTGCTGCTGATGGCTTTTGCACTCCCGGTGGCACAACTGCTGATCTGGGCCGCCAGCGTCTTTGCCGAGGATTTCGATGAGCGCTACCTGGGCTTCCTGTGGCGTTCCCTGCTGCTGGGCGGCGTGGCCGCGCTCATTACCGCCACGGCGGCACTGGCGCTGGCCTATGCCCAGCGCCGCCACGGCGACGCCATGACGCGCGTCACGGTACGCATCGCCACCCTCGGCTATGCCATGCCCGGCCCGGTGCTGGCGGTCGGCATCGTGATCCCGCTGGCCTGGCTGGACAACCAGTTGGTTTCCGCGGCAAGGACATTTTTCGACTACAACCCCGGCCTTTTGCTCCAGGGCACCCTGCTGGTCATGCTGCCGGCCTACCTGACGCGCTTTCTCGCGGTCGGCTTCAATCCGGTGGAAAGCGCCCTGCAAAGGGTCACGCGCAACCTGGACGAAGCGTCCCGCAGCTTCGGCGTGTCCGGGCTTGCCATGCTGCGCCATGTGCACCTGCCGATGCTGCGCGGCGGGCTGTTTTCCGCCGCCGCGCTGGTGTTCGTGGATGTCATGAAGGAAATGCCGATCACCCTGATGACCCGCCCCTTCGGCTGGGATACACTGGCGGTGCGCATTTTCGAGATGACCTCGGAGGGCGAATGGGAGCGCGCCGCGCTGCCCGCCGTGGCGCTGGTGCTGGCCGGCCTGCTGCCGATCGCGCTCCTGGTGAAACAAAGCGAAAAATGAACGACACTTTTGCTTCCCCCCACCCTGCCCTGCTTGAACTGAAAGAAGTGACCATTGCCTACAGCGGCCATGATGTGGTGCGCAATCTTTCGTTTAATCTGAAGCAAGGCGATATCGGCTGCCTGCTGGGGCCTTCCGGTTGCGGCAAGACCACCGCGCTGCGCGCCATTGCCGGATTCGAGCCGGTGAGCGGGGGCAAGATCGTGCTGGCGGGCAAAACGGTCGCCAGTCCCGGCTCCATCCTGGCGCCCGAGGCGCGCCGCGTCGGCATGGTGTTTCAGGATTACGCCCTGTTTCCCCATCTGACCGTGGCCGGCAACCTGGCTTTTGGCATCCGAGGCTGGCCCCGTGCCGAACGCGAGGCGCGCATCGTGGACTTGCTCGAACTGGTCGGCCTGCCGGACGCAGGACACAAATACCCGCATGAACTGTCCGGCGGCCAGCAGCAAAGGGTGGCGCTGGCGCGAGCGCTGGCGCCCAGGCCTACCCTGTTGCTGCTGGATGAGCCCTTTTCCAGCCTCGACGTGGAATTGCGCGAGCGCCTCGGCCAGGAAGTGCGCGACATCCTCAAGGCGCAGAACACTACCGCGTTGCTGGTGACGCACGATCAGCACGAAGCCTTCGCCATCGCCGACGAGATCGGCGTCATGCGCCAGGGCGAACTGGAACAATGGGATAGCGCCTACAATCTCTACCATCGCCCCGCCCACCGCTTCGTCGCGGACTTTATCGGCGAGGGCGTATTCCTGCCCGGCCAGGTCAAGCGGGAATCGGGCGTGGAAATGGAGCTGGGCATGCTGGATTGCGATTCTCCGGACGCTTGCAGCATCGACTGTGCGGTGGACGTGCTGCTGCGCCCGGACGACATCATCCACGACGACGCCAGCCCGCTGCAGGCGGAAGTGAGCCACAAGGCCTTCCGTGGCGCGGAAATCCTCTATACCCTGCGCCTCCCCAGCGGGAGAAGCATCCTCTCGCTGGTGCCCAGCCACCACGATCACGCCCTGGGTGAAAGAATCGGCATTCGCCTGGCAGTGGATCATGTCGTGGTCTTCCGGCGCTAATGTTCGCCCGTAACATGAAATTCAGCGTTGGCGCCGGGTTTGCCTTGGTGCTGGCTCTGATGATGGCGTTGACCGTGGTCGGCCGGAATCAGATGGTCGCCATGAACAGCCGCCTGGAGCGCATCGTCAACGAAAACAACGTCAAGATCGAACTCGCCACCAGCATGCGCGATGCCCTGCGCGAACGCGCCATCAGCATGCACACCATCGTGGTGCTTCAGGACCCCTTCGCCCAGGATGATGAGCTGCAGCGCTTTTACGAATACGGCAGTGCCTTCACCAAGGCGCGGCAAAAACTGCAACAAATGAGTTCCAGCAATGCCGAGGAAATGGTGCTGGAAAACATCAGCAACCTGACCGAAATTACCCAGCCCATCGTGATCCGGGCCATTGAACTCGCTTTGGATCGCGACAGCGCCGCGGCGCTTGAAATGATCCAGGCCCAAGCCATCCCGGTGCAAAAAAATCTCCTGCGCGAGCTGGACGACTTGCTCAAACAGCAACGGGATGCCAGCCGCAAGGCCGCGCAAGAAGCCGCCAAATCCTATGCCGAAACCAAGCTGCTGATGATCCTGCTCGGTGCGGCGGCAGCCCTGCTGGGCATTCTGATCGCGGTTTTCGTGATCCGCCGCGCCGCCCAGCAGACGGTGCAGATCGAGAGGGAACAACTGAAATTCAAGACCCTGTTCGACACCAACTCGGACGGGATTGTGTTGATGGACCAGAACCATTTCGTTGACTGCAACCCCGCCGCGTTGCGCATGTTCCAGATAGATTCGCCGCAAAAATTCATCCAATTGATCCCCACTGACCTCGGCCCACCACGACAAGCCGACGGCACGGACACCCGTTCCTATGCCGTGGCGCATATCCGTCAGGCGATGGCGGAAGGCCATTGTTATTTCGAGTGGCAAGGAAGAAGGGCCGACGGGACCATTTTCCCGGCCGAAATCGCCTTGCATTCCATGACTCTGGATAACCAGGTCATTACCCAGGCAATTATCCGCGATATTACCGAACGTAAACTGGCGGAGGAAACCCTCAAAAAAGCCTATGACGCCGCGCTCGAGGCATCGAACATGAAATCGGAATTCGTCGCCAACGTCAGCCACGAAATCCGCACGCCGATGAATGGCATCACCGGCATGATCAGCCTTCTGCTTGATACGCCGCTGGCTCCCCAACAACGCGATTACGCCGAAACCATCAGCCAGTCCGCGGAAGCGCTGCTGACCATCATCAACGACATTCTCGATTTCTCGAAAATCGAAGCGGGCAAACTCGAACTCGACCTCATCGACTTCGACCCCCGTGAAACCGTGGAAGGAATAAGAAAACTGTTCACCCCGCGCACCCAGCGCAAGGGACTGGAACTGGCATGCCACATTGAAGCGACGCTCCCTCCCCTGCTGCACGGCGATCCGGGCCGGCTGCGGCAGATTCTCGCCAACCTGACCGACAATGCGATCAAGTTCACCGACCGGGGGGAAGTCGTCATTGATGCCCGCGTGCAAGAGGAAACGTCCAGCGACATGGTGGTGCGTTTCGAAGTGCGCGACACCGGCATCGGCATTGCGCCGCAAGCCGCCTCCCGGCTGTTTCAATCGTTTTCGCAAGCCGACGGTTCCACGACACGCAAATATGGCGGCACCGGGCTGGGTTTGGCCATTTCAAAACAACTGGTCGAACTCATGGATGGTGAAATCGGCATGGAGAGCGAGCCGGGGAAAGGCAGCCGTTTCTGGTTCACCGCGCGACTGGAAAAGCAAAGCGGATCAGCCCCCGGCACTGAACTCCCCGCGCGTAAAAATGGAAGCACTATCCCCCAATCCTTGCGCGTGCTGGTGGCGGAAGATAACAGCGTCAATCAGAAAGTCATCCAGCACATGCTGCAGCGCTTCGGCATCGTGCCCGAAATCGCTGCCAATGGGCGCGAGGCGGTACAGGCAGCAAGCCGTTCACGCTTCGACCTGATTCTGATGGACTGCCAAATGCCGGAGCTGGATGGTTTCAAGGCCACGGCGGAAATTCGCCGCGGCGAGCATCCCCACGGCACGCATCAGGCGATTGTCGCCATGACCGCCAATGCCATGCCCGGCGACCGCGAACGTTGCCTTGCCAGCGGCATGGACGATTACCTGGTGAAACCGCTCAAACCGGAATCGCTGGAAGAAATCCTGCTACGCTTCGCGCCGCCTTCATCAACGACGCAAGCCGCAATTGACATGGCGCGCCTGAATTCGACGCTGGGCAAGGATCGGGTATTTCAACGCGAGATGATCGAGCTTTACCTGACCACTACCCGCCCATTGCTGGGAAAGATAGCCGCGGCGCTAGCCGCGAAGGACCCCGCCGCTTGCCGCCGCGCAGCGCACGAAGTCAAGGGCGCATCCAGCTACATTGCCGCGACGGACATGGCTGCAAATGCCCGCAACCTGGAACACGCCGCAGAAATGGAGGATTGGGAGAGCGTCGAACATAATTTGAAACTCATGGAAAGCGGTCTTGGTGCCGTGGCCCAACACCTGGGGTATGATGTATATTTACATACATCACAAAAGGAACCTCACCATGCACCGCACCCAGATTTATCTTCAGGATGAGCTTTATGAACGGATCAAGGCGCGCTCGCGCAGCGTGGGTGTGAGTATTTCCGAACTCATCCGCCGCTCCCTGGAAAAAGACATCCAGCAAGACCCGGTGGCCGATGCCAGGGCATTTTTCGCCCGCCTCGGCCCGCTCGAAAGTTTCGCCCACACCGAGCCGGAGATCTATGTCCGCGAACTTCGCGACACCAGCCGGCTGCTACGCGCAGAAACCGATGACGCCTGAGCGCTTGGTGCTGGACACCGACATCGTCATCCACCTGCTGAAAAAAGAGCCCATGGCGGTGGCCCGTTTTATCGGCCTGCTGGAAAACCGCACGGTTTTTCTGCTCTCGCCCATCGTCGTGGCCGAAATCCATGCCGGCGCTTTTGAGCGCGAACACCGGGAGATCGAAAACCTGTTCAACTTCTGCCGGCGCATCGGCATTGACAGCGAAACAGGGCAACTGGCCGGGCGCTATGCCCATCAATACCGCAAGGCCCATCAGGGAATTTCGCTGGAGGATTATCTGCTGGCGGCCTCCGCGTGGCAAAACCGCTGCCCGCTGTGGACAGGCAACCGCAAGCACTACCCCATGAAAGAGATTGAACTGTTTAACCCTGAGTAAAGTCTTTATTTGCGCCGCGCCTGGATTACGCCCGCGATTTCGCGCATCTGGGCGAGCATGCGTTCGAGCTGCTCGCTGCCCGACACCTGCACGCTGAAACCCATGCGCGCCCGGTCGCCACGGCTTTGCGTGTTGACGGCGGTTACATTGACCTTCTCGCGCAACATTAAATCCGAAATATCGCGCAGCAAGCCCTGTCTGTCATTGGCTTCCACTTCCAGATCGACTTCGTAGCCGCCCCCTGTTTTCGCCCCCCAACTGACCGGCAGCAGGCGCTCCTGCTTTTGTTCCGGCATGTGGATGATGTTGGGACAGTCCTGACGATGTACCGCCACACCCCTGCCCTTGGTTACAAAACCGATAACAGGGTCGGGCGGCACCGGTTTGCAGCACTTTGCCATGACGGTCATCAGATCGCCCACGCCCACCACCAATACCCCGGAAGTCGACGGCGCAACTGCACGCGAAGGCACCTGCCATTCCTGTTCCACTGGCTTGGGCTGATTTTCTTCCAGCACGGCGGCCATGATTTCACGCGCAGTGGTCTGGTTGCGCCCAATGGCGGCAAAAAGATCGTCGGGTTTGGGGAACCCGGTTTTCTGCGCCAGTTTTTCCAGGTTGGGGAAGGCCGCGCCCAGGCGGTGAACCTCCTTCTCCAGCGCGGCGCGGCCTTCGGCTACATTCTCCTCGTAATGCTGGGCATTGAACCACTGGCGAATCTTGGCCCGGGTACGTGTGCTTGCGGCAAACCCGAGGGTCGGGCTAAGCCAATCCCGGCTTGGGCCGCCCTGCTTGGTGGAAATAATCTCCACCCGCTGGCCGTTTTGCAATTTATAGGTAAGCGGCACGATATTGCCATCGACCTTGGCGCCACGGCAGCGATGGCCGAGGCCGGAATGCACGTGGTAGGCGAAATCCACCGGCGTCGCGCCCTGCGGCAAGGCAATCACGCGCCCCTGTGGTGTCAGCACGTAAATGGTATCGACGAACAGGCTGGTCTTGAACTGCTCCATCAGTTCGCCGGCGTCCTGCACATCCTCCTTCCATTCCATGATCTGGCGTAGCCAGGCGATCTTCTCCTCGAAGCGGGCATCCTGCTTGCCCCCTTCCTTGTAGCGCCAGTGCGCCGCCACCCCGAGTTCGGCGTGGTTGTGCATGTCCTGGGTGCGAATTTGCACTTCCAGCGCCTTGTCTTCCGGGCCGATCACGGCGGTATGCAAGGAGCGGTAGTTGTTACCCTTGGGATGGGCGATGTAGTCGTCGAATTCGCTCGGAATCGGCTGCCACAGGCCGTGCACCACGCCCAGGGCGGTATAGCAGTCCTTGAGTTCCGTCACCAGCACGCGCAACGCGCGCACGTCGTAGACCTCGGAGAAATCCACTTTCTTGCGCTTCATTTTCTTGTAGATGCTGTAGATGTGTTTGGGACGGCCGCTCACCTCCGCATGAACGCCGTTTTTTTCCAGTTCGGCGCGCAAATTCGCCATGACCTCGTTGATGTAGCGCTCCCGGTCGAGCCGTTTTTCATCCAGCAGCCGGGCGATTTTCTTGTACAACTCGGGTTCGAGAAAACGGAACGAAAGATCTTCCAGTTCCCATTTCACCTGCCACACGCCCAGGCGATTCGCCAGCGGGGCGAAGATATCCTGGGTTTCGCGCGCGATGCGGCGGCGGATATCTTCCTCCGCATTGGGCAGCTCGCGCATGCTCTGGGTGCGCTCGGCCAGCTTGATCAGCACGACGCGGATATCTTCCACCATGGCCAGCATCATCTTGCGCAAGGCCTCGATCTGGGCGGTGTTGTCCTTCTTGTCCTTGCCGCTGGCGGCAGTCTCGCCGATTTCACGCATCAGGCCCATGCGCGCCACGCCATCCACCAGCTTCACCACGCCCTCGCCGAATGCCGCCGCAATCTTCTCGTCCATATCGGGTGCATCGTCCAGGCTTGCCTGCAACACCGCCGCGACGATACTTTCCACGTCCATGTTCTGGGTGGCGAGAATGGCTGCCGTGCCGAGGGCATGATCGAGCAAGGGCGCGCCGGTCAGGGCAGTTCGGTCGACATACAGGCTGGCGGCAAGCTCGGCTGCGCGACGAATCGATGCAAACTCCTCGCCACTGAAATGTTTGCCCAACGCCGCCAACCAAGGCTCGAGCCCCGCGCTATCCGCGGAAATGGAATGTTTGTTCGTTACGTTAACCATATTTCAATAATAGCCTAATCCGTTGCCTGCCAATAACGCTGCCGTAACTGCCGCTGGCTCTGCAGCGTCATGCCGCCAGCTCCGAAGCGCAAATCCAGCGCTCCGCTGGTGTCGGTGCGCCAGGTTTCGATGCCCTGCGCCAGATAACGTTCCACGATTTCCTCCTTGGGATGACCGTGGCGATTGCGGTAGCCCACGGTGAAAATGGCCGTTGCCGGATGCACGGCACGAATGAAGGCTTCGGTCGACGAGGTCCGGCTGCCGTGGTGCGGTACCACCAGAACGTTGGCGGCCAAGGCATCCGGCAGGCGTTCCAGCAGGTCCTGTTCGGACCGGCGCTCGATATCCGCCGGTAGCAGCACGCTGCCAAAAGCCGTGGTGATTTTCAGCACACAGCCGCGATCATTGTCCTTGAAACGGTCGTTTTGATAGCTGCCCCAGGTGGGGTGCAGCATTTCAAAGCGCACGCCGTCCCATGTCCATTGTTGACCTGAAAAACAGCGAAACTTGTTTGCCGCGCCGGATAACACCGGACTTCTTTCGGGCAGGGAGGAAATCGTCCAGCCTACCGGCACGCTCTGCAGCACCGATGCCGCGCCACCGCTATGGTCGATGTCGTCGTGGGAAATCACCATGCCATCGAGACGGCTCACGCCCGTGCCGCGCAGGTAGGGAACGACGATGCGCGAACCGGCATCCGCCTCCGTGCCAAAGCTCGGGCCGGCGTCATAGAGCAGCGTGTGGTGCCGGGTGCGCGCGACTGCTGCCAGGCCCTGCCCCACATCCAGCACCGTCAGCCATAATTCACCCTGCCGGGGTGCGGGCGGCAACATCAAAAACAGCGGGGCAAACCACACCAGACCCAGCCAGCGCGCCGGGAAACCGCGCGGCAGCAATAGCCACAACACGCCGCACAGCGCCACGATCACCGTCCAGGGCGGCGGACCATGTTGCTGCCACACCGTTGCCGGCAGCGCCGAGAGCCAGGTGAGGAATGTCATGCACCAGGCCATGACCTCATGCGCGGCGAGCAGCAGGAAATCCACGGGCAAGATGGTACCGAGCAGGGTCAGCGGCGTAATTACCAGGCTGATAAGCGGGATGGCCAGTGCATTGGCGATCGGAGAAACGAGTGAAACCTGCTGGAATAGGGCCAGCAAGGCAGGCACCAATCCCAGCGTCACCGCCCATTGCACCCTGCCCCATTCTTCCAGCCAGCGCGGACGCCCGATGCGCCCGACGCTGACATAGAGGATAGCCGCAACGGCGCCGAAGGACAGCCAGAAACCGGGCGACTTCACCGCCCACGGGTCGAGCAACAGTACGGTCAAAAGCGCCAGACTGAGCACGCTGAAGGCATTGCTATTTCGTCCCAGCCACAGAGCGATAGCGACCACGCTGAGCATGTACAGGGTACGCTGCGTCGGCACGCCGTAACCGGACAGCAGGGCATAAGTCAGCGCGGCCAGGACGCCCGCAACCACCGCGGCCTTGCGTGCCGGCAGGCGCAAGGTCAGGCGCTGGCTGCGCCGCCACAGCCAGTAGGTGAGCGCAAAAAACAGCCCCGATACCATCGTCACGTGAATGCCGGAAATGCTCATGAGATGGTTTACGCCGGTGCGCAAAAAGACCTGCCACTGGTCCGGAGAAATCGCGCTCTGCTCGCCGATAGCCAAGGCCTTGAGCACACCCGCGTAGGGACGCTCCCCGAGAACCCGCGACAAACGGCGTGAAGCGCTATCCCGCGCCATTTCCACCAGATAACCAAAGCGGTAGACACGCTCCGACACAAGCCGGTTTCCCGGCCCTTCCCGCACATAACCGGTGGCACGGATATTGCGCTCCAGCAACCAGGCCTCGTAATCGAAACCATGGGGATTGGCGTTGCCGTGCGGGCGTTTCAGACGCAGCGTCAATTCCCAGCGTTCGCCGGGATGCAAGTCAGGAATGGGATAAGCAGCCGGTTTGCCAAAGCCCCCGTCGAACCAACTCAACTGGATATGGGCGGGCACTCTGGCGCCGGGGGTGACAACACGCTCCACGTCGAATTCGAAACGCGGACCGCGCGCATTGGCAACCGGCAGGCTGGAGATCACGCCGGTAACCTGAATATCGCGCCCTTCCCAGTTCTTCGGCAATGCGTCAGCCAGGCGCATCTGGGCGAAAAACGCCGCCCAGAAAAACCCGACTCCGAACCATAGCGTCATGCGCAGAATGCGCCTGAGCCACCTTAACGGCCGGGAAGTACGATGCTGCAAGCCATAAAGCAGCAGGGACAGAGGAAGGAGGAGCCAGAGCCAGAACAGGCCGGGCAAAAATGCCTGCTGCTGCAGCAGCCAGACGCCAACGGCAAAAGCCAGGATGTTGGGCCACATGGATATTTACCCCAAACTGTCCAATGCATGTAGGAGCGCCGCCCCCGGCGCGAATGTGGCCCGCAAATCGCGGCCAAATCCCATCCCTATCCTAACCTTCCCCTTGCACCCGCAAGGAGCGTCCCCGCCGAGAGCGGCAGCAAAGCTGCTCGCTCTGGCGAGATGGGAGAGGGCAGGGGTGAGGGCGAAATAAGGAATAAATCATGAAACAACTGGATTGTTGTCTGACCATCGTTTTTCCCAAGGCACTTGAGGAAAATC
>JAUYFW010000206.1 GCA_030690835.1 Sulfurimicrobium sp. | reverse complement strand
ATGCGGTTTTGCACGTTCTCGGCGGCGGTGACCAGGATCAGCAGGATGCGCTTGTCTGACAGGCGCAGGAATTCGATGTGGCGGAAAGCGCCGCTACGCCGCTTCGGCGTCATCACGATGCCGGCGAAGGTGGTCAGGTCGGACAGCAGCTTGGAGGCTGAGGTGATAAGCTTTTGCGGGTCGTTGGGGGAAAGCTGGTTTTCCAGGCGGTGCACCTGCAACGCGTCCAGCGGCTGGATGGTGAGCAGCGTATCGACGAAAACCCGGTAGCCGCGCGGCGTCGGGATGCGCCCGGCGGACGTATGCGGGCTGGCGATGAAGCCCATTTCCTCCAGATCCGCCATCACGTTGCGGATGGTGGCCGGCGAAAGCTCCAGGCCGGACTGTTTGGACAGCGTGCGCGAGCCGACCGGCTGGCCATCGCTGATGTAGCGTTCGACCAGGGTCTTGAGCAGGAGTTGGGCGCGGGTATCTAACATGGCGTGAAGGTTAGCATAAAAATTCAGGGCTGAGGACTGAGTACCGTAGCCTGGATGCAGCGTAGCGGAATCCGGGAGCACCCGCCAGGGCGCATGGCGAGCTGCGCTGTTTCGGAACTGCTTTCGCCTCGCGGCGACCCCGGATTCCGCTGCGCTGCATCCGGGCTACCTCAATCAATTCCCCCAGCGCTGGGGTAAAATTTTCAACATCGACTTCCCCGGAGAACAACCTTGAAAACCGACAACGGCTTCCCCGCCAAGGCGGGCGTCAAATGGACGCGCGAGAAGGTCAAACGCCACCTGGTGCAGCGCTTCTACACGCGCTTCCACATGTCGCTGATCCTGGCGAGCAGCGCGCTCGCGGCAATGCTGGCGAACTGGCTGCTGCTGCACGGCGGGGTGTATGCCATGTGGCTGCGCTATCCGGTGGCCGTCAGCGTCGCCTACCTGGCATTCCTGGCGGGCGTTCGGCTGTGGCTGCAATACATGGGGCTGGTGCGGAGTTCGGATACCAAGTCGTCGCTGGTCGAAAACCTCGACGTGCCGGACATCCCTCTGGGAAATAGCGCCGGCAAGCTGGAATTGCCCGATGGCCTCCCGCGCGGCGGCGGCCAGTTTGGCGGCGGCGGAGCGCATACCTCCTGGACGGAAGCCAACCCGGCCCGGGTATTCGCCGCGACGTCGCGCACCGGCGACAGCCCGTCGGCGGGCATGGGCGCCAAGCTCGGCGACTTCGCCGATCTCGACGGCGAAGGGCTGGTATTGCTGTTGCTCGCGCTGCTGCTGATCGCCTCGGTGTTCCTGCTGAGCGGCTACGTGATCTGGTTCGCCCCCGACATCCTCGGCGAAGCGGCCATCGGCGCGCTGCTCGCCGGCGGGCTGGCGAAGCCGGCCAAGCGCCAGGACAACAGCGACTGGGTGGCGGGCGTAGTCAAGAAAACCTGGTGGCCCTTCGCCCTCGTGCTGGTCTTGTCGCTCGCCTTCGCCATTTACGCGGCCACGCACTACCCCGAAGCCAAGACCTTCCGCCAGGCGGTGGGGATGGCGACGGGCAAGTAAGCGGCAGGAGGCTCGCAAAGAGCGCCCTTCGTCAATGCATCGCGGTGAGGGCGACGCTCACACAAGAAAGTTCGTCGCCCATTTCCCCTCGAACCCTTCTTATGCTTTAATTCCGCCGATGAGGAAGACATTCAAAACCATTGCTCTGATCGGCAAGTACAACAGTCCGGAAATCGGCGATTCGCTGCTGCGCCTTGCCGAATTCCTGGTGAAGCGTAAACACAAGGTGCTGGTGGAGACGCGTACCGCCGAGAGCGCCGGCATCGATGGTTATCCCATCGCCACACTCGACGAAATCGGTCACCAGGCCAATTTGGCGGTGGTGCTGGGCGGCGACGGCACGATGCTGAATATCGCCTGTTCGCTGTTTACCTACGGCGTGCCGCTGGTCGGCATCAACCTCGGGCATTTGGGGTTTCTCGCCGACATGTCGCTCGATACCATGCTGGAAACCATGGAGGAGATGCTCGGCGGCGAATACCTGGTCGAAGACCGCTTCCTGCTTTCCGTCACGGTGCGGCGCCAGGGCGAGAATATTTTCGAAGGCCATGCTTTCAACGACGCGGTGGTGAGCAAGGGCGCGATGGCGCGCCTGATCGAGTTGGAGGTGTTCGTCGACGGGCAGTTCGTCTACAGCCAGCGCTCCGACGGGCTGATCATCTCGACGCCCACCGGCTCCACCGCTTATGCCTTGTCCGCCGGCGGCCCTATCCTGCACCCCACGTTGGAAGCGCTGGTGCTGGTGCCGATCTGCCCGCACACCCTGAGCAACCGCCCGATTGCGGTGAACAGCGGAAGCACCCTGGAAATCCTGCTGATCCACGCCGATGACGCGCGGGTGCATTTCGACAACCAGCGCCATTTCGACTTGCAGACCAACGACTGGGTGATCGTGCGCCGCACGCCACAAACCCTGCGCCTGCTGCATCCCTTCGGCCACAGCTATTACGACATGCTGCGCGAGAAGCTGCATTGGGGGAAAAAACTGTAATGTTACTGACACTCTCCATCCGCGATTTCATCCTCGTCGACCGCCTCGAACTGGAATTCGCCAACGGTTTCACGGTGCTTACCGGCGAAACCGGGGCGGGCAAATCCATCCTGATCGATGCGCTGTCGCTGGCCATGGGCGAACGCGGCGATGCCGGCGTGGTGCGCCAGGGCCGCGAGCGCGCCGAGCTGTCCGCCGAATTCGACATCAATGCGCTTCCCCACTTGCAGCGCTGGCTGGCGGAAACCGATCTTGCCGGCGACCCCGGCGTGTGCCTGCTGCGCCGCGTGATCGATGCGAACGGGCGCTCGCGCGCCTTCGTCAACGGGCGTTCCGCCACCTTGCAGCAACTGCGCGAGGCCGGGGAATTCCTGGTGGACATCCACGGCCAGCACGCCCACCAGTCGCTGCTGAAGGGCAGCGCCCAGCGCGAACTGCTCGACGCCTACGGCAGCCTCGGCGGCTCGGCATCGGTAACCGCCGGCGCTTGGCGCGAGTGGCAGCAGCTCAGGCGCGAACGGCTGGAGCATGACAAAAACGCCTCGGCCCATGCCGAGGAACTGGCGCTGCTGGAGGAACAGACCCGCGAACTGGCGGCGCTGGCTTTCAGCGCCGATGCCTGGGCCGAATTGCAGGCCGAACATGGCCGCCTTACCCACGCCGCGAGCCTGATGGAAGGGGCGCAGTTCGGCATGGAAGCGCTGTCGGAAGGCGATAATGCGTGCCTGCCGCAACTCAATGGGGTGATTGCGCGCTTCGGCAACCTGCTCGACTACGATCCGGCGTTGAAGGAAATTCTCGAAACCCTGGAGCCAGCGGAAGTCCAGTTGCGCGAGGCGGTGTACAGCCTGCGCCATTACCTGCAACGCCTGGATCTCGACCCGGAGCGGCTGGCGCACTGCGAACGGCGCCTGCGCGACGTCCACGACATGGCGCGCAAATACCGCACCACCCCGGAATTCCTGCCCGAACTGCTGGCTGAGAAGCAGGCGCGGCTGGAAAAACTGCGCGGCTTCGAAGGCGGCGGCGACCTCGCGCAACGGGAAGAGGCGCTGCGTCAACGTTATCTCGAACTGGCGCGGGAGTTGAGTAACGGACGGCTATTGGCGGCGCACACCCTGGGCGAACAGGTAGTCGCCACCATGCAGGGGCTGGCGATGGCCGGCGGCAATTTCGAGATCGCGCTGAACCCGCTGCCCGAAGGCGCGGCGCACGGCCTGGAAGAGGTTGAATTCCTGGTCAGCGCCCATGCCGGCGTGGCGCCGAAAGCGCTCGCCAAGGTAGCGTCAGGCGGCGAACTGTCGCGCATCAGCTTAGGCATACAGGTGGCGACCGCCAAGGTGTCGCTGGTGCCGACCCTGATCTTCGACGAAGTGGACGTGGGCATCGGCGGCGGCGTGGCGGAAGTCGTCGGCAAGCTGCTGAAACAATTGGGCAGCGAACGCCAGGAACTGTGCGTCACCCACCTGCCGCAAGTCGCGGCGCAGGGCGACCGGCACTGGCAGGTTTCCAAGAGTTCGAGCGAGGGCGGCGTCACCAGCCGCATCGGCCTGCTCGACCGGGCCGAGCGCATCGAGGAGATCGCCCGGATGCTGGGCGGCATGGAAGTGACCGAAACCACGCGCCGGCATGCGGCGGAGATGTTGGGGCCTTTAGGTTAGCGGCTTTATACCCGACAGCCTTACGGCTTGGGTACGGGTCGCGTAATCCAACAAACCCAAACCTTCAAGACCGGTGTTTAGAAGGAAGATTGGGGCGTAGCCCCCTGTTGGGTTACGGCGCAAAAAGCCGCGCCTAACCCAACCTACATAGCTATTTCAAACCCACATCCAGGTCACTCAGCCAGTTGATGAAACGCTTCACGTCCTGCCCCTGATAGATGGCGCCATGTTGCGGGCACAGCATGTCGATCTCCATGCTGTCCACCCGCCGGCACCATTTCTGCTTGGCCTCGTTCGAGCCCATCCAGCGGCGGTGAAAGCCCTCCGCGTGGCGGATATGCTTGCTGAAATTTTCGACGAACAGGGCGTCCTCGCCGGGCGGCAGCAAGGCCGCGCCCACGTCGCCGCTGAAAAGAATTCTGGCCTTCGGATCGTAGAGATGAAAATTGCCCGAGGAATGCAGGTAATGGGCCGGCACCGCCTCCAGGCTCAGCCCATTCAGCGTCAACGTCATCCCCTCGTCGGGAAGCTTGATGAAGGTGTCGGCGTTGCCGCCGAAATGCGGGATGAATTCCGCCCACAGCCAGCTCAGGTAACACTTTAGCTCCGGGTTGAAATCCAGCCACAGCCCCAGCGAGGAAATTACATCCGGGTCCTGGTGCGAGGCGAAGATGTGGCGGATGTTTTGCGGGTCGAATTCCGCGCTGATGGCGGAAAACACCGCGGAAAAGATTTCCATCCCGCCCGGGTCGGTGAGAATCGCCTGATTGCCGTTGATCACCAGATATTCGTTGGTGTCGATCAGGTAAACCGGCTTTTGCGGGTCGCGCGTAATCGCCGCCCACTTGTGGTCGCCGTCCTCGTGGATATAGGTGGTTTTCTTCATTGTTATTTACCTCAGCACATCTCGGTTCTGAGCGCCTTGAGGATGGAAAGGATGCTTTCCACCGTCCGCTCGATCTGGTTCGATACCTGCTTCAGCGATGCCGTCATGTCCCCGCCATAAACCGCCTCGATCTTGGCGCTACGCGACAGCGCGCCGCCCATTTCGCACAATTGCAGCGCCCGCTTGAGCAGCATGGCCAAGCGACTCCAGTCGCGCTTCACCCTTTCGCCGCCGGCCACCAGTTCAGCCTCCTTGCGCGCGAGGAGCGGCGTCAGCAGGCGTTTCGCGCTATCGCCGCCGCGCATGGCCGCGACAAAATGGCGTTGAACCCGCGCTTGCTTCAGAAGCTGGGCGACGCCCTTGAGCAATTCAAAAATCGGCGCTTCGAGGTCGATCATGAAATGTTCCAGCTTGCCGCTGAATACCCGCAATTCCGACGACACCACGCCAAAGCCGCGCGATTTCTCCCCCGAGCGCTTTGCGGTCAACATGGCGTTCAGCGCCACCAGATTCACCTCGGAGGAAATCCGCACCACTTTCTTGATTTCCTCGTTGATTTTTACCACGCGATGCAGATCGGCCGCCGCATTACTCACGGTATCCATCATGTCCGCCTCCTGTTAAATCCAGATTATTATTAACGTGAAACACGTTTTGTGAAGTGTGAAGTCACTCGCTATGCTTTGTTTGTGAAGCGTGAAATGTAAAAACATCCACTGAACCTGCTTTTACCTTTCACGCTTCACAGCAAGGGCGTAGCCCAAGCGGTTTCACATTTCACTTGTCGCCTAGAGGCGCCTACTTTTGGTTCATGCTTCTGGGCGGCAATTCGCCATGCCCGTTAGGGCCAAAACACCGCTGTAGGAGCGGCGCCCTCGCCGCGATTCGCGCCGGGCCCCCGGCCAAAACACCCGAGGACAAGGGCGGCGCTCCTACGTCTCCACCGCGCCAACCTGGCTCAGCATGGTTATTTCGTCCAGCGACAGGACGTGGTTCACGTTCAGGATAATCACGAACTTGCCGTTGATTTTCCCCATGCCCTGGATGAAATCGGTACGGATAACGGCGCCGAAGGAAGG
>JAUYFW010000197.1 GCA_030690835.1 Sulfurimicrobium sp. | reverse complement strand
ATTTGGCAGCAGTGCTTCCATCGGTTTTGGAATATGGCACTTCTTCGTGCCCAAAGTCTGGAAGTGGTATTCATATATTGATATCAATGCAACGGAGTTAGTAGCCGCTATCCGGGCTATTAATGCGTTCTTTTCTTTGTCTCTGGTATTGTTTGGCATAGTAAACATACTGTTGATTTATGGAGACAAGTCAAATAGATATTCAATAGATGTGTGGCGTAATTGAATTAGAGCGGGTAAACTTTAGGCATGATAACATATCAAAGACTTCTCAAAAAACCGCAGGTCGCCAAAAGCTTGATCGGGACATCCTTAGCTGAGTTTGACAAATTCTACGCTGAATTTGAAAAAGCGCACATAGAGCGGCTTCAATCTTCAACGAAAACACGCGGGGATAAGAAGAAACGCCAACGTGGTGTGGGAGCAGGGCGAAAGCACAAGTACGATTTGCGAGACCGCTTATTGATGACCTTATTTCCCTAGCACCGCCCGCTAGGGCAGGTGTGGCTGAAAGCGTATACAACCTACGAATTGCTTGGCTTCTTTTACGATTTGAACAAAACCAATATAGAAGACAAACTGAACCTGATCTTGGATACACTGGTCAGCATGACAAGTTTTAATTTTGAACGCCCAAAGGCAGATCGAAAGAAACTGTCTTCTGTTGAGGAAATCATGGATGCTTTTCCAGACGTGCGCCTGATTATTGATGCAAAAGAGCAACGCGTGGAGCGTCCCAAAAACAAGAAAGATAAAGATGGAAACGTGCAGGATCTTCAAAAGCCGTATTATTCAGGCAAGAAAAAAACGCATACTCTCAAAAATCAGGCGGCCATCTCCCCGACAGGTCTGGTTGAACATGCTTCACAAAGTGTCCCTGGCTCAACCCATGATTTGACTTTATTACGTCAGACTGATTTGCTTTCCGAACTTGACGACGATGAAGCCGCCATGATGGATAAAGGCTACGATGGCATTGCTACCGACCATCCTGACAAAAAACTGTATTTACCGTTTAAGGCAAGACGTAACCATCCATTGACTGAGGAGCAGAAAGCCTACAATCGTTTTCTTGCCAAGTATCGCATTGTGGTTGAACACACCCTGGCTCAATTGAACAAGTTCCAAATTCTGGCGCAAAGGTTTCGCCACCAACTGACCAAACATTCTGTCATCTTCCGTATTGTCTGCGGCTTGGTCAATCGCCGTATCCAATTGCGCCCTTTGAAGCAATACAGCCCTGCCTAAAAACTGTTGCCCAGGGTTGCTACGCGCCACCATTATTATTACGCCACACATCTAATGTAGGGGCGGAGCGTTGCTCCGCCCAATGGCTTGATATCGCCAAAAGGGACACAGCGCCGCTGTGTCCCTACCTGCCAAAATCCACAGCAATATAATCCCCATACGAACCATTTGAAAAGTAGGCATACCCAACACCCATCTCGGTGGTGTTTGGATTCAAGATCGCATCGCGATGAATTTGGTCGTTCATCCACCAACTCATCGCTGCCTGCGGACCTCCACCGCCATAAATAATTTCCTCTGAAAATGAACCCGAATACCCTGAAGCAAGCGCCCGCGAATATGCTGACGATCCATCCGAGCCTGTGTGGCTGATCGTGTTATTGCAAGCCATGTCTGCGGCGTGACCTTGCGCGGCGGATGACAACTGGGCATTAATGGTCAACGCAGGCAAGCCA
>JAUYFW010000196.1 GCA_030690835.1 Sulfurimicrobium sp. | reverse complement strand
TGAAATCGGCCCGAACCGTGAAACCTGCTGCGGGAGGAAACCGGAGTTGTTCTGGGGTAGAATTGGCAACAGGGCGAGTACAAGTAGTCATTTTTTACGAATATGTTTTTATATAAATCGTATTATATCAAATGCTTACTTTGTTATTCGCCCTGTTTGTGCAAAATTCAGGCTAGAAGAGCAGCGCGAGGCGTGGCGCATTGTCCAGGAGAAGAGGCTGTCAGCCGCAATCCGTTTCCGCTGGGTTTGCCTACCAGATAGTCAAGTTGAAAGGCATGGACGGTAGGTCGGGCTTCAGCCCGAAATGTCGGGATAAATCCCGACCTACAATTTGCGGTGTTTCAACGTAACTGACTACTACCAGTGCAGCGCCCTGAGCTGCGATGATTTTTTCTGCTGGTGCGCCTGCATTTTTTCCACCACGTTATCCAGCACCGCAATGGCGTCGAGCACAAAAGGCCCCTTGTTGAGCATGACGCACTCTGCCCGTTCCGCCATGGCGGCATCGGTCATTTCGGCGCGGGAGGGGAAATTCTGCTTCACCAGCCCTTCCAGTACCTGTGTCGCCCAGATCACCGGCACATGGGCGGCCTCGCATAGCCAGAGGATTTCTTCCTGGATTTCCGCCATGCGCGCGTAGCCGATTTCCACCGCCAGATCGCCACGCGCAATCATCACGCCGAAGGGGTGCCGGCCTGAGCCACGAATGATGATTTCGGGCAGATTCCGCAGCCCCTTTCGAGTCTCGATCTTGGCCACGATGCCGATTTTGCTGCCACCCCGAGTGGCCAGTTCGGCGATGAGTTGTTCCATGTCCTGTGCCGACTGCACGAAGGAATAGCCCACCATGTCGGCATGAGCGGCGACAAAATCGAGATCCCGCAGGTCTTTTTCGGTCAGGGCGGGAAAGTTCAGTTCGCTGTCGGGAAAGTTCAGGCCTTTCTCCGGATGCAGTTTCTCACCTTCCGTACGGGCCTGTGTGACACGCAGCAACGCACCCTCATCGTTAAGCGCCTCCACCACCGCGCCGATGCGACCATCGTCGATCCACACGCGATGACCGGGCTTCAGATGGCTGAACACTTCCGGCTGGATGCAGGAGATATGCGCGGGAATCAGGGTATTGCCGTCCTCGTCCATCCCTGGCGGCTCGCCCAGGATGGGCGCGCGCGTCAGCTGCAGGACATCGCCCTGGTACAGGATAATGGGCCGCGGCTGTGCCGCGATATCCTCAACCAGGGTCAGCGCCGGCGCGCCATGTTTGGAGTGGTGGCACGCCAGTTCGATACCAGGCCGGAGATAGGCGCCCTCGTCGCAACTGGCCATGACTTCGTTTCGGGATATGCGGTTCAGAACGGTCAGTTCGCGTTGCCTGTTCCGGGTATCCACAAAACGGATGGCATCACCATGCTGAAGCTGTTCCTGCCACTCGGCGTTCACCGCCAGGCGGGCCGGGATGCGCCGCCCCAGCCCATCGCGCTCGGCGGGGCGGCCAGGGTTGCCGCTGCCGTCGAGAATCACGCTGGCAGCCTGGGTGAAATTGCCGCGCAGGTCGCGCTTGGGCTTGAGATGAATAACGGCGGGGCCGGGGATGACCGGGCCGGTTCTCAGTTTGGGTCCGGCCAGATCCATCAGGATTTTGCACGAGCGTCCCGTCTCCTGCTCGGCCTGACGCACGAATTCCACCATGCGTTGCCAGGTCGCCCGATCGTCGTGGGCGCAGTTGATGCGGGCGCAATCCATGCCGCGCAGGACAAGCTCGCGCACAAACAGGTAATCGCTTGCCGCCTCGCTGGGAAAAGTCACCATGATGCGTGCCCAGCGGTGGGTGGGCGGCAGGCCAAACAGCCGGTTGGTATGGCGTTTGATAAAATCCTCCGCGCACGCCATGGTTGCACTCGCGCGCGTCAGATTTTTCGGAGAGAGTGATTTTCCGGAGATAATTTTCAGGATGTGAACAATCGCATCCAGGGAAGCGAGAACATGCGCTTCGCTACGTCCGAGCGAGGACAGCCCAAGATTGCCCAGGCGGCATTGCAGGTGCCGCAGATCATGCCGTCGCAGGCCGAGATAGGCGGCGAGGTTGGAAGCGCTGGAGAGAAAGCTCCGCTGCCTGATATGCGGGCGCCAGAGCTCCATGCATTGCTTCTGCGTTTTCCTGATCGCCACGCGCAAGGACTGCACCTCGCGCAAAAGTTGCGCCATGTCCGCTGGCGTTGCCAAGTGATTTTTCGCATTCATGTATGAGGCTGTTGTAGCACACCATGATTGCCGTTTGATGACAGTTCTGAACTACCAGGCTACATCATTTTGAACCCGGATTATCCATTAGGGCCAAGACACCGCTGTAGAGTGGCGCCCTCGCCGCGATTCGCGCCGGGGGCGGCGCTCCTACATGCGCGTGCATTCCAATGGGTAATCCGGGTTGAAAAAACGATTAACCACGGGGAACACACCCGCAAGGAGTGTCCCCCGTGGTTAAACTGCCATGATTGAATCACACCTGCGGGTGCGCGCGCTCCAGCTTGCTATGCAGCTTGTTGAGCGCGTGCAGGTAGGACTTGGCCGAGGCGATCACGATATCGGTATCGGAACCCTGGCCGTTGACGATGCGCCCGCCCTTGGAGAGACGCACTGTTACCTCGCCCTGGGCGTCGGTGCCGCTGGTGATGTTGTTCACCGAATACAGTTGCAGTTCCGCGCCGCTCTTGACGATCGAATCAATCGCCTTGAACGCGGCATCCACCGGGCCGCCGCCATCCGCCTCGGCCTGCTGCTCCGCGCCGTTCACGGCCACCACCACCGTGGCGTGGGGTGTTTCGCCGGTTTCAGAACACACTTTCAACGACACCAGCTTGTAGTGTTCCTGCTCCAGCGCCGCGGCTTCGTCGCTCACCAGTGCCTGCAGATCCTCGTCGAAAATCTCGTGTTTCTTGTCCGCCAGTTCCTTGAAGCGGGCAAAAGCGCCGTTGAGCGCATCCTCCGACCCCAGTTCGATGCCCAGTTCGGCCAGACGCGTCTTGAAGGCGTTGCGACCGGAATGCTTGCCCATCACCATCTTGTTGGCGCTCCAGCCCACGTCCTCGGCACGCATGATTTCGTAGGTTTCGCGGTGCTTGAGCACGCCGTCCTGGTGGATGCCGGATTCGTGCGCAAAGGCGTTGGCGCCGACGATGGCCTTGTTGGGCTGCACGGCAAAGCCGGTGATGCTGGCCACCAGGCGGCTGGCCGGCACGATCTGGGTGGCGTCGATCTGGGTGTCGCAGGTGAACACATCCTGGCGCGTGCGCACCGCCATCACGATTTCTTCCAGCGAGGCATTGCCCGCCCGCTCGCCCAGCCCATTGATGGTGCATTCCACCTGGCGCGCGCCGTTGAGCACTGCGGCAAGGGAATTGGCCACCGCCAGGCCGAGATCGTTATGGCAATGCACCGAGAACACGGCCTTGTCGCTATTCGGAATGCGCTCGCGCAACGTGGCGATCAACTGGCCGAACTGTTGCGGCAAGTTGTAGCCCACGGTGTCGGGGATATTGAGCGTGCCGGCACCGGCGTCGATCACCGCTTCCAGAATGCGGCACAGAAAATCGGGATCGGAACGGCCGGCGTCCTCGGGCGAAAACTCGACGTTGTCGGTCCACTTGCGCGCCCATTTCACCGCCTTGACCGCCTGCTCGACGACCTGGTCGGGACTCATGCGCAGCTTCTTTTCCATGTGGATCGGCGAAGTGGCGATGAAGGTGTGAATACGGCCGGATCTGGCGCCTTTCAAGGCTTCGCCGGCGCGGTCGATGTCGCGCTCCAGCGCGCGGGCGAGACCGCACACCGTGCTGTCCTTGATGGCATCGGCCACCGCCTTCACCGACTCGAAATCGCCGTTGGAAGCAGCGGGGAAACCGGCCTCGATGATATCCACGCGCATGCGTTCCAGTTGTCTGGCGATGCGCACTTTTTCTTCCCGCGTCATGGAAGCGCCCGGGCTTTGCTCGCCATCGCGCAAGGTGGTATCGAATACGATCAATTTGTCTTTCATGACAGACTCCAATGGAAATCTATAAACCATCAGCCGGAAACGGCAGCGTTTCAGGCCTGCATTGTATAACTTAAAGAGAGGGGTGGGATGTGATTAGCGCGCGAAGCGCAGCAGCAGCGCCAGACCACTGGCGGCTGTAAGCAGGAATTTGAATTGAATGCGGATAAAGAAGTTCATGGGCAAAAATATAAATGGTTTCGGCCAATCATGCAAGCCAATGATTACTCGTCATAGGCGCGTAGTTTCGCCACATCCCGGATGCGCACGTCCTTGCCTTTCACCTCGATCAGGCCGCTATCGGACAAATTGTGCAGGATGCGGGAAAACGTTTCCGGCGTGATGTTGAGGTTGGAAGCGATCACGTTCTTGTTGGCCGGCAAACTGATATGGATATCCTGACCTTCCTTGATTTCCTCGAGATCCTGCAACAGGTAACCGATTACCCGCTGCGCCGAGGAGCGCAGGGAGAACGATTCCACGTAATGAATCAGGCGGTGCAGCCGGATGGAAAGCCCCGCCAGCATCTTGCGGCAGAATGCCGGGTCGCTGTCGATACCGCAAAAAACCACGCTCTTGTTGATATGCAGCGTCAGGGAGTCGGTCAAGGCTTGCGCATACACCGGGTATGGCTTGCCCATGAACATCACCGCCTCGCCGAAACTCTGGCCCGGACCGAACAACTCCACCACTTTCTCGATCCCCTGGGGCGAAGACAAGGCCAGTTTGACCTGGCCATGAATCACCACATAAAAACCGGTGGAAGGATCGCCACGCTGGAACAGCACATCGCCGCGTGCCAGGTGTAGTTCGCGCGTGCCCAGGGCAATGCGCTCGATTTCTTCCGGCGACATTTCCCGAAACAGGGGGATGTTTGCCAGGATGGCGGGTATTTTTACTGGGTTGGTCAAGGCGATTCCGCTCCGTGGCGAATGCAAACTGGAACGGGATTATATGTTCAAGCGCTACGAATAGAGAAGTGTTGAAACTGCGGCTCAATCTCCTCGCGCAATGCTGCCCAGGAAATATCCCGGCTTCCCGCCTGACACAAGACGGGATCGGCGCACCCCTGGGCGCGAAACTGCTGCAGCACAAAATGCCGCACCCCCAGCGCAGCCAGTTCTCGCGCCAGCGCGACAATACTTTCTTCACTCATCAAATCGGGGTGCAGGGTCGTGCGGATTTCATAGTCGACGCCGCTGTCGAGCAAATGCAACAGACTTTCCCGCGCCCGCTCCCCGCTTCCCGGTACGCCGGTGGTGCGGTCATAATCGGCAAAAGGCGCCTTGATATCCATGCCCACCCAGTCGAGGCTGGGCAGAATTTCCGCCAGCCTTTCCGGGTATGTCCCGGCGGTATGCAGGCCGATTTTGAAGCCGAGCTCCCGCGCCTCGCGGCAGGCATCCGCCAGGCCGGACTGCAGGGTAGGCTCGCCGCCGCTGAATACCACGGCATCGAGCAACCCCTGGCGCCGGTGCAGGAACGCCATGACTTCTGCCCAGTTCCGTGTTGCCTCGCCGCCACGGGGAATCAGGTGGGGGTTGTGGCAATAGCCGCACTGCCACGGACAGCCCTGGCAAAACACCACCGCCGCAAGCAGACCGGGGAAATCCGTGGTGGTGAGGGGCGTCAGCCCCCCCACTTGCAGGCTTGCCGGCTTAGGCAGCAAGGCTGACGCGGGATTCGCAGAAATACTGACGCTCGTGGAATTCACCTTTTTTGCCCACGTTGAAGGACGCCATCGGGCGGTGGTAGCCCATCACGCGCGTCCAGACTTCGCACGGCTGCCGCTCCTCGTCCTTGAGGGTGATTTCGGGTTGCAGATTGGTTTGTTGGGACAGATCGGTCATGTTTTTCTCCTTAATTTGGTTATGGCCTGTCTTTGCGAGGAACGCAGTGACGAAGCAATCTGGTTTTAATTAAAAGACAAGATTGCTTCGCTGCGCTCGCAATGACGGTCAGGCTGCTTGCTTGCGTTTCTTGGCGATGATTTCCTCGTCGCACTTGGGACAGAACTTGTGCTCCCCATCCAGATAGCCGTGCGTGGGACAAATCGAGAAGGTCGGCGTGATCGTGATATACGGCAGCCTGAACCGCTCCAGCGAACGCTTGACCAGGTTCTTGCACGCTTCCGCGCTGGAAATGCGCTCCGTCATGTAGAGATGCAACACAGTGCCGCCGGTGTATTTCTTCTGCAACTCGTCCTGCCGTTCCAGAGCCTCGAACGGGTCGTCGGTGAAACCCACCGGCAACTGCGAGGAATTGGTGTAATAAGGCATTTCCCGCGTACCCGCCTGGAGGATGTCGGGGAAGCGCTTGCGGTCCTCCCTGGCGAAGCGGTAGGTGGTACCTTCCGCCGGCGTGGCTTCGAGGTTATACATATGGCCGGTTTCATCCTGGAAAGCCAGCATCCGGGCGCGCACGTGGTCAAGCAGGCGCACCGCGAAGGCGTGGCCATACTCGCTGGTGATGTCGTGCTCGTCATTGGTGAAGTTGCGGATCATCTCGTTGATACCGTTCACGCCCAGGGTGGAGAAGTGATTGCGCAATGTCCCGAGGTAGCGCTTGGTGTAGGGGAACAGGCCCGCGTCCATGTGGCGCTGGATGGTCTTGCGCTTGATTTCCAGGCTGTTCTTGCCGATTTCCAGCAGTTCGTCGAGGCGCGCCAGCAAGCCGGCCTCGTTGCCCTTGTAAAGAAAACCGAGCCGCGCGCAGTTGATGGTGACAACCCCCACCGAGCCGGTCTGCTCCGCGCTGCCGAACAGGCCATTGCCGCGCTTCAACAGTTCTCTCAGATCGAGCTGCAGGCGGCAGCACATGGAGCGGATCATGTTGGGCTTGAGCTCGGAATTGATGAAGTTCTGGAAATATGGCAGGCCGTATTTCGCCGTCATCTCGAACAGCAGGGTGGCATTCTCGGATTCCCAGGGGAAATCCGGCGTCATGTTGTAGGTCGGGATGGGGAAGGTGAACACCCGGCCCTTGGCGTCGCCGGTGGTCATGACCTCGATATAGGCGCGGTTGATCATGTCCATTTCGACCTGCAAATCGCCGTAGGTAAACGACACCTCCTTGCCGCCAATGAGCGGGACCTGATCTTTCAGGTCATCCGGGCAGGTCCAGTCGAAGGTCAGGTTGGTGAACGGCGTCTGCGTGCCCCAGCGCGACGGCACGTTGAGGTTATAGATCAACTCCTGGATGTACTGCTTGACCTCGCGGAAGCCAAGATTGTCCTTGCGGATATAGGGCGCCATGTAGGTATCGAAGGAGCTGAACGCCTGCGCGCCGGCCCATTCGTTCTGCAGCGTGCCGAGGAAGTTGACGATCTGGCCCACGGCGGAGGACATGTGCTTGGGCGGACCCGCCTCGACCTTGCCCGGCACGCCGTTAAGCCCTTCCGTCAGCAGCATGCGCAGCGACCAGCCGGCGCAGTAGCCCGCCAGCATGTCGAGGTCGTGTACATGGATGTCGCCCTCGCGATGCGCCAAGCCGACTTCCGGCGGATAGACGTGGTTGAGCCAGTAATTGGCCACCACCTTGCCGGAGACGTTGAGGATCAGCCCCCCCAGGGAATAGCCCTGGTTGGCGTTGGCGTTGACGCGCCAGTCAAGCTGATCGAGGTATTCGTTGATGGAGCTGCCGACATCCACCACCGTCTTGCGGTCCTGGCGCAGCTTGGCATGCTGCTCGCGATAGACGATGTAAGCGCGGGCGGTTTTGAGGTGATTGGCGGAAATCAGCACCTGCTCCACCACGTCCTGGATATTCTCGATCGTGGGCGGCTGGTTGCGGAACTTGTGAATCAGTACCTTGGCCACCTGGGCGGACAGCAGTTCCGCCTCGCTGCCGTCGAATTCCCCGCTGACGCCACCGGCGCGCGCCATGGCTGAACGAATCTTGGCGCCATCGAATACCGCCACCGAGCCATCGCGCTTGATGACGGCGCGTGGCAAGCTCAACAATCGTTGCTCCCCTTCCTGCTGCAAAATCATGGCACCCCCTCCTCTACGAACGCGAACACAATATGTTGTGATATTTGCAGTCAAATATACGCCATGTTGTGTTGAAGTCAACGGATTACGGGATATTTTTATCCCGATAAAAGTCAACTTCGGCTTAACGACATTGAGGATACGCGGCGGAGG
>JAUYFW010000186.1 GCA_030690835.1 Sulfurimicrobium sp. | reverse complement strand
CACTCCGAAAATCAGGCTGCAATTGTTGCCGCCGAAACCGAAAGAATTGCTCATGACATGGCGCAGGGGCCGGGACACCGGCTGCAACTGGATCGCGCTGCCCAGCTCCGGGTCGAGGGTGCGGGTATTGCAGGAGCCGGGGATCAACCCGCTTTCCAGGCAAATGCAGGCAATGGCCGCCTCCACCGCGCCTGCGGCGCCCAGGGTATGGCCGGTCGCGCCCTTGGTGGAGCTGCACGGCGTGGCGTTGCCGAACACGCGCTGCATGCCCTGGTCTTCGGCGCTGTCATTGCTGCGGCTGGAAGTGCCGTGCATGTTGATGTAATCGATCTCGCCCGGCTGCAGGTGCGCGGCGGCAAGGGCTTGCTGCATCGCCAGCGCAGCGCCCAGGCCCTCGGGGTGGGGTGTGGACATGTGGTAGGCGTCGCTGCTTTCGCCGCAGCCCAGCAGCGCCAGCGGGCCGGCCTCTTTAAGGTGAAACTCGCGAAGCGAGCCTGCGCCCCTCTCTCCCCCTGGGAGAGAGCAAGGAGAGAGGGAAACGGGCGGGGCTTCGCTGTGCCCGTTCTCCAGCAGGAAGAACCCCGCGCCTTCGCCGATGGAAATGCCTTTGCGCTCCTGGTCGCACGGGCGGCAGGGCTCGGGCGAAACCAGTTGCAGTGCATTGAAGCCATACAGCGTCATGGCGCACAGCGAATCCACCCCGCCCACCACTGCCGCGTCGCACAGGCCGGTCTGCATGAGCCGGGCGGCACTGGCGAAGACCTTGGCGCTGGAAGAGCAGGCGGTGGAAATGACGAAAGCCGGGCCGCTCAGGCTGAGATAGTGGCGCACGAATTCGGCTACGGAATTCATGCTTTGCGTGGTGGCAAAATTGAAATCGGCCGGCAGCGCCCCGCTGGCAGGATCGCGGCGGCGATAGGCATGTTCTGTTGCCTGGATGCCCGAGGTGCTGGTGCCGAGGATCACCGCGATGCGCCGGGCGCCGTATTTCTCGCGTGCCGTCGCCACCGCTGCGGCGAGACCGTCCTGCTCCAGCGCCAGCTGCGCCAGACGGTTGTTGCGGCAGTCGAAGCGCGCGAGCGGTTCGGGCAGGGAGACCGCTTCCACGCCTTCCACGCGGCCAATGAAGGTGTCCAGCAGCGCATCGGCGAAATCGTTGGCGCGCAGGCCGCTTCTGCCTTGCAGCAGGGCGGCGCGCGTCGCTGCCTTGCCTCGGCCGAGCGCGCTGGTGAGGGTGTAATGGGTGATGGAGATTGGGGTCATAGTTTGCTAAATGTGTGCAACTTTTGAGTCTTGGTTTGCTCGCCAGTTCAGACAAATCAGGTAACTGGAAACTTCAAGTTCTAGTTTCCTAACCCGTCTAAGCTTGGCGGGAGGGAAAAATCGTAGCTTTGGGCATTTGCTTCACGCGCCCAAGAGCCGAACTTTTTGCTGCTGAAATTCATCAGCACTCAATACGCCTGAGTCCCGAAGCTCCGCAAGCTTCTTAAGCGGGACGCGTAGTTTTTTGCGCAGACCAAGCGCATTGCGGTGAGTTTAGACCGCATTCTTGAGATCGTCGAACCATTAGGTGTCCACGAAATTTATTGGCTTCTTCATGAAGTGCATTTCGTAGTCTTTGTGCTTCACTCTGGATTGCCTCCAACCGATCTTGAAATTCAACTGCAGTTTTGTGAAATAGCTCACCCTCGTAATCTAGGCAGTGCGTAATGCCTTTGTGACTAAGGAAGTTTCGTTCATCCTTGAACTGTCTAAGTTCGGTAACAAGAGCATCGTTGTCACTGAGTTTCCTGAATGCCTCTATAAGCCTTTCCAGTGAAGAGTCTGCATAGTTCTCACCGCTCACCTTGAACGGCATCCTGTCGCCTATGCATTTTTTGGCGAGATCAAGAGCCTCCGTAATGTACAGTTTCAACTCTTGCTCAACCAACTGACAGCCAGACAGAGCGTGTGCAACTCTCAAATAGAAGTCGTCCGTGTCCATAAATTATCCATTCACGACTGGCACGTTTTTACCCCGCTTGATTTAGCGGTCTCAGATAACTCAAATGGATCCGTACTGTTCAACCCGGATTATCCATTAGGGCCAAAACACCGCTGTAGGAGCGGCGCCCTCGCCGCGATTCGCGCCGGGGGCGGCGCTCCTACATGCGCGTGCATTCCAATGGATAATCTGGGTTCAAAGATAGCGACGGCGTCATCATTTTTCATTTCCCTTGCGATTTCTACTGCGCACTTTGTCTCGGATTCTCGATTGGCAAAGTTTTTACCTCAGGAGAGAAATGTATTTCGGCTCCACATTTGTGACAAAATTGGCTATCGTTATGTATTTCTGTACCACATTGCTGGCAGAACATCGTGATCCTTTCTTAAAATACTTAAAATTCCTAACCTGCCCTAAACAGCTGCAGAGAAAGCATCTTCTACCGTAAATCCTTCCGTGAGAAGCTCGCGTGGGGCGCAACCCCCGATTACATAATATCCCCACATCATGCCTGATTATCGGCGCGCCTGGCATCCGGGCGGAACAAGTTCTTGGTCGGAATGCAGTGCTCAAGCTACGGGCCCAAGTGATACGTGCCTAATCGTCCAGGTCGAATTGCAGGGCGGTTACGAAATCCTGTCCACCATAGTAAACGCCGATGATGGATACCAGTTCGGCGTCAACGGAGAAGGCGATTACGGTGCGCTTTTTGTAGTTTGTGATGCGTAGTCCCGGGCGCACATCGTCGCGGCGGGTGCCTCGATTCGGAAATGTGTGCAAGCTCTCGCAGTATGTAACGATGGCGCTTGTATAGCGCTCGGCAGTTTCTGGCGAAGCTGCGGTCGCAATGTAGCGATAGAGTGCCGCAAGCTGCTCCTGCGCTTCAGGCGTGAAAATGACGGTGCATGGCATCACTTTTAAGAAGTGGCCTTCTTGTGTTCTGCCGCGAGCTTCGCCCGCACCTGGTCAACAGAGATTGCTCGTGCCGGGTCGGCCTTCAGTGCGTCGTAGGCTGGTCCAACTCCTTCCCGCAGCCAATTTTCCATGGCGCGGTCGCGAGCCATCAGGGCACGTAACCCGTCCCGGATCACTTCACTTTCGGTCGCGTACTCGCCAGTCGCAACTTTTGTTTTCACAATGTCCGCCATCTCGTTTGGCAGAGTGATGCTGAATTGCTGAGTGGTTCGCATGATGAGGCTCCATTGATACAGTAGGATTTAATCCTATTCTTCTGGGTGTGTCACGTCAAGAAAACACCGCTTCTCACCCTCGCAGGGAATAGCCTGCATTCTACTTGCTGTCGAAATTGTTTTCCCGTTTCATCTCTCAGGCTCCGCCCACATGGCTGCAAACAATAAGGACAAAACCGAGCCCAGCGCTACCGTGCCGCCGATGGCCTGCAATACCGGGGCGGAGGAGAACGCCAGGGCGCCGAAAGCGCT
>JAUYFW010000168.1 GCA_030690835.1 Sulfurimicrobium sp. | reverse complement strand
GGAGCGCGCGCGCGGCCAGTACGAAGTGGAGTTGAAAAGCAATCTCGGCGATTCCATGGCGGCGACCATGGCAGCGAAACTGCGCGAACGCAAAACCGAATACCAGCTCGCCCTGGCTTTTGCGCGAATGGAAGCGCTGCTCGGCCAGCCGCTGGAAAAAACCGCCGGGGAAAACAAGGGGCAAATGAAATGAAGAAGTGGCTGAACACGATAGTCGCACAGCGATACTTCGTCCCCCTCTCCCGTTTACGGGAGAGGGCCGGGGAGAGGGAAGCGAGCATGAAGCGCAGCTTCACGCTCGTTTGGATGGCAACCTGGCTAGCTGCCGCTACAGTTCAGGCGGCAGAAGTGCCCGCCGTATTGCAATGGTCGCAGCGAGTGGAACTCTCCACGCCGGTTTCGGGCGTGGTGCAAGCGGTGAACGTGAAGCAGGGGGAGCGTGTCAGGAAAGGGCAGGCGCTGCTGCAACTGGATGATCGCGGCTATGCCGCTCGCGCCGAGGAAGCTGCCGCTAGCGTGGCACGCCAGCAGGAGGAAGCGTCCGAGGCTCAGCGCGAACTGAAGCGCGTGCAGGAGTTGTACGATCGCACCGTGATTTCCACCTCCGAACTGGACCAGGCCAAGCTGCGCCAAGCCAAAGCGGCAGCCCAACTCAGGGAGCTTCGCGCGCGTCACAGCCAGGAAGCGAAAAACCGCGCCGATACCATTCTGCGCGCGCCCTTCAATGCGCTGGTGGTGTCGCGTCTGGCGGAAGCGGGGCAGACCGTGGCGGCGGGCTTGCAGCCGCAGGCCTTGCTGGTGCTGGCCAGAGCAGGGGAAATGATCGCTCGCGCCCAAGTGGCCGAAGAACAACTGAACAATCTGAAAGTGGGTGGAGAAGTGAATGTCGCTGTCGGCCAATTGCGCTTCCACGGCAAGATCACCCTATTGGGTCTGGAACCCGCCGCGCGCGACAAGAGCGGCGCTCCGCTGTACGCGCTGGAGGTATTGTTTGCGCCGGGTGAAAACGTGTTGCGGGCTGGGGCTCAGGCATCGCTGACGCTGCCTGGGCGGTGAGCGCGCATCGCTCCCGGATTTGAAAATGGGTAGTTTTAACCTGCGCCAAACATCCCATGGATACAGCATCAGGCAAGCCGCACCAGGTTTGTAATAACTGCAGACATTACTTCATTACCCACGACGCCAGTTTCATGTATGGCTGTCGTGTCCTTGATTTCAAAAGCAAACGTCAGCCGTGCCTTGATGTAATAGAGGCATCCGGGCAACGCTGCCAGTTCTTCCGCAAGAAACAGCGTGGCCCGATTTAGATCAGTTGCGGGTAATGGATCTGCAACCCGCATGGATAAAAGAGTTACAGCGCATTCTTCCAGTGGGAGATAACTTGCCCGATGGTGTGGGCTTCGGGGGAGTAGAGTTGCATAGCCCAGCCGCAGCCGGCAACCATCAGGGCGGTGAGGACAAAGGGCCAGAAGGTGCGGCGTAGGGCGGTTTCGAGCCAGTGGCGGGTTTCCAGGCCGCGTAGGCGGCGGTAGAGGCTGGCGGCGAGGACGCCGTCCACCAGAAGCTCGGCGAACAGCGCCGGGGCGATATAGACCACCCAGAAGGAAGAGAGCACCAGCGCTGCGAATAGCGCCAGGGCGGCCAAGGGCAGGGCGAATTCGTCGGCGCCGGAGACGACGTCGAGGGCTTCGCCCACGGGGGCGTCAAAGTCGGAACTGGAGGACGCGCTTTCATGGGCGCCATCGAAGCGGCCCGAGGCCCCGCCGCCGCCGAAGTCGCCGCCCTTGCCGCTGTACTCGGGACTCGACCCGCTACGTCCGGAGGGCAGGTTGGAAATGTCCGGGAAATCGGAATAATCCTCCGTCCGTGTACGCAGCCACAGCCATAGCAGGAACAGGAACACGGCGTAGGCGCCGCCGAGGGCGGCCAGGTAGCGCAGCCACATGGTGTCGAGGCCGAAGCGGAGCAGCAGGAAGGAGGCGAGAAAGCCCGCCCCGCTGGTGATGGAGACCAGCAGGAACATCTGCAGGCGGGGGAAACCGTCCCGTTCCAGGTTCTGGCGCAGGCGCTGGATTTCCTTGAAGCGCTCGAAACGGGGGTGGATGCGTGGCGGCATGTCGGCGATTACTGCGGCCAGATATCCCGCGCCTCGCACTGCGGCAACACTTCGGTTTCTCCCAAGGCGCCAGCATGCCAGGCCCGCATTTCATCCATCTCCAGCAGGGTGTGCAGGTAGCGGGCCGCCTCTCCCTCCAGTGGAACGCCGTAGCTATTGAAGCGCCAGGCTACCGGGGCGTACATAGCGTCGGCGATGGTGAATTCGCCGAACAGCCATGGACCGGCCCCGCCGTGTTGCTCGCGGCACCGGGTCCAGATTTCGATAATGCGCCGGATGCCGGCATCCACCTCGTCGTTGACGGATTTCCAGGCAAATTTGGCCCTAAGATTCATGGGCAGGTTGGCCCGCACAGCTAGGAAGCCGGCATGCATCTCGGCGCTGACCGAGCGGGCCACGGCGCGTACCCGCCGGTCGGCGGGCCAGCCCTTGCCGTCGAGGAATTTTTCCGAGACGTATTCGCAAATCGCCAGGGAATCCCACACTCTCAAATCGCCATCCAGCAGCAGCGGAACCAGGCCGGATGGGGAATATTCGCGCAATTTCTCGCTAGAGCCGGGCTGGTAGAGCGGGATGCGGATTTCCTCGAAGGGCACGCCGCTTTTCTTCATGAATAGCCAGGGGCGCAGGGACCAGGATGAGTAGTTCTTGTTGCCGATGACCAGGGTGGGCGGAGCCATGGGAAATCCTTATTGATGGGTTGCCGATGTCATTTTACGCGGTTTGGTTGGTTTTTGGGCGATGCCGCGATGACTCCCTGTTTGCCTTTTGATTCGGCCAGATATAAGGAATAGAATAGGAATTCCTTACTTCATTACTTATGGGTTTCCCATGTTGGCTAAACGCACTAGCAAAAATCAGCTGACTCTCCCCAAGGCGATTGTCCAGGCAGTCGGAGAGGCTGAGTATTACGACGTCACTACGGAGAACGGCTGCATCGTACTAACGCCTGTGCGCATCCAGCGTGCTGATGCAGTTCGTTCGAAGCTGGCGGAATTGGGTATCACGGAAGATGATGTGCAGGATGCGATCACTTGGGCCAGAAAGCGCACGTGACAATGCGCCGCGTGGTACTCGACACCAACTGCCTGGTGTCCGCGCTGATCTTCTCCAGAGGCAAACTCGCGTGGCTGCGGGAAGGTTGGCAAAATGGCCGTTTTATCCCGCTGGTCAGTCGAGACACGGTCAGCGAGCTGATCCGTGTATTGGGCTACCCGAAATTCAAACTGGACAAGGATGAGCAAGAAGCTTTGTTGGCGGACTTTCTGTCTTACGCCGAGACGGTAATAATCGCGAGTCAGCCCGAAGGATTACCCGTTCTGCGGGACCCGGACGATGTGATGTTTTTGGTGATCTCGGTGGCAGCGAAGGCGGATGCGCTAGTCAGCGGCGACGCTGATATTCTGGCGGTAAAGCATAGGCTGGGAGGCGTCTCCATTCTCACAGTAGCAGAATTCGCCGAATGGCTGGAGTCGCATTGAGCGATGCAGCAATCGAGGATTGCAGGCTGCGCTGGTTCATCCTGGCCGCGTGAAACTTGCGGCCTATTGATAACAATCCTTGTGTGGGCGAGGTTTCAATGTGCTGTGGGGTAATCGGGATGGGTCCCCTATTTTTGGACAGTCCTCGTCGTTGGCAAAAATGGGCTCGCGATTGTTTCCGCGCAGAATTACATGGAAGGGGGTATTCGGGATAAAGTAGCGGGGAAGGCGAGACATAGCGGAAAGGCCATCATGAATGCGGGGATATGTCGAGTCTGACCCCATATATAACTGTGACCACATATATAACTGACTACTAGTTGGTGCCCGTCATTTTAGCCCACATGTTTACTTAGCTGCATTCTCGGTGACGTTCGCCATCATCAGCTTGTTGACTTGATAGCCCTCCTTTTCAAGCCTAAACCGAGTAAGCCCGACACGAAAGATTTGTCCCGCCACGAGCTTCACCGGAGCTGTAATCTTGCGAGACTGCGCGAACTCGCCGATGAAAGTTCCGTTGGCGCTGCTCATATCTTCAAGCCACCATTCGCCATCGCGGCGAAAAATCCGTGCGTGCTGGCGCGATGCGTCCGGATCGTCGGCGATGCTGATCGTGCAGTCGGGCAGACGCCCGATAATAACTATCGCATCGTTACTATCGACCGAAATAACATCGGTTCGACCGTCTTCGGAACCGCTCATGTAGGTGAGAATCAACGGGGTTATCACAAGCCCTCCTCAAGTTTCGTCGTAGTAAAGGCGATACGACCTGCCCTTGCAATCGCTGTGACTGAGCCTGGTTTGATCTGTCCCGCGAATACTGCATCCACCAAAGGTTGCACCAGCATCTGCTCCACTACGCGCTCTAAAGGCCGGGCTCCCATTTGTGGGTCCATCTCGATCGACAGCATCAATTGTTTCGCTGAGTTATCGACTGTAACGTCGAGCTGCTGTGCAGCACGGAACGCAGACAGCTTTTCCCCTAGAACTTGATCGAGCACCAGCTCTAGTTCGTATGACCCGAGCGGCTCGAAGCGAACGACTTCGGTGATTCGGTTGACTAGTTCTGGTCGAATAAACTGAGCAGCCAAGGCGCGCAACTCCTCTGTCCCTGCTTGCTCGACACGCGCCGCTCCCATGCCCATATTCGAGGTTAGGATGAATACGGCATTGGAGCAGTCAATCACTCGCCCCTGGTTGTCGGTGATCCGCCCATCGTCAAATACCGCAAGAAACGTATTCAGGATGTCCGGATGTGCTTTCTCGATCTCGTCGAGCAGCACCACGCTGTAAGGTTTCCGCCGCAATGCCTCAGTAAACTGACCGCCCTGTTCGCTGTCCAGGTAACCTCGCGCCGAGCCGATCAGATTGCTTATTGTGGATTTATCTTGGTACTCGTTCATGTCAAAACGAATGAGCGTATCGGCAGTTCCGAATAGAAACGTCGCAAGCTCCTTCGCAAGCTTAGTCTTGCCAACCCCCGATGGACCGCAAAACAAAAACACACCAATTGGCCGATTCGGCGCTTTCATTCCAGAAAGGGCGGTACGAACGCTACGGCTCACTGCTGAGATCGCAGCATCCTGCCCGACCACTCGCTGCTCTAGCACCGCTTCCATTTGCGCATAGCGCTGGCGATCATCCGCACCAAGCTGGCCCGCAGGAATGCCCGTCCACTCTGAAATCACCTGCGCCACGTCCTCGGCACTCACCGCAGCACGACCTTTAACCACTGCGCGTGCGCAGGCAATATCGATCGCATCAATGCTCTTGTCAGGCTGATTGCGATCCTTCACATATTTATCGGTCAACGACACAGCGGCAGACAGAGCTTCCGGGGCTATGGTGAGCCGGTAGCCAGCACTCGCCTGTTTCTCGATTATTCCCGGTGCGACTTTCTCAAGTATGCTGCGTGTCGCCTCCGGCCTAAGCTCCGAAATCATCACAGGTGAAAACCGACGTTCAAGCGCGGGGTCCTTGCGGATATAGCGTGCATATTCGGCTTCGGTTGTCGCGCCGATGCAAGATAGATCACCGCGCGCAAGCGCAGGTTTGAACATCTGCGCAGCGTCATTGGCGCTGCCTTCGCCCCTGCCTGCGCCGACAATTGTGTGAATTTCGTCAATGAACAGGATAACTTCTGGCGCATTGCTCGCTTCTTTGACGACCTGTTGAATGCGCGCTTCAAATTGACCACGAAGCGTCGTTCCCGCCGTCAGCCCACCCATATCAAGTTCAACAATGCGCTTGCCGATCAAGACCGGTGGCACCAGCCCTCTCGCGATACGCCATGCGAGTCCTTCAACAATTGCGGTCTTGCCCACGCCGGCGTCACCGAGCAGCAACGGGTTAGACTTTTGCGTACGCGCGAGTACTGTAATGACCTGTTCTATTTCGGACTCACGACCGAGCGCGTCAGAAAGTCGTCCTGCGCGTGCGAGTTTGGCGAGATCGCGCCCAAACTGATCGAGTGTCGGCGTTGGCAAACTCGCCGGAATATCGCCTACCGGCTTTATCGACGGGCCGGGAACGGCGTGCTCGCAGGAGGATGGAGTGCTAGCCGGTGCAAGCTGCGAAGACTGGCATCGCGTAAAGTCAGCGACGTCGGCACCCCTCGTGAGCCTGGTCTCGTCGCCAGCGCTTGCTTTGGCCGCCGGGTTCAATATGCCAAGCAGGGTTGTAGTGGTATGCCCTATTGAAGCGAGGTACCGAATCGGCAAGCCTTCGCCCTCCAACAACATCCCTTGGAGCAGATGGGCCTCTGAGATCGCACCGTCTCCGGCAAGCTCGCTTGCTGCGTGAAGAATGGTCGCGAGACGCGGCGTCAGCACATGGTTTGAATCGCCCCCGCCCTTCCCGGTACCCGCCTCCCGGCGAACAACATCGCACACGCCTTTGGCATCGATGCCGCAACCTCGCAGCGTTTCTGCCACCTGCCCTCCGGGGGAACTGAGCATTGCAACAAACAGAGCTTCCACGCCAAGGTGGCCCTGTTTTTGTAGCAATGCCTCATTCGCGGCTGCGTCGAGGATGTCGCCACAGCGACGTTTCCATCCAAGGAATTCTTCGTTACTCATCAATGAACACTCTTAAAATTAATTTCGTCATCTGGCACGTAGGTGTAGATAGAGCCTATCAACATCCTGGCGTACACGCCAATTTATAAACTTAACGATTCGTCAGCTGAAAAACTTACCCCACAATCGTGCCAAAAAGGAATATGGTTCTCGCGTGCTAGCCCGCCCTTCATGGCCGTCGAGTCGATTAAACGCGATACCCTGTTGAGCGGAGGCATTGGACAAATTTGGATCGATGGCGGGTGCTTGGGCCGGTGTGGCGAGCGCCTCTTCAAGGCAATCAAGGCTAGCCCCTCTGGATATCCTAATGAACCCAGCACCGAAGGAATTCGGGTCGATGGCCAATGCTCGATCGTAGGCGGAGACAGCCTCATCATGGCGCTGGAGCATTTGTAGTGCATTACCTTTGGTACTCCATGCGGCCTTTTGGTTTGGATCGATGGCGAGCGCCCGGTCGCACGCGACGAGCGCCTCCTCATGGCGCTCGAGCATTTGTAGTGCGCTACCCTTGTGATACCAAGCATCCGCATTGATCGAGTCAATGGCAAGCGCCTGGTCGAACGATAAGATGGCCGCCTCATAGTGATCGGTGTGCTTATAAGCAACAAAACCTTCGTCAGCAAGGTGCTGTTGAGCAATTCCCTTTCGGTACCAGGCATCCGCTAGGTTCGGATCAAGTTCGAGCGCACTGCCGAATGACGAAATAGCCTCTTCAAGCTCGTTATTGAGGTAATCCAGTGCGCAGTCATACGATGTGATCGCCTCTTCATGGCGAGATAGGCTCTCCAGAGCATTACCCCGATGGATACAAGCACCTGCGAAGTTAGTGGCAAGGTTCGGAGCGTCGATGGCGAGTGCCCGGTCGTACGTAGCGATCGCCTCCTCATGACGTTTGAGACTATTTAGTGTGTTGCCCCGACGGATGCAAGCTGCTGCATAGTTCGGAATTTCAGTGAGTGCTTGGTCATACGCAGCGATCGCCTCCTCATGGCGTTCGAGGTTATCCAGTACGAGGCCCTTACTTAACCAAACTGACGCGTAGTTCGGACAGATGAAGGGTGCCCCGGCAGAAAAGGCGAGTGACTCCTCATCGCGCTTGAGGCTGGGATAAACGGCTAATGCCTGATCGTACGCGGCAAGGGCTTCCTCATAGCGCTTGAGGCGACTCAGTAAGGAGCCCATGTGAATCCAAGTAACCGCATCATTTGGATCAATGGCAAGAGTCTGTCCGTACTCGGAGAGCGCGCGGTTGTATGCGAAGAACCCCTCCTCATGACGTTCGAGGCTAATCAGCGCGTTGCCTTTGCTCGTCCAAGCATGAGCATTTTTTGGATTGCTGGCTAGTATCTGCTCGCACTCAGCGAGTGTATGAATGGCATTCCCACGGGCAAATGCGGCGGTTGCTTCATCATGGCGATTGAGGCCAGTCAGGGCGTCGCTCTTGTTATACCAAGCTAATACGTAGGTTAAATCAATGGCAAGTGCTTGGTCGCAGGCGACGAGCGCGTCCTCATAGCGCTTAAGAATATTTAGTGCTGAGCCTTTTTTTGACCAAGCAAGTACGTCGTGCGGATCGATGGCAAGTGCCCGTTCGGATGCGGCGAGCGACTCCTCAGGGCGATTGAGGTTTTGCAGAGCAAAGCTCTTTTGATTCCAAGCCCGCGAGTGGTTCTGGTCGATAGCCAGCATTCGATCACACACCACCAACATTTCCGGATACTTTTCGAGCGTACCGAGAGAGAAGCTGGCGTTGAGCAGTTCATCTACGGTTAAAGCATTATCCGAAAAATCGAACACCACCGGTTGTCCAGTGATTTCATGGAACCAGCGTGCGCATTCCAATACGACCTCATCCCAGTCAACTGGGCGGTGCGCTTGTTCCTTCGCAAGGCAACGAGTTATGAAAGTTGAAATATTTGTTGGCAGGTGTGGTTTGATCTCTATCGGAGCAACTGGCACTTGCTTTAAATGGGCGACCTCCCACTCAACTTCTCTGCTCGCCGCGTACATCCGGTGCCCAGTGAACATCTCATAGAGGACGCATCCATAGGCATAGATATCGGTGCGGGCATCAAGCGGCTCTGCTCGCCATTGTTCTGGCGCCATGTAGCCGGTGTCCCTGCGCTCGTATCGTCCGCGTGAACCAGACCGAAATCCGTCACCATTGCACGCGCGCGCTCATCGACAAGAATGTTCGCGGGCTTGAGATCGCGATGAACCAAACCTGGTACTTTGCAATTGGCATGCTGCATGCCTTGCGCAATTTGTAGGGCCATTTCCACGGCAATTGGCAATGTCAGCCTGGGATGGCCAAGCCACGCCCGCAAATCGCCGCCCATGTTTTCTTGACCACGGATGTACTCGGTGATCACGTACGGCTGGGCATCGAATTTCTGGACCAGGTAAGCGCGCACGATGAACGGGTGCTTCTCGAGCTTCACCCATGTCATTGCTTCTGCGGCAAACAAATCCTGCATTCCTTTGTCACTGGCATAACGCTGTTGCAGGGTCTTCAGGGCGCGCGGCAACATCTCCTTGTGGTCGAATGTGCCATACACGACGCCCATTGTTCCACGGTGGATTGCCAGCACTTCGTAGCGATCGCCAATTTTCTCCCCGATCTGGTAGCGCTCAGCGATTTCGCGTTCCGTCGTTTGAGTCAACGGGGCCGCTGGTATGCCCCGGATGCGCGTGCCTTCAGTTTCGAGATCAACACGTCGAGCATTGGGCGCAAGGCGCGTTGCTTCGCTGTCAGCCGCAGGGGAGGTTGCTATCCGAGTTGGATCAGCATGATTAGCGTACTTGATCGCCACAGGTGCGATCCGGGTTGCATCTGCTGAATTGCCTCCAGCCGAGCTCCGAGTGTCGATCGTTTCTGGAACCACGCATACCTCCTACAGTTAGTCGCTGCCCAATTTGGCTATTGTCATAGTCTCAAATGCTTCTCGCAGCTGTTTGATTTCGTCAGACACATCAATCCCAAAGAGATCATCAAATGCCGCGCGCACAGTGAGAAGAAAAGAGCCAAGATCGTGCAGTCGCTGAGGTATATCCCCCAGTTGCGGGCCGCGCAGCAGTTCCATGACATATCCTTCGCTGCTTTCGACCACGTATGCCGCTAACGAGCGGGGTGTGCTGTGAGTGGCCGCGCTGGTAATCCGGTAGATACTGTCATAAATTGCGGCGCACCCTACGTTGTTCGCATACTCATAACTGTTAAACTCAGAAGCATCAACTGACGAGATTTGTTCTTTGATTTCGGCACGTACATCATCAGTAGCGTATTTCTTGATAAGCTCAAATGGCGTTGCTTTGTGCATGTCTGATACATTCAGCAATTTTTCGCGCGTCTTTAGATCGGTATTGAAGTAGTGAGGAACAAACGCAGGATCTTTGCAGACGTTGCCGAATATGAAATACGCTTCCAGAAAATTACGCAGCGAAGCCGTAACATCGACGCTAAATCCGCCTTTGGCCAGAACTATGATCGACTCGCTGATCTCCAGCATTCTCGCAAGCACGACACAGGCAATCACCTTTTGCTTCTCGACATCAGTCGCTTGCCCGACCATTGCCTGAGACTCAAGCCCCCTATGGCATAGGTTAATTGTTCTCTCGACAAGTTCAACAGGCTGCTGTAGTTTTGACCACAAACGCTGTGCTTCAAGTCGACCCTCGACGGAGACAAAGCCATTACCTCTTACTTTCATTGTTTGACCACCTTTGCACGTGTTGCACGTAGCGCCTTGTAGACATCAGGGTTAGTGCTTGGTGAAGCGAAGAACATCATGAATCTTTCCTTCAAGGACAACCCATGGATCACGATTGTTGATGGCGGAGGCCATGAAAACAGCATCAGCACCACCGTCGTGAGCAAGCTGGCAGTATTCGTTCCAGGCATACTGATAGTCGCGCAACTTGCGTTTGGAATGGATGAATGGGGCGAAAGCGTTGATAGCTTCTGCATGCGCCGCAAAGGACTCACCGAGAAAAACACTGGCATCGGGCCTCTCGTGGTCGGAACCGTGACGCCGGGCTTTTTCCAGGAATGCTAGTGCGGGGTCAAAGGTGGCGCGCAATTTTGAGGCGGCGGCGAGATATGTCGTTCTACGCTCACGCCACAACTGAAGCCTGTGATTGGCGATGATGCCAAACAATCCGCCACCAAGAGCTATGAGCGCGACGATTACCGGAGTTTCTATGATTGGTTCCTCACTGGGGATTCGATTGCGGGGATGTATTGACTGGTGTTGAAATAATGGACTCGACATAGGAAATAATGGGGGTCAGGCGATCCATATTATCGGGTTGATGATAGCATTTCGTCATGTCTCGCCTTCCCCGCTATTTTATCCCCAATACGCCGTTTCATGTGATCTTGCGCGGTAACAATCGCGAGCCCATTTTTGCCAACGACGAGGACTGCCAGTTTTTTCGCGATGTCTTGCTGGATGCAGTCAAGCGCCAAGGTGCAATATATAGGGTCGTACTCGATTAACCCGGCGCACCGGAGCAGCATCCGAGCCCGCTCCTTTCCCTTGTGCTAAATGCGCCTGCATTTCGGGTGTCTTGTTCGCCATGGCCAGTTAACTGTTATCCGTGCGTTTCTTTATGCTATTCTGTCGTTAATTATTAACAGAGTATGCGCGCGCCATGCACAATCTAACCCTGGATCAGTTCCGCACTACGCTTGAAACGGGCGGGGTGCTATCCGTTTCCCTGGTCGCACAGGACGGTGAATTTCACATCGAGGCTGAAACCCGGCGTGGAAATGCTGTGCTGACCAAGGCCAGGAGCAAGGATTTTCGCCGGTTCCGCAATGTGACCAAGGCGCTGGCCTTGCTGCGTGAGCTGGGTGTTAGTGAGGCCAGGGTGGACACGCGCAATTGGAGACCAGAGCAGGCCGGCCTGCTAAAACCATCCAGGCCGGACAGATCTGCCCAGATGAAGGCGGCCCATGAAGCGGCAGGCCTGAAGCGCACACTGGAAGCACGAATCCTGGAAGCCAACGATCCGGCTACCGTGTGGCACGACCACGAGGCAGTATTCAACGAGCTGGAAGCCGGTCTTGAGAATTGAGTATCTTCCTCATGCCGTGGAAGATCTCAAGGAAATCAGGAGCCATTATCTTGAAGTCGGCGGCAAGCCACTTGCCCTGAAGATGGTGCGACAGATCCGTGAGGAAGTGAAGGCGCTTGCAGACAATCCCTATCTGGCCCAGCCCTATGAAATCGTGCCTGGCATTCGCCGCCTGGTGGTGGCAGATGGCGTGTTCCTGGTTTTTTACGGCGTTACGGAGCGCATCGAGGTGCTGCATGTTCGCCGCGCTGAGCGCGCGCCGGCGACAGCGGAGGATATGCCTCATGTCTAGCCCTAAGTTGAATTGTACTTCGTAACTACTCAGATTTTGCATCGCAGGACGAGGCGAAGTTCAATCAAGGCGAGGCTGAGGTGAAGGACCTTGGAAAGTCAGGGTGAGTGCCTTCCGCGCTCCCTTGGCGAAAACAACCATGCTCGAAGTGCATCTGCCTCGCCTCCTTTTCCCTGTGCTAAAATGCCCCCGCGTTTCAGGTGCCCCTTTCGCCATCCGGCAGAGGGGTTAAACGGGAAATCGGTGAGTCTGCCTTCGGGCGGATCAAGCCGATGCTGCCCCCGCAACGGTAAGCGAGTG
>JAUYFW010000166.1 GCA_030690835.1 Sulfurimicrobium sp. | reverse complement strand
TTGAAACCACCCATCTGGATGGCGGAGAAATGCGCAAACAGATCTTCGCTGCCATCATCAGGAGTGATAAAGCCGAAACCTTTAGCGTCGTTAAACCATTTTACGGTACCAGTTGCCATTACATACTTCCTTAAAAAATTACGGGCTCAAACCCAATGAATATGTTTGAAATTCAAGACCGCATGCGGCCAAACCGGTACTGCAGAAAACTTGAAGCCAAACACAGTAGCATTCTCACGTCCAATATGACAGCAAGTCAAGCATTATTCGATGTCATATCAAATATAAATTCTTGCCCTTGAAAAATTCGTCATTAGCGTCACAATTGGTGTTATTAATCGAGTGTGACGAGTATGCCCGGCAAGTTTCGAGAAAGCACAGTATTGGAGGGGCGGCGCGCCAAGCTGAAGCCGCCCGCGTTATTCAAGGTGATTTTGCTTAACGACGATTACACGCCGATGGAGTTCGTGGTGATCGTGTTGCAGCGTTTTTTTGCCAAGAACCGTGAACAGGCGATGCAAATCATGCTCAAAGTCCATAGGGAGGGGCGCGGCCTATGTGGTGTCTATCCCCGGGATATAGCGGCAACCAAGGTGGAACAGGTGTTGGCGTTTGCCAACGAGCATCAGCATCCGCTGAAATGCGTGATGGAGGAAACGTGAAATGATTGCCCAGGAACTGGAAGTATCTTTGCACATGGCGTTCATCGAGGCGCGCCAGAAGCGCCACGAGTTCATTTCCGTGGAACACCTGCTGCTGGCCATGCTCGACAATCCGGCCGCAGCCCAGGTGTTGCGTGCCTGTGCGGCGAACATCGACGAGTTGCGCAAGCTGCTGTCCGATTTCGTGGCCGAGCACACACCCACCGTGGCGGGAACGGACGATGTGGACACGCAGCCCACGCTGGGCTTTCAGCGCGTGATTCAGCGCGCCATTCTGCACGTCCAGTCCTCCGGCAAGAAGGAAGTGACCGGCGCCAACGTGCTGGTGGCGCTGTTCGGCGAAAAGGATTCCCACGCGGTGTACTTCCTGCAGCAGCAGGGTGTGAATCGCCTTGACGTGGTCAATTATATTTCCCATGGCATCAGCAAGGTGCAGGAAGGCGCGGCTCCGCGTCAGGAACCGGAACAGGAAAGCGAACCGGAACAGGCGCCGGCTTCCGCCCTCGATAGTTTTACCCAGAATCTCAATGCCCAGGCGCTGGCGGGCAAGATCGACCCGCTCATCGGGCGCGGCCTCGAACTGGAGCGCGTGGTGCAGACCCTGTGCCGCCGGCGCAAGAACAATCCGTTGCTGGTGGGCGAGGCGGGCGTGGGCAAGACCGCCATTGCCGAAGGCCTGGCGCGCCGCATCGTGGAAGGTGGCGAAGTGCCGGAAGTGCTGGCAAAAAGCACGGTTTATTCTCTCGACATGGGCGCCTTGCTGGCGGGCACCAAGTATCGCGGCGATTTCGAGCAGCGCCTCAAGGCTGTGCTCAAGCAGCTCACCGACGATCCGCACGCGATCCTCTTCATCGACGAAATTCATACCCTGATCGGCGCGGGGGCGGCTTCCGGCGGCACTCTGGATGCGTCAAATCTGCTCAAACCCGCCTTGAGTTCCGGCCAGTTGAAGTGTATCGGCGCCACGACCTACAACGAATACCGCGGTATCTTCGAGAAAGATCACGCGCTGTCGCGGCGCTTCCAGAAAATCGATGTGCCCGAACCCTCGGTGCAGGAAACGGTGGAGATATTGCGCGGCCTCAAGTCACGCTTCGAAGCGCACCACGGCGTGAAGTACACGGCGGCTGCCCTGACCACCGCGGCGGAGTTGTCGGCGCGCTACATCAATGACCGCCACCTGCCCGACAAGGCCATCGATGTGATCGACGAAGCGGGTGCGGCGCAGCGCGTGCTGCCCAAGTCGAAGCAGAAAAAAACTATTTCGATCAAGGAGATAGAGGATATTATCGCCAAGATTGCGCGCATCCCGCCGAAGAACGTTTCCAGCGACGACCGTTCGGCGCTGAAGACCCTGGAGCGCGATCTCAAGGCAGTGGTGTTTGGTCAGGATAATGCGATAGAAGCCCTGGCGTCAGCTATCAAGATGGCGCGCAGCGGCCTCGGTAGCCCCAACAAGCCGATTGGCTCTTTCCTCTTTTCCGGTCCGACCGGGGTGGGCAAGACCGAAGTGGCGCGGCAGCTGGCTTATGTGATGGGCATCGAACTGCTCCGCTTCGACATGTCCGAATATATGGAGCGTCATGCGGTGTCGCGCTTGATCGGCGCGCCGCCGGGTTATGTGGGTTTCGAGCAGGGCGGCCTGCTGACCGAACAGGTCACCAAGCAGCCCTATTGCGTGTTGTTGCTGGACGAAATCGAGAAGGCGCATCCGGATATCTATAACATCCTGCTGCAGGTGATGGACCACGGCACGCTCACCGACAACAACGGACGCAAGGCCGATTTCCGCAACGTCATCATCATCATGACCACCAATGCCGGGGCCGAGGGCTTGTCCAAGGGTAGTATCGGTTTTGCCCAGAGCCAGAAAGCCGGCGATGAAATGGCCGAGATCAAGCGACTGTTCACGCCGGAATTCCGCAACCGCCTGGATGCGACCATTTCCTTCCGCGCGCTGGATCAGGAAGTCATCCTGCGCGTGGTGGATAAATTCCTCATGCAACTGGAAGAGCAACTGCATGAGAAGAAAGTCGAGGCCACTTTCACCGACGCGCTCAAGGCTTATCTCGCCAAGCGCGGATTCGACCCGCTCATGGGCGCGCGTCCGATGGCGCGCTTGATTCAGGACACTATCCGTCGCGCCCTGGCGGATGAACTGCTGTTCGGCCGTCTCGTCCATGGCGGGCATGTCACGGTGGATATGGACGGTGAGGCAGTGCGCCTGGGCTTTGAGGAAGAACTGGAAAAAGCTGTCTGATCCCAAACATGCTACCCGGCCGGAAATGGGATATTTTCTGTGCCGTGGTGGACAACTATGGCGATATCGGCGTGTGCTGGCGCCTTGCGCGCCAGCTTGCTGCCGAGCATGACCTTGAAGTGCGTCTGTGGGTGGACGACCTTGCCAGCCTGCAGAAAATCTGTCCTGAAATCAATCCCGATCTGACCGGGCAGACTGCCCGCCGCGTTGACGTGCGGCGCTGGGACGTGCCATTTCCCGTCACAACTCCGGCTGATGTGGTGATCGAGGCTTTCGGCTGCGAGCTGCCTGCGGGCTATGTCGCCGCGATGGCGGCTCTGGCGCGAAAGCCGGTGTGGGTCAACCTGGAATACCTCAGCGCGGAGAATTGGGTCGATTCCTGTCATGGCTTGCCCTCGCCTCATCCCCGCCTGCCATTAACCAAATATTTCTTTTTTCCCGGTTTTTCTCCCGCTACTGGAGGGTTGCTGGCGGAAGGCGGGTTGTTGCAGCAACGTGGGGAATTTCAGAACGATCCCCAACGGCTCGCTCAGTTCTGGCGCTCCATCGGCTTGCCTCCGCCCGACGCAGGGGAGTGTCGCGTGTCCCTGTTCGGCTATGAAAATACTGCTCTGCCGGGATTGCTGGATGCCTGGACAAATGGTGTTTCTCCCGTCACCTGTCTGGTTCCGGAAGGCCGCATGGTGGCGGGGGTGGCGACTTATTTCGGCAGGCGCGATGTGGCTCGCGGTGAGTCGCTGCAGCGCGGCAGTCTCGCTGTGCGCGTGCTGCCGTTTCTGGAGCAGGAGCGTTACGATTATCTGCTGTGGGCGTGCGATTGCAATTTTGTGCGCGGCGAGGACTCCTTCGTGCGCGGCCAGTGGGCGGCGCGGCCTTTTATCTGGCATATTTACCCCCAGGGGGAAGATGCTCACTGGGTCAAATTGCGCGCCTTTTTCGATCGCTATTGCGCTGCTTTGCCTGGTGATGCGGCGGCCGCGTTGCGTGCTCTGTGGGAAGCCTGGAACCGGGGTGATGGAGCAGGCGAGGCCTGGTCAGATTTTTGGCAACAGCGCGAGGTGCTGGAGCGACATGCACGGCATTGGGCGGATGCCCAGACGATGCAGGGCGATCTGGCGGCAAATCTGGTGCAATTTTGTCGGAAAAAGATATAATTACGGATTTTTTCCGCCTCACTATTTTAAGCGTAGGACAAAAGTAATATGAAAACCGCACAGGAACTTCGCGTAGGCAACGTCTTCATGATCGGCAGCGACCCCATGGTCGTGCTGAAGGCTGACTATACCAAATCCGGCCGCAATGCCTCCGTGGTCAAGATGAAATACAAGAACCTGCTTTCCGGTTCTCCCGGCGAAAGCGTGTTCCGCGCTGACGACAAGTTCGAAACGGTGTCGCTGGAACGCAAGGACGTGACTTATTCCTATTTCGCCGATCCGATGTATGTGTTCATGGACGCCGAATATAACCAGTTCGAAGTTGAAGGCGAGAACATGGGCGACGCGCTCAACTACCTGGAAGACGGCATGGCGTGCGAAGTGGTGTTCTACAACGGCAAGGCCATTTCGGTGGAACTGCCCACCACCGTGGCGCGCGAAGTGATCTACACCGAACCCGTGGCGCGTGGCGACACTTCCGGCAAGGTCATGAAGACGGCCAAGCTCAGCACCGGCTTCGAATTGCAGGTGGCGGCTTTCGTCGAAATCGGCGACAAGATCGAGATTGATACCCGTAACGGCGAATACAAGCGTCGCATCACCGGCTAAGGGTTGTGATAATGTAAAAAAGGCGCTCCGGCGCCTTTTTTTACGTCTGCGTCTTGATTGCCAGCACCGCCTGATTGCGCAGCACGCGCAATAGCCCCAGTTCCTGCTCGGGCAGCTTGATGTCCCCGGCTTTGGGTTTGTCGGCGTAGATCAGCGCCACCGGATTGTTTTTGAGCACAACCGGGAATAGCACGAAAGTATGCGCTGGGACGGCTTGACGGTACCAGGCCGGGATGCGGGCCTGGATCTTGGGGTCGTCGATGTCCTCGATGATGATGTCCACGTTGTTTTTCAGGCTGACATGAAAAACATCCGGCGCGAAAGCCATGGGGAACTTGAAGCCCTTGATGACCTGGTGGGTGTCCGGGCCGAAGCCGGAACGTGCCGTCATCATGTTCTGGCGTGCGTCCTTGATGCACAGCAGTACGCGGGAGAAGCCGATGCTGGTGTACATGGTTTCCATGATCATGCGCATGATGTCGTTGAGCGAGCGCCCTTCCACCAGTGAATTGCTGATGTCCTGGATGCCCTGGGTAAGGATGCCCTGGGCATTTTGATGCATTACGCCAGAGGGAAGAGCGATTGCGCGCGTCGCGTCGTCTTCCCCGAGGATCGCGTCCGTCATGCCGCTGGCGGTCACCATGGTCGCCGAGGAAGTTTCCGCGCTGGTGGTGCCTTTGATCAGCTGTTTCCCCAATTTGCTCTGGCGCAGATCAAGCTGCAGCGTGCTGACGAACTTGGCAAAATCCAGCGCGGCGCTTTCGGCGGCGGCGAGGATGGCTTTTTCGCCGATTTCCAGGGCGGAACCGAACCGTTGCGTGAGACGCAACAGTTCCCTGGTTTTTTCGCCGCTCTCTTCCTGGGTGGCCATGCGGCAGATTTCATGGGAAAAAGCCGCCAGCGTGTTAAGACGATCAAGGTCCGTGGCCGGTTTCTTGGCCCTGTCGCCGGACAGGCTGCGCATGCTGTGGGAAATCTGTTCGGGAAAGTTCCACGCCTTGGAAACACCGATGCCTATGTCCTGGTAGGAGATGCCCAGTACGGCGATGGAGGCGTTTTCTTCCGTCATTTTTTTCTGCTGGGTGATCTTGTCTACCTCTTCCACCTCTTCCATCAGGTAGAACATGCACAACATCTTGCCCAGATTGTGGAACAGCGCGCAGATGAAGCCCTCCTCGCCATTGCGCACGCCGACTTTATTGGCCAGCCCCTTGGCGATGATGCCGCTGTATAGCGAGCGCACGAATTCGTCCTTGAGCAGGGCGGCGTGCTCCTTGTTTTGCAGGTGGTCGAACAGCATCAGGGTGAGTGCCAGGTTGCGCACCGCATCGAAACCCAGGATCACCACCGCGCGCGATACCGTGCTGATGGCGCCGCCGCCGCACTGCGAGTAATAGGCGGCGTTGACCACTTTCAGCAGCTTGCTGGTGAGTGCCACGTCCTTGAGGATGGCGTTGGAAAGTTGGGTGACGCTTTCCATCTCCGAGGCGGCGATGCGGTTGATGGCGCTGATGGACTCTGACAGAGCGGGAAAGTCGCTCTTGTGGCGCATGCGGCGCAGCAGGAAGTCCAGCGTTCCCTGGTTGGTGCTGCTGGCAATGGAGTCGGTCTCGGGATTGAGGTAAGCCTGCAGCGCTGCTTTCATTTCCTGGGCCGAGTCGTAGCGGCTTATGGGATCTTTTGCCAGCGCCTTGAGCACGATATCGTCGAGTTTTTCGTCCACCTGGCTGTTGCGTGCCGAGGGCGGGGCGATCGGCTCCATGACGATGAGCCGCAGCGTATCGCGCGGGTCGCTGCCTTGCACCGCGGGCTTGCCGGTCAGCATCTGGTGCAGAATCATGCCGCTGGCGAAAATGTCCAGTTTGGGGCCGATTTCCTTGCCGGTAATGTATTCCGGCGCCATGTAGCCAGGGGTGCCGAACAGCATCAGTTCCTTCTCCGCGCCGGCCTGTTCGGAAATGCGCGTGGCGATGCCGAAATCCATCACGCGCGGCACCCCTTCGGCGTTGAGCAGGATATTGGAGGGCTTGAGGTCGCGGTGGATGATGTTGTGCTGGTGGGCGTAGGCGACGGCATCGAGAATCTGGACGGTCAACTCCGCCGCGCGTTGCGAGGGCAGGGCGCCTTCGCGTTTGATGAGGTGGGAGAGATCGCTGCCCTGAACATACTCGAATACCAGGTAGGGGTTGCCCTCGTGTTCGCCGGCCTCGAAAATCGGCACGATATTGGGATGCTGCAGCTTGCTGACGGTGCGCGCCTCGTCAATCAGCGCCTGCGTGCGTTTGAGATGATCCTCTCCGCCCGCGAGGTGCACCGTCTTGATGGCCACTTCGCGCTGCAAGTGCGGGTCTTCCGCGAGGTAAACCACGCTCTGGGCGCCTTCTCCGAGTACCCGTAAAATCTTGAAGCGTCCGATGGCGGTCGGAATTGCAACTTTACTCATGCGTTTGGTTTAAGAATTGATAATAGTCGGAGGAGTGTAACCCAAACCCGGGCTGTTTTTTCATCAAAATCCGGCCGGAAGCGTATAATCGCCCAACCTTATTTGGTGCTTCTATTCATGGAACTCGCAACCTCCCTGCTCGAAAAATACAGCAAAGCCGGACCGCGTTATACCTCCTATCCTACCGCGCCCTATTTCACCGAAGCTTTCGGCGAAAAGGAATGGCTGGACGAGATAAACACCACCCAGGGCCTCGGCCGCGATTTGTCGCTTTACGTCCATGTGCCGTTTTGCGATACCTTGTGCTATTACTGCGGCTGCAACATGGTGGCGACGCACGATTACAGCAAGGCCGACACCTACCTCGGCTACCTGTTCCAGGAAATCGACCGGGTTGCCGCGCTGACTTCGCCCGAGCGCCAGGCAAAGCAGGTGCATTGGGGCGGCGGCACGCCAACCTTCCTCAAACCGGCCGATATCCGGCGTCTTTTCCAGCATCTCGCGTCGCGTTTCAACATTGCGCCGGACGCCGAGATCAGTTGCGAACTCGACCCGCGCGAGTTGAGCCAGGAACATATCGCCGCTCTGGCCGAGTCGGGCTTCAACCGCGTCAGCATGGGGGTGCAGGATCTCGATGAAACGGTGCAAAAAGCCGTCAACCGCGTGCAGCCCGAGGCGCTGATTCGCCAGGTGTTCGGCTGGCTGCGCGAAGCCGGTTTCAACAGCATCAATATCGACCTGATGGTCGGCCTGCCGCACCAGAGCGTGGAAAGCTACACGCCCACCCTGGACAAGATCGTCGCCCTCGGCCCCGACCGCCTGGCCGTGTTCAACTATGCCCACGTGCCGTGGATGAAGAAGCACCAGAAATTGATTGTGGAAAGTGATCTGCCCGATCTGTCCACCAGGCTCGCGCTGCAGAAGCTCATCATGGAGCGGCTGGCTGCCGAGGGTTATGTCTATATCGGCATGGACCATTTCGCCAAGGCCGACGACGAGATCGTCAAGGCGCAGAGAGCCAAGACCCTCTACCGTAATTTCCAGGGCTACACCACCAACCGGAATTGCGACATCTACGCCTTCGGCGTTTCGGCCATCAGCCAGACGGAGGACGTTTATGTGCAGAACGCCAAGAATCTGGCCGAATACCAGCGCCGCATCGGCGCCGGCGGACTCGCCACGGAGCGCGGCCTGCGCATTTCCCGCGACGATAAAATCCGCCGCGAGGCCATTAGCCATGTCATGTGCGATCTGGAACTCGATAAAACCAAATTCGGCGCGCAGTGGGGAATCGATTTCGACACTTTCTTCGCCGACGCTCTGCCGGAACTTCAGGACCTGGCGGCGGACGGCCTGGTGCAACTGGAACCGGGCGTGATCAAGGTGACGGAAACCGGACGCATTTTCCTGCGCAATATCGCCATGCCCTTCGATGCCTATTTGCGCCAGCAGTCGGTCGAAATCAAGCCACGCTACTCGAAAACCCTATAAAGGACTTCGTACATGAAAGCCAACACGACCCGTTTCGGCGAACTGGATATCAATCCGGAAACCATTCTGACCTTTCCCCGTGGCTTGCCCGGATTCGAAAATTGCACCCGCTACCAGTTGCTGCATGAGGAAAAAGACGGCCCCGTGGTGTTCTACATGCAATCTCTCGATGACCCCGCAGTCACTTTTTCCGTTGTTGATCCCGCGCAATTCGGCTTCAACTACGAGCTTTCCCTGTCGGACGAAGAAACTGCCCTATTGCAGTCAGATGAGCCAAATGATCTGGCAGTGGTGCTGATGGTCTATAAGCCGCTGGGAACGGATGGACAGAAAATAGAGCTCACAGGCGGCGTCAGCGCAAATATTAATGGCCCCCTGGTGTTGAATCCGGGCAAAAAACTGGGCTTGCAGAAAGTGCTGGTAGGTCCACAGTACGACATCACCCTGCGCGAATCCCGAGGCGGGTAAGACAAGCGGCCCGCAAATCGGAAAAAAGGCGCCACGGCGCCTTTTTTATCGCACCGGATAAAGGTTGCGCGGGATGGCGGCATGAAATATGCTGAACAATTAGCTCACATTATTAAGCCGTTTTCATGTTTGATTTGCTCGCCCTGTTCCGCAAGAAACCGTCAGGTTTTCTCTCCAATGTGAAAGCCGCGGACGCGTGGCTGCATACCTTGCGCCAGGAGGATGAATATGAGGCGCAGAAACAGGTCATCGATGCGCTCACGGGCTTCCTGAAAAGCCCGGAGCCATTGACCAAGGAGCGCCTCAAGGTGCTGTTGCACCTGGATGAAACCAGCCAGGTGTTCCAGAAAAAAATCGCCGAAACCTATTTGCACCGCCAGAGCGAACTCAAGCGTGCCGAGGACGCGCTGTGGAAAAGCATGACTACCTTGTTTTCACAGCTCGCCCACAGTTATCAACTATTCATCCGCGAAATAGTGGCGCAACGCGGCAAGAGCGAATTCAGCCGCTATCTCCCCACCATCGCCGCACGCACTCTGCATTACTACGCCCAGGGCATCAAATGGGGCTATTTCCACCAGGAGCCGGTGCAGCCGGTGATGTGGAAGCGCCTGCACAAGTATTACCTGATGAGCGAAAGTTCCCATTTCGCCACCACCGAAGTCGCGCTGAACAGCAAAATGCTTACCACCTGCGGCAACGAATACATGCAGATATTACTGCTCGACATGGTCAAGCCGCTGACCCTGGCGCCCGTCCAGATCGAGATGGTGGATCACTGGCTCGATCACTGGGCACATCTGGTTCCACTGGAGCATGATTGCGACCCGGAAACGCACATGCACTGCGTGGATCTTTCCACCGGCGTCGGCGCACGCAAGCTGCTGGAAGAAATGCACGGCACCAACCTGCGATGCTGGAGCATGGCCGATCTATACCTGCAAATCCGCAAATCGCGCACCGGCCTGACGGAAGGGGACCGGAGCGAGCATGCGGAACTGGGTGACGATTGCGTGCTGCCGGACTGCATCGACCTGCTCGACTACGTGGCGCGCTACTGGATACGTCCCGAGGCGGCAAGGCGCCAATACCGCGCCCCGGTGGAGGACCGCATGATGGAAATGGCCTGCGGCGTGGGCGCCATCCATTCCTGCCTGCAACCCGAGGAAAACCGCCCGGAGCACAAAATCCCGTTCGAACACTGGGTGGTGCAGGACGAAAGCGAGGGCGGTTACGGCCTGGTGGAGGCGCGCCCCACGGAACGGGCACAGGAAGGCAAACTGGTGCTGGTCAAGCCTTCCGGCCATGACGGGGCATGGGAAATCGGCGTGGTGCGCTGGAAAAATGATTCCGAATCAGGCATGCCGGCGCTGGGGGTCGAACGTCTCAGCGACGATCCCAAGCAAGTCGAATTAACCGAACCAGAAGGCGGGGAGCATGTCATCAAGGCACTATTCCTGCCCAAGCTGTATCAGCGCGATATCAACAGCAGCCTCATCCTGCAGACAGCTGATTTCCGCGAAGGCCGCTTGCTGGATATGCACTACCGCAACAACGTCTTCCACATCCGCCTCGCTGAAGTCGTGGACAATAGCGAGGAATGGGTAAGGGTGCACTTTACCGTGCTGGGCAACCGCGCGCCGAGCGCCAAGGCGGCGCGATAGTCTGAAATGGACCGCACCGAACGTTTTTACCGCATTCACCAGTTGCTTGAGGACAGGAAGCCGGTGCCGCTCGATGTTTTCCTGTGTGAACTCGGCATCTCGCGCGCCACTTTCAAGCGCGACCTGGAATACCTGCGCGACCGGCTGAACGCGCCCATCGAGTGGGATCGCGATGCAGGTGGCTACCGCTTTGGCAAGGCCGATGCCCGGGCGCCCAAATACGAACTCCCCGGCCTCTGGTTCAACGCCTCGGAAATCCACGCCCTGCTCACCATGCAGCAGCTCCTGGCCAACCTCCAGCCGGGATTGCTGGAGCCGCATATCCAGCCTCTTCTGGCCAGGCTCAACCTATTGCTGGAAAGCGGCGATCATGCCGCGGACGAAGTCCGGAAAAGGATCAAAATCCTTCACGCGGCGGCCAGAAAAACATCCCTCGAACACTTCGAGACCGTGAGCCATGCCCTCCTGAAACGCCAGCGCTTGGCGATCTCTCACTACAGCCGCGCCAGCAACGCGGAAACCGCGCGAGAAATATCCCCGCAACGCCTGGTCTACTATCGCGACAACTGGTATCTGGACGCCTGGTGCCACCTGCGCAACGACCTGCGCAGCTTCTCCGCGGACACCATCCGCCAGGCCGTCATCCTGAATAAAGCCGCAAAAACAGTGGCGGACAAGCGCCTCAACGAAACGCTCGGCAGTGGCTACGGGATTTTTTCCGGCAAAGCCACCCACACCGCCGTGCTCAAATTCACCCCCGAACGCGCCCGCTGGGTCGCCCACGAAGAATGGCACCCCAGGCAAAAAAGCCGCTTTGACCAGGGCGGTTTTTTCATCCTCGAAATCCCCTACAGCGACGATCGCGAACTGGTCATGGATATCCTCAAATACGGACCGGATATCGAAGTGATCGAACCCCAAACTTTGCGTGCCAAGGTAAGCGAATTCCTCCAGCAAGCAGGCCATCACTATCAGAAATAAATCGTTCTGTCGTCATGTGATTTTCGCCGGGCTCATCTGGTGAGCCACCGGTGTGAGATGATTCCCTCATGTCAAATGCGATGGGGGAGCGAGATGAAACTGGGAAGAATCAGCAGCCACGCCAGGATCAGGATGCGGCGGCAGGGAATGAGCGAAGCGGCCTTGCAACGAATGCTGGAAAGCGGAAGGGTGGAACAAGGCTGCCATGGCGACAAAACGGTCTATTTTGATTTGAGCCGCGTCGCTGAACAGACCGATTCCGAGAACAGGAAAGCCGCTAATTCCTCACCGTTTTACGGCGTCTATGCCGTATTGGACAAGGATGGGGAAGTGATAACCGTAGGTAGTCCTGCCGGGCGTGGCCGGCAGGAGCGGCGGGGAAAGCTGGGTGCATGTTGAATCTGAAACCAGAAACGAAGAAAAGGTGAAGCGTGAATAGCACTTGCCAAGGAATATCCATGTCCCAACGCTGGAAAGCGCGAATTGTCACGAACCCGGGCATCCCGGCCGGAAAACCCGTTATCGCGGGTACTCGCATATCCGCCGAGCTGATTCTTGATCGCTTGGCATCCGGCTGGGGCGTA
>JAUYFW010000154.1 GCA_030690835.1 Sulfurimicrobium sp. | reverse complement strand
AGGGCTCGTTAATGAATAACTGTGGCATACGCTGGGGCCGCTTTGGGCGCAGGCCAAGGCGCAAGACGCGCGGTTGTGTCATTCACAACAAGCGGCTTGCACCCGCTAGGGGCGTCCCCGCCGGGAGCGGCAGCAAAGCTGCTCGCACCGGCGAGACAACGCCGGAATGCGCCCAAAGCGGCCCCAGCCCGAAGGGTTGCTGCGTATTCGGGCGTCTGCGGCGTTGCGAGACTTGGCAATGGAATAACCATTGCCCGCGTCCCGCGCCTTGCATCCATCCCGAATACGCAGCAACGTATGCCACAGTTATTCATTAACGAGCCCTAAGTGCGTAGGTGCGGTAGGTCGCCCATGGAACCAAGGGTTACTCATCCATGAAATTCATCCACACCGCCGACATCCACCTCGACAGTCCCTTATCCGGTCTTGCCGCCTACAAGGACGCCCCCGCCGATCTGTTGCGAACCGTCACGCGCGATGCGTTCACCCGGCTGGTGGATGAGGCCATCGAGGAAGCCGTGGATTTCATGGTCATCGCGGGCGATCTCTACGACGGCAGTTGGAAGGATTACAACACCGGCCACTTTTTTTGTCGCGAAATGGGGCGCCTCAACAAGGCCGGCATTCCTGTCTACTGTTGTTGGGCAACCATGATGCCGATAGCGAGATGACCAAAAAACTGACGCTGCCGCCCAACGTCCACCAGTTCGAAACCCGCAAGGCCAACACCTTCCTTATCGAGGAGCTGAAAGTCGCCCTGCATGGCCGCAGTTACAAGGAAGCGGCCACGGTGGATAATTTGGCTGCCAGTTATCCGGCACCGGTCGCCGGCTGGCTCAATATCGGCGTACTGCACACCGCGCTGGAAGGGTATGCGGCCCATGCCAACTATGCGCCCTGTTCGCTGGCCGAACTCAGCGCCAAGGGTTACGAATACTGGGCGCTGGGCCATGTGCATGAGCACGCCATCTTGCAGCAAGACCCGTGGGTGGTGTTTCCGGGCAACTTGCAGGGGCGGCATATCCGCGAAACCGGCGAACGTGGTGCGATGCTGGTCACGGCGGACGATTCCGGCATCCATTCGGTAGAGCGTTTGCTGGTGGATGTGCTGCGCTGGCATGCGGTTGATGTCGATGCCAGCGAAGTCCACACACTGGAAGAAGTGGTCAGGCTGGTGGGGCGTGGTTTTGAGTCTTTGGTCGCAGAAACCCCCGACAAAATCTATCTCTCAGTGCGCGTCTGCATCAAGGGCAGAACGGCTGCTCATGGCGAGCTTTTCGGGCTGGAATCGCAGCTGCGGGAGGAAATCCTGGGCCAGGCAGCCGGGCTGGGCATCGACCGCCTCTGGGTGGAAAAAGTACGCATCGAAACGGAGCCCATCACCGATGCTGCCCACATCGCCGCTCGTTCGGATGCCATTGCCGATCTACAAAGGTTTCTCGATGCAGCACCTGAAGATGCCGCGCTGCTGGAATCCTTGATGGAAGACCTGCGTCCGCTGGTGGACAAGGCACCATTTGAGCTGATTCGGGACGTGCCTGAACTGGACGCCATCCGCAGTGGAAATCTCGCGGGCATCGTCAAATCCGTTACACCCGGACTGCTGGCTTATCTGGCGAAATCAAACTAAGGCTCCCATGCGCATTACACGTCTTGACCTGCTGCGTTATGGCAAATTTACCGACAAGTCCGTTTTACTGCCGAGTGCGGCGAAGGATTTTCACCTGATTGTCGGTCCGAACGAGGCGGGCAAATCCACCCTGCGCAATGCGGTACAGGACCTGCTGTTCGGCATCGAAACCCGATCACGCTACAACTTTCTTCACCCGCACAGTGAGATGCGTTTGGGTGCCTTGATCGAGCACGGCGACGACAGACTGGATTTCATCCGCACCAAGGCGCGAACCAAGACGCTGCAATCGTCTACTGGCACACCCCTGCCTGACAATGCGCTAACGCCTTTTTTGGGCCAAATTGACCGTGCCTTTTTCGACCAGATGTTCGGGTTGAATCACGAGCGACTGGTCACCGGTGGTCAGGAGATTCTGAGCGCCTCCAATGACATCGGCCAGATTCTCTTTCAGGCGGCCGCCGGGATCGGCAACCTGGGCGAGATTCGCGACCGGCTGGAAGCGGAAGCCGACCAACTGTGGGCCAAGCGCAAATCAGGCGAGCGCGAGTATTACATCGCCAGCGCCGAACTCGAACAAGCCGAGGCGGCACTCAAGCAGGCTACCGTGCGCACCAAGGACTGGCAGGAGGCCCGTACCAAAGTTGACCAGGTTGGCGATGATCTCAAACTGGCGCAGGAACAATATCGCACACTGGAGCAGGAGCGCATTCAGCTGGAGCGGGTGCGCCGTGTGGCGCCGATGCTGACCAGCCTTGCCGAGCTGGAGCGCCAGTTGGCCGTGCTGGGCGAAGTCGTTTCACTGCCAGACAATTCTGCTGACCAGTTTGCAAATGCAGAGCATGAAATTGCCATCGCGACACCTTCGCTGATGCTTTTCGAAAAGCAGGCCGTCGAGCTACAGGAGAGAATCGAGGCGCTCCGCCCTGATGAATCCATCCTTGCCCGTGGTGCGGACATCGAGGCGCTGTCGGCGATGCGCCAGCAGTTGCGCAACCATGAAAGCGACATCGGCAAGCGCGAGGAAGAAGTCCGTGTGCTGTGGCAAAGCGTCGAGGAATCCATGCGTCAACTGGGATGGCCGGAACAGGCTGAGGATGCGCTTGCCCAGCGCCTGCCGGGCAGCCTGGCCCGCTCGGCCTTGGACAATCTTGTCCGGCGCCACGAAGCGCTTGAGCAGGCACTTTCGGCCGCAGAAGAGGTGCTCAGAAGCAGGGGGGAAGAAGCCAAAGCCGTTAATGCCGAAATTGACGCGCTGCCCGCGACCGAAATCCCCGTGACGCTGGTCGATGCATTGGCGACGGCAAGATCACTTGGCGATGTAGCTACCCAGGAAAAACGGATCGAGACCCAAATTGCACGGCTGAAGCGTGAGCTGGAAACGACCGCGCATGAATTGGGTGAATGGAACCCCGGCACGGATAGCCTGCGCAAACTGTTGCCGCCCAGCCAGGATGAAATGAATGCGCTGATCAAGGGCCGCAACGATCTGGAGTTGACCGCCTCGACAACCAGGGAACGGCTTGCCGAAGCCAAATCCGAGGTGCTATCCCTGCAGCTGGAAATTTCCCAATATAAAGCCGCGCACCACCCCGTCACGCTGGCGGATGTTCAGCAAGTACGTGCAGCACGCGATTCGACCTGGCAGTCCATCAAGACGGGCTCTATTCCCCTGAAGGATGCAGCTCCCGGCTATGAAAAGGAGGTCGCCGAATCCGATACGCTGTCCGACAAACGCCATGACAAGGCACAGGAAGAAACCGAACTTCAGTCACGGCTTGACCGGCTGTTGCGATTGCAGCAGCACATGACCGATTTTGAATCGCGCTTGCAGGAAAACATGCAGTTGTTGACTCATTTGGATCAGGATTGGGAAGACCGCATCAAGGGCATGGAGCTGGCGGGCATGCCGCTTCTGAAGGTCAATGACTGGCGGTCCGCACGCGAACGCGTGCTCAGTGCTGACACTGCATTATTGGAAGCGCAGTCAACGCAAGCAGATTTTGTGGCGAGTGTCGCGCATGCCAGATCTGCACTGACGGATACCATGTTGGCCATCAAACCGGAAGCCCTGAATCTCAATCTTTCCGCGCTGATTCTGCTGGCGGATGAGGTCGTGAATACCGCGACCCGCGTGCAGGAACGACGCAATACGCTCGCGAACCAGAAAATTCGCGCCGAGGCAGCCATCCCTGAGTTGAATAACCGGGTTGGTCAGGCACGGGCGGCTATCGACACGTGGCGTACCGAGTTGCAAAAGAACCTTGCGCTGGCACATCTTCCAGCCGATGCAAATGCTGGCGCGATAGCCGGCGCCCTCGCCCTGTTCGAACGCATGGATCAGCACCTCCAGAAAATAAGGGATCTGCGCGTCAACCGCATCGACATGATGCGTCGCGATCTCAATCATTTTGCCGATGCCGCGCAATCGCTGGCAGTGGATGTTGCGCCAGCCATGACGATAGAATCCGCTGCCCAGATCGCAATAGACCTGGAAAGCCGACTGAAGCAGGCGTTATCGGCTTCACAGGAACGGGGACGCTTGAAAGCCGAGCTTGATAAGGCCGCAGAACAAGCCACTGCTGCCCGTAGCAGAATTGCTGAAGCCAAGGCCAGCCTGCAACCCCTGTTCCACTTCTCAGGAACGATTGACAACGATAGCTTGCGTGCCGCGATTATCAGTTCGGATCGCCAGCGTTTGCTCACGTCCGAAATGGATCAAGCCATCAAGCAACTATTGCAAGCCGGTGATGGAATGGGTCGTGAAATTCTTGTATCCGAGTTCGAGGCTAGCGATGCCTCCACGACTTCAATTCGCCTGTCCGAGATCAAGCTTCTGATCGATGAAGTGGTCGGCCAGCAAAACCGGCTGTCCGGCGAACTGAATTCCGCCGAGGCTACCCTTGGCAAAATCGCAGGGCAGGATGAGGCGGCACGAGCCGAATCGCAGCGGCAAGAGGCGCTGGCGAGAATGTCAAATGCTGCGGAACGCTACATCAAGGTCTATACAGCGGCCAAACTGCTGCGCTGGTCAATAGAACGATTCCGCGAAAGCAAGCAGGGGCCCATGCTCGCCAGGGCGAGCGAGGTTTATAGCGGGCTGACCCAGGGTGCTTTCAACAAACTGGTTGTCGATTACGAAAGTGAGCCATTGAAGCTATCCGGGCAGCGCGCTACTGGAGAGTTAGTTGATATTGAAGGCATGAGCGAAGGCTCCCGCGACCAGCTTTATCTTGCACTGCGTTTGGCGGCACTAGAACTCCATCTGGAACAGACGGTTCCCTTGCCATTCATCGCCGACGATCTTTTCATCAATTACGACGACGGGCGAGCAAAGGCTGGACTTGATGCTTTGGCCAAATTATCTGAAATGACCCAGGTCATATTCCTGACCCATCATGAGCATTTGGTGCCTGTCGCGCAGTCGGTTTTTGGTGAGAAATTGAATGTCTTGACCCTGTAGAACCGGCCATCAACATTAAGAAGGAAATATGATTTTTCAAATCAAACAGAGCGACGGCCTTGCCCGCCGTGGCACCCTGACGCTGGCCCACGGCCATGTGGAAACCCCGGCCTTCATGCCGGTCGGCACCTATGGCACGGTCAAGGCGATGTCGCCAGCCGAACTGAAAGACATCGGCGCCCACATCGTGCTCGGCAACACCTTCCACCTCTGGCTGCGACCGGGGGTGGAAGTGATCGCGGCCCACGGCGGGCTGCACCGCTTCATGGGCTGGGACGGGCCGATCCTGACCGACTCGGGCGGATTCCAGGTATTCAGCCTGGGCGAGCTGCGCAAAATTACCGAGGAAGGCGTGAAGTTCCAGTCGCCGGTGAACGGTGACCGCTGTTTCCTCACGCCGGAAGAGTCGATGCGCATCCAGAAGGTGCTGAATTCCGACATCGTGATGATTTTCGACGAATGCACGCCCTACCCCGCCGATTTCCATACGGCGGCCGAGTCCATGCGCCTTTCGCTGCGCTGGGCGGAGCGCTCGAAGAAGGCCCACGAAGGAAATCCCAACGCGCTGTTCGGCATCGTCCAGGGCGGCATGCACGAGCCGCTGCGCGACGAATCCTTGCGCGAACTGGAGAACATCGGCTTCGACGGCTATGCCATCGGAGGACTCTCGGTGGGCGAGCCCAAGGAGGACATGCTGCGCATCCTCGCCCACACCGCGCCGCGCATGCCGGCCAACAAGCCGCGCTACCTGATGGGCGTGGGGACGCCGGAGGACATCGTGGACGCCGTGAGCCAAGGGATAGACATGTTCGATTGCGTGATGCCCACCCGCAATGCGCGCAACGGCTGGCTGTTCACCCGCTTCGGCACGGTCAAGATCAAGAATGCGCAATACCGCCTCGACACCGCTCCCCTGGACGAAGATTGCGGCTGCTACACCTGCCGCAATTTCACCCGCGCCTATCTACACCACCTGCACCGCCTGGGCGAAATCCTCGGCGCGCGCCTCAATACCATCCACAACCTGCATTACTACCAGGAACTGATGCAGGGCATCCGGCACGCCATTGAAGAGCAGCGCTTTAGCGAATTCGTGCAAGAGTTCAGGCGAGCACGGGCAACTGCGTGCTAGAATTGCGCGGATTTTATCCGACCTGATATATATGGAGAATGAAAGTGCTGATTAGTAACGCTTATGCTGCCGGCCCCGCCGCTGGCGGCTTTGACCTGATGGGCTTCCTGCCCCTCGTCGTAATTTTCGTGCTGTTCTATTTCATGCTGATCCGTCCGCAAATGAAGCGCGCCAAGGAACAGAAGAACATGATGGACGCGCTGCAAAAGGGTGACGAAGTCGTCACCTCCGGCGGCCAGTTGGGCAAGGTGGTCAAGGTCAGCGAAGGCTACGTCAGCCTGGAGATCGCCGAAAACGTGGTCGTGAACGTGCAGAAGCCAGCCATCACCACCCTGCTGCCCAAGGGCACCATCAAGAGCATTTAGCAAGCGGAAATGGGTGATGGGTAAATCGTAACCCATCCCCCATTCTCCATCACCCATTACGGAATTGATCCATGAACCGCTACCCCCTGTGGAAAAACATTGTCGTAGCAGTCGCACTGCTGCTGGGATTGCTCTACACCCTGCCCAATTTCTTCGGTGAAATGCCAGCCGTGCAGGTTTCCTCCGCCAGAGCCACGGTAAAAGTGGACCAGACCACGCTGCAACTGGTGGAAGACGCCCTGCGCCAGAACCAGATCACCTCCCGGGGCGTTACGCTCGACAGCGCCAGCATCAAGGTTCGCTTCGCCGACACCGACACCCAGCTCAAGGCCAAGGATCTGCTGCAGAACAAGCTCGGCAACGGCTACGTGGTCGCGCTCAACCTCATTTCCAGTTCGCCGCGCTGGCTCACCGCCATGGGCGCGCTGCCCATGTATCTCGGCCTGGATCTGCGCGGCGGCGTGCACTTCCTGCTCGAAGTGGACATGAAAGCCGCGCTGGTCAAAACCATGGAGCGCTACACCGGCGACATCCGCAGCGCGCTGCGCGAGAAGAAAATCGCCTACGCCGGCATCAGCCGCCTGCCGGACCAGACCATATCGGTCAAGTTCCGTGACGCCGAAACGCGCGGAAAAGCCATGAACGAGTTGCTCAAGAACATGCCGGACCTGATTTTGAAAGAGTCGGAAGAAGGCGGCGAATTCAAGATCAGCGCCAGCATGAACCCGCAGGCGCAGAAGAAGAACCAGGAATTCGCCCTGCAACAGAACATCACCACCCTGCGCAACCGCGTCAACGAACTGGGCGTGGCCGAACCCATCATCCAGCAGCAGGGCGCCGACCGCGTCGTGGTGCAATTGCCCGGCGTGCAGGACACCGCCAAGGCGAAGGAGATTCTCGGGCGCACCGCCACCCTGGAAATCCGCATGGTGGACGACGAGCACGATGTCAGTGCGGCGCTCCAGGGCCAGGTACCGTTCGGCACCGAGCTTTACACCGAGCGCAAGGGCAGCCCCATGCTGGTCAAGAAACAGGTGGTGCTGACCGGCGAATATATCAGCGATGCCGCGCCCGGCTTCGACAACCAGACCAGCGAGCCGGTGGTGCACATTTCACTCGACGGCCGCGGCGCGCGCATCTTCCGCGACACCACGCGCGAGAACGTGGGCAAGCGCATGGCCATTCTGCTGATCGAAAAAGGCCAGGCGGAAGTCATCACCGCCCCGGTGATCCGCGAGGAAATCGGCGGCGGCCGCGTACAGATCAGCGGCTCCATGACCACCCAGGAAGCCAACGATGTCGCGCTGCTGCTGCGTGCCGGCGCGCTCGCGGCACCGATGGAAATCATCGAGGAGCGCACTGTCGGCCCGAGCATGGGTGCGGAAAACATCGCCAAGGGCTTCAACTCGAACATCTACGGCTTCATCGCCATTGCCCTGTTCATGATAATGTACTACCGTTTCTTCGGCCTGATTTCCACCCTCGCCCTGAGCGCCAACGTGTTGTTCCTGGTGGCCTTGCTGTCGATTTTGCAAGCCACGCTGACCCTCCCCGGCATGGCGGCAATCGCGCTCACCGTCGGTATGGCGATCGATTCCAACGTGCTGATCAACGAACGCATCCGCGAAGAGCTGCGCAGTGGCATCTCGCCCCAGGCGGCGATCCACGCCGGTTACGAGCGCGCCTTCGGCACCATTCTGGACTCCAACATCACCACCCTCATCGCCGGCACCGCCCTGTTCTGGCTCGGCTCCGGACCGGTACGCGGCTTCGCGGTGGTGTTGTGCCTCGGCATCCTGACCTCGATTTTCAGCGCCGTGGTGGTGTCGCGCAGCATGGTCAATTTGACCTATGGACGCAAGGTTCGTCTGGATAAAGTTTCGATTTGATTTATTGCCACAGAGGTCACAGAGAACACAGAGAAATCGTGGGGTTTCCACCTGGTTTTCTCTGTGACCTCTGTGCTCTCTGTGGCTAAGGTTTTTTAAGGAAAAAACATGCTGGAATTTTTCAATATCAAGCGCGACATCCCGTTCATGAGCTATGCCCGGGTGACCACGATGATCTCCCTGGTGACCTTCATCCTGGCGGTGGCCGCGCTCGGCTTCAAGGGCCTCAACCTGGGCGTGGACTTCACCGGCGGCACGGTGATGGAAATCAACTACCCCCATCCAGCGGAAGTGCCAAAGGTCCGCGATACACTGACCAAAATCGGCCTGCATGACGCTGCGGTGCAAACTTTCGGCACCTCGCACGACATCCTGATCCGCCTGCCGGTCAAACCCGAACTCAGCAGCGCCAAGCTTTCCGAGCAGGTGTTCCAGGCGCTTGCCGCAGCAGACTCCACAGCCAAACTGCAGCGCGTCGAATTCGTCGGCCCGCAGGTCGGCAAGGAGCTTTACGAAAACGGCGCCCTGGCCCTGCTGGTGGTATGTATCGGCATCATGGCCTACCTCGCCGTGCGCTTCGAGTGGCGCTTCGCGGTTGCCGCCATCATCGCCAACATGCACGACATCGTGATCATCCTGGGCTTTTTCGCCTTTTTCCAGTGGGACTTTTCCCTCACCGTGCTGGCTGCGGTGCTGGCGATCCTGGGCTACTCGGTGAACGAATCGGTGGTGGTGTTCGACCGGATCCGCGAAAACTTCCGCAAGATGCGCAAGGCCAGCGTGCCGGAAATCATCGACAACGCCATCACCCGCACCATGTCGCGCACCATCATCACCCACTCCATGACCCAGTTGATGGTGCTGGCCATGCTGTTCCTCGGCGGCGAGGCGCTGCACTACTTCGCCCTGGCGCTGACCATCGGTATTGTTTTCGGCATCTACTCCTCGGTGCTGGTCGCCAGCCCGATCGTGCTGTGGCTGGGCGTTTCACGCGAGCAGTTCCTCAAGCCGGAGAAGAAGGAAGGCGAAGAGGCCGAAGCGCTGCCATAGGCGATTAACGCGTGGAACTACTTCTTTCCTTCGTCGACCTTGTCCTGCACCTGGACAAGCACCTGCCATTACTGATCCAGCAATATGGCACCTGGATTTACCTGGCCCTGTTTCTGGTCATTTTTTGCGAAACCGGGCTGGTGGTAACCCCTTTTCTGCCCGGCGATTCACTACTCTTTATCGCCGGCGCCATCGCCGCCACCGGCGCGATGGAACCCGAAGTGCTGGTCGTGCTACTGGTATCCGCCTCGTTCCTCGGCGACAACACCAATTACTGGATCGGCCGCCTGGCCGGACCGCGGATATTCAAAAGCAAAACCTCGCGCCTGCTCAACCGCGATTACCTGGACAAGACCCACCACTTCTATCAAAAGCACGGCGGCAAGGCCATTATCCTGGCACGATTCTTTCCCATCATCCGCACCTTCGCGCCCTTCGTCGCCGGCATGGGCCACATGGATTACCGCCGCTTCATTTTTTTCAGCTTCAGCGGCAGCATCGCCTGGGTAGGTTCCTTCGTGCTCGGCGGCTACTTCTTCGGCAACATTCCGGTGATCAAGGAAAATCTCACCCTGGTGATGCTCGCGATCATCTTTATATCGATCCTGCCGGGCATCATCGCCTACCTGCGTCATCGTTTTCAGTCCTGACACGCCAACCTATTTGATATTGACGTAAACCGTGATAGGTTCACGGGGATAATGATGGGAGCATTCATGTACAGCCTCTATGTGATCCTTGGCCTGCTGTTCCTGGCCGCCCCGCTGCTCGGAATTATTGCCTATCTGCGTGTCAACCAGATGGAAAAGACGCTCAGGAGCCATCGTGCCAACGATGCGCTGGCAGATCGGGTGTCCGCTCTGGAAGCAGAAATAGCTCGACTCAGACTGCAACACATCGAACATCCGGACGCCATTCTGGCCGCTGCCACTGTAACTGAAGCATTGACCGAGCCGCCGCCCCGGCAACAGGCCAAGCCGGCCCCCGCGCCACAACTCAGACTCGCATCGAAGCCCGCCCCCAAGCTCGATCTGGAATCCCTGATCGCGGGCCGCTGGCTCAACCGCATCGGTATTATCGCCCTGCTGCTGGCCGGCTCGTTCTTTCTCAAATTCGCCTTCGACAACGACTGGATCGGCCCGGCCGGGCGCGTCGCCATCGGCCTGCTGTCAGGTAGCGCGCTGATCGTGTTCAGCCAGACCATTCTCAAGCGCGGTTACAGCTATTTTTCCGATGGTATCGCCGGTCTCGGCGCGGGCGTGCTGTATTTGTCGCTCTATGCCGCCCATCAGTTTTACCAGCTCATTCCTTCCTGGGCGGCGTTCGGCGGCATGGCCATCATCACCGCCGCGCTGATGGTGCTGGCGCTGGGCCGCGATTCCGTGCGCATCGCCCTGCTGGCCCTGGCAGGCGGCTTCGTCACCCCGGCGCTGCTGAGCAGCGGCGTGGACGCGCAAATCCAGCTCTTCACCTATATTGCCGTGCTGAATACCGGCCTGCTGCTACTCGCGCGCCGCCGCGACTGGGATGTTCTGCCGCCGTTGGCGCTGCTCGCCACCATCCTCTATTACATCGGCTGGCACGGGCAGTTCTATCGCGACGCCACCCATCTGCTGCCGACGCTCGCCTTCCTGACCCTGTTTTTTGCCCAATTCTCCGCCCTGTCCATGATCCAGGCACGGCGTGGCGGACGTCTCAACGGGCTGCAGATCCTGCTGCTGGTTCTGACCGCCGGCGCTTACCTGGTCGCGCTGGGCGATCTGCTCTATGACCTCCACCGCGAGCAACTGACCCTGGCGCTGCTGCTGCTCTCCGCCGCCTACCTCGGCATGATGCGCCTGACCCCGCCCGCCGCGTCCCGCCTGCTGTTTGCCGCGACGGCGCTGACCTCGGCCACCCTGGCCATTCCGGTGCAACTGGAAGGCGAATGGATTGCCATCGCCTGGGCCATCAAGGGCGCGGCGCTGGCCGGCAGCGGATTCAGAACGAATCACGCCGGCTTGCGCGGTGGCGGGCTGATTCTGCTGGCCCTCGCCGCCCTGACCCTGATCTCCGACCTGCCGGACGGAGGAGACTTTCTGCTCAATGCCCGCTTCGCCGCTTTCGCCGTACTGGTAACCTGCCTGGGCCTATCCGCTACCTGGGCATTCAGAAACGGCGAAACACTTTCCAGCAATGAACGTTTTGCCTTTGGCGTGGTGGGCGTGGCGGCCAACGTCTTTGCGCTGTGGGGACTATCGCTGGAACTGTGGGATGTGTTCAGTACAGGCCAACGGCACGGGCTGGCACAAATGCTTTCCCTGTCCCTGCTGTGGGCGGCATACGCCACGCTGCTGATCCTGGTCGGCGTGCGGCGTGACATTGCGGCACTGCGCTGGCAGGCGCTGGCGCTGTTCGGACTGCTGGTGGGCAAGGTGTTCCTGTATGACCTTTCCCTGCTGGACAAGGCCTACCGTATCGTTTCCTTTTTCGCGCTGGGCACGGCATTGCTGGTGGTGTCATTCTTCTACCAGCGCCGCCAGGCAGCGGATAAGTCAGAGAAAAAACCATGATGCGCTGGCTCGCTTTATTGCTTATTCCCTTTTTTGCACAAGCCGAGGATTTGTCTGGCGCATGGCAGCACTGGCAATATTCCCGCCCCTTGCAGAGCCCGCCCGGACCAACCGCCTGGCTGCGCGCCACGCTGCCCGCGGAAATTTACGGCCCGGCGCGGACCAGCCTTGCCGATCTGCGCGTGATCGACCGCAATGGCAAGGAGGTGCCTTACCTGCTGCATGCGCAACAGGAACAATGTCAGCGTGCGTGGCGCAACGCGCCTGTCAGCGACACCGGCTTCACCCATGGAGAATACAGTCAGGCGGTAATTGACACGGGCTCGAACGGCGCACCCCATAACGCCATCCAGATCAATCTCGATCAAAAGGATTTTTTCACCTGGACGGAAATCGCTGCCAGCGATGATCGCCTCAACTGGCGCATCGTGCGGGACAAGGCGCCGCTGTTCCGCTTCGAGCAGGATAGCCTAACCAATGGCCAGGTACTGAGCTACCCCCGCACCCGTTCGCGCTGGCTGCGGCTGCGCTTTCTGCAGGGCGAAAAGGCGCTGCGGGCAACCGGCGCGCGCATCACCGAGGAAAGCAAAACCGAGGCCCAGCGCGCACCGCTACCGGCCGCCTTCAGCCTTGCCGCCCGGCAAGCCGATGGAGAAAGCCTGTGGGAAGCCGATTTGGGCAAGCCGCGGCCGCCCGTTTCCGCCATCCATTTCGAGACCAGCCAGGCGGAGTTCCACCGCCAGGTAAAAATCAGCAGCAGCGATGATGGCAAGAACTGGCGCAGCGCCGGACAAGGCCATATCTACCGCCACGCGGATGACGGCAAGCAGCGCAGCGAACTGGAGATCGTTTTTCCGGAAAGCCACGCCAGACTTTGGCGCGTGACGCTGTTGAACCACAGCGATCCCGCGCTGCCCGGACTGCGCCTGGAAATGCTCGGCGTTCCGCGCCAGGTGGTCTTCAAACGGGAAGTGGGGCAGGATTATCGACTGCTTTACGGCAACCCGCGCGCGACCGCGCCGAAATATGAACTGGCGCAAATCTCCCGCCCGGAACATTGGCAGGCTGCGCCCGCCACACCACTGGGTGCGGAGCAGCGCAACAGCGCTTATGTCAGCGCGGAAGCGTGGAGCGAACGCCATCCCTGGCTGCTGTGGACTGCGCTGCTCATCGCGGTGGGGGGCTTGGCCTGGATGGCCATAAATGCACTGCGCCCCGACAATGCCGGGGCGCAGGAGACTGACAAGTGACAGGGGCAAAAACCCTGTCCTGCCCTGTTATATCAAGGTCAGGCGGTGGTGTTGACGTTTTGCCCGAGATTGGGCGGCAGATTGACGGAAGTATTTTCCGTCTTGGGAATAGCGTCAATCAGTTGCTGGACGTTCTGCGCCTCGATCTGCATGGCCTTTTTCAGCACCGAGAGACCAACCGCATCGCCCGTGCTCTGCCCGGCTACCGAAGCCAGCGCGGTACTCGTATTCATGTTTACATTCATTTCAGCCTCCACTCTCAAACAAGCGCCTTGAGTATACGCCAACTTTTTCAACCGTAGCAATCGAATCAACGTATTAACGAGCCCTGACATGACCCTGACCGAACTACGCTACATCGTCTCCCTCGCCCGCACCCGTCATTTCGGCCGCGCGGCGGAAGCCTGCTTCGTCAGCCAGCCCACCCTGAGCGTGGCGATCCGCAAGCTGGAGGAGGAACTCGGCGTGGCGCTGTTCGAGCGCGGCGCCAGCGAAATCAGCATCACCCCGGTAGGCGAGCGCATCGTGGAACAGGCGCAGCGCGTGCTGGAAGAGACCTCCGCCATCAAGCTCATCGCCCAGCAGGGACGCGACCCGCTGCTCGGCCCGCTGCGGCTGGGCGCCATTTATACCATTGCGCCCTATCTGCTGCCTCACCTGATTCCCGCCCTGCACCGGCTGGCGCCAAACATGCCGCTGCATCTCGACGAAAACTTCACCACGCGCCTCGCCGAGCGGCTGAAACAGGGCGAGCTCGACGCCATCATCATCGCCCTGCCCTTCGGGGAACCGGGCATCGTCACCCAGGCCCTATACGACGAGCCCTTTGTGGTCGCGCTGCCAAATTCGCATCCCTGGTGCGAAAAGAAAACCATCACCAGCAGCGAACTGTCGCAAGAGAGCCTGCTGCTACTCGGCTCCGGACACTGCTTCCGCGACCAGGTGCTGCAGGTCTGCCCCGCGCTCAACCGTTCCGCCGCCGCGCCCGGCAGCATACAAAGAATCCTTGAGGGTAGTTCGCTGGAAACCATCCGCCACATGGTGGCAAGCGGCGCGGGCCTCACCGTCCTGCCCTGCAGCGCCGTCGGCCCGGCACAGCACGAAAACCGGCTTCTGGCCTTCCGGCCCTTTGCCGCGCCCGTTCCCAGCCGGCGCGTGGCCCTCGCCTGGCGCAAGAGTTTCCCCCGGCCACAGGCGCTGGAAGCCGTGCGTCAGGCCATACTGGCAGCATCGCTGCCGTGCGTTGCCATGCTGGATCTGCCAGCCGAGAGCTTATAGCTGATAGCCGATTACCGCGACACCCTGGCCCGGATCAAGAGTTGGGACATGACTTGCAAAACACACCGCCAGCCTCATCTGCCCTGATCGGATGCGTGGCACACCCAAATAGTTTAAGGAACTGAAAATGAAAAAGTACCAATGCGTGGTATGCGGATGGATTTACGACGAAGTGGCCGGCGCGCCGGATGAAGGCATCGCCCCGGGCACCCGCTGGGAAGACGTGTCCGATAGCTGGGCTTGCCCGGACTGCGGCGTGAGCAAGTCCGACTTTGAAATGGTGGCGGTCTAATTGTCATTGCGAGCCAAAACACCGCTGTGGGAGCTGCGCACTTGTCCTCGGGTGTTTTGGCCGGTGGCTCGCCGCGATTCGCGCCGGGGGCGGCGCTCCCACATGAATCCAATGGATAATCTTGGATCAAATATTCCCTAACGGATGAAGGGAGCGCCTGGCTTCCTTCATCCCCCGCACGGAGAAACAAGATGAATCCCTTGATCATCATCGGCACCGGCCTGGCGGGTTATACCCTGGCACGGGAATGGCGCAAGCTTGACGCAACAACGCCGCTGCATATATTTACAGCGGACGATGGCGGGTTCTATTCCAAGCCCATGCTCTCCAATGCCTTTGCCGGCGGAAAATCGGCCGCACAGTTGGCCACGAAAACGGCAACGCAGATGGCACAGGAATTGAATGCCAAGATCAGCGCACACTCCGAAATCAGCGCCATCCATCCGGAGCGTCACAGCATCACCGTGAACGGACAGGAAATCGCCTATTCCCGGCTGGTGCTGGCACAGGGCGCCGATCCGATCCGCCTGCCACTGCAAGGCGACGCCGCCGATGCGGTGATGTCGGTGAACGATCTGGATGATTACGCCCGCTTCCGCCAGTCCCTGGAAGGAAAACAGCGCGTGGCCATTCTGGGTGCCGGGCTGATCGGCTGCGAGTTCGCCAACGACCTGCTCGCCGGCGGTTATGAAGTGGACATCATCGACCCCGGCAGCCGACCATTGAGCAGCCTGTTGCCGGCCGAAGCCAGCGCGCAGTTGCAGGACGCACTCAGCAAACTGGGGGTACGCTGGCATTTCGGCACCAAGGCCGAAAAGCTTGATCGTATGGAAAACGGCCTGCGCCTCACGCTTTCCGACAGCTCGACGATCGATGCCGACGTCGTGCTTTCGGCCATCGGCCTGCGCGCCCGTACCGCCCTGGCAAGTGCGGCGGGGATTGATGTCAAGCGCGGGATCGTGGTGGACAACCAGCTCCAGAGCAGCGCGGAAGGCGTCTACGCCATCGGCGACTGCGCCGAGGCACAAGGCAAGGTGTTGCCTTTCGTCATGCCGCTGATGCAACAGGCACGGACTCTGGCCAAGGTGCTCGCGGGCACGGTGGCGGAACTGGCCTACCCGGTCATGCCGGTGGTGGTAAAAACACCTGCCTGCCCGCTAGTGGTCTGTCCTCCCGCCCCGGGCACAAGCGGCACATGGCTGGTGGAGCAGACGGAACAGGGCGTGCGCGGCCGCTTCGTGGACGGCGACGGGAACTTGCTCGGCTTCGCGCTGACCGGCACGCACACGGCGGAGAAAAACGCGCTGGCGCAGCAAATAGCGCTATAACCAAACCCCTTCCTGCCACCGCCGTAGCCGCCCCATCATGCGGCGGTAGTGGGAACCGCGCCAGTACACCCGCCCGCAGCCCGGGCAGCGCATCAGCGGCTCTCCCGAGTGGCGCACATCCTCCGGCACCTGGCCCATCTCCGCGTCCTTAAGTGCCTCAAGGGGGGCGTTATCCAGGATGCAGCGGGAGAAGGCATGCCCCGTCCAATCCATGGCGAAATGCTCCTGCAACTCCCTGGCCTGGCCATCCAGCGACGCATGCGGCAACAACACCAGCCGACCCAGAGCCGCCTTGTGTTCCTGGATTTTGCGGTCCACCGTCAATAACCAGCGCCCTTCCTCCGTCGCCTGGCGTAAGATATCCCGATCCGCAGCGGTATTGGCGGCCAATGCCGCGTCATAACCCGCTGCGCGCAGATAGCGGGCAAAACGGGCCAGCATCACATCGCACAAGAAACGCGGCAATGGCTCGGACATGAAGGCGTTTTCAGAACTTATCCGCATTTATGGTTGTCGTAGGAGCAGAAGTGAGTTTCAGGTCGCACCAAAAGCCTTTCTAACAGCAAGAATTTTCAGATGGGGGTTCGATATGTTCAAGCGTACTTTAATTTCGGCCACGGTAGTGGCGCTTTGCTCTGCCGCAACTGCCACATGGGCAGCCGAGCAGGAGCAGGTTCAACAGAAAAGTCAAACTCAACAACAAACACAAGCCAGTGACCAGGTCTATGGCAGTCAGTTGATGACGCGCCAGGAGCGTCTCGAGCACCGCAACAAATTGCGCGCTGCCAAAACGGCTGCGGAACGCGAACAGGTCCGCGCCGAACACCATGCCCGCATGCAGGAGCGTGCCAAGGAAAGGGGCCTGAGCCTTCCTGATATGCCGCCTCCGGTTGGCGTCGGAAAAGGCATGGGGCCCGGACCTGGCGGCGGCATGGGTGGCGGCATGGGTTCTGGTGGAGGCAAGTAGACGCATTCACGATTTTACCCCGCACCGATTTCTTCTTCTCTTCCCCGCCACGCGCGGGGGTTTTTTTACCCGCACCACGATGAAGCGCATGCACTCCGGCTTGCACCACGTTCATGCGAAAGAACTTGAAATAAATCATATCATATTGATTAATATAGACTAGCCAGCTGGCATAAGGCTTGCTGCTTTCCTCATGATTAAAACTGTCTTAACCAAGGAAAAGCGGCATGAGCACTGCGACACTTATCAGAGCACTCGGACAGGGCCAAACCAGCCTGTCTGAAACGGAAGCTTACACGCTCTTTTCCGCCATGCTCGATGAAGGGCTGGCGGACCTGGAACTCGGCGCCCTGCTCTATGCCTTGCGAACCAAGGGTGAAAGCCTGGAAGAGCTGCTTGGATTCAAACGCGCGGTAGCGGAGCGGCTCTATCACCTCAAGGCCCCGTGTAGCGGCATCACGCCGGTCATCATCCCGGCTTACGGCGGCGGGCGGAAAACAGCTAACTTGTTGCCCTTGCTCGCCCTGCTGTTGCAGCATTTCGATATTCCGGTGCTGCTCCACGGCACCCTGGAAAATCACGATGGCATGGCAGCATCCTATGTCCTGCGCGAACTGGGAATTCTGCCCTGCGCCAGCCTGTCGCAAGCACAGCAAGCACTGGATCAGGAAGGACTGGCATTCGTGCCAACCGCAGCACTCTGCCCGGGACTGGCATCCATGCTGAGTCTGCGGAGCCGCCTGGGATTGCGCAACAGCGCCCACCTCATGGTCAAGTTGCTGCAACCCTTCAACGACGTTGGTCTGCACCTGGTCAGCGCCAGTCAAGCGAGCTTGATGGAACAGCTGAAAACAGTCCTGCTCGCGACGGAAACGCACGCCCTCCTGTTGCAAAGCTGCGATGGAGAGCCTTTCGCCAACCCCATGCAACGCCCGCAACTCGAATACCTGAATCAGGGGGCAAGCGAAATTCTGTTCGAAGCGGAACGCCCCCCCACCCGCAGCATGCCCAAGCTGCCCAAGGCCGCCAGCGCTGCCGCAACCGCGCTCTGGACACGACAGATTCTGGCAGGTGAAATCCCCCTCCCCCTGCCGCTGGTCAATCAACTGGCGTGCTGCCTTTACGGCACCGGCTACGCCCAGGATATGAACCAGGCCAAAGCGATTGCGGCGATCGAAGCCGGTGGCCTGGCTGCTGCCTGAATGCTGTCAGCAACCCACCTTCGATTATAAAAGCAACTATAGGCGATTGATTTACTCAACTATTGCCGCCAACAGGGTTTTTAGGTAAACTAAGTCTAAATCGATTTGCCTGTTTAATTTCAACACCCTCAAGGAGTCAACATGGAACACCAATTGCCCGCCCTGCCTTATGCCATGGATGCACTGGCACCCCACATGTCCCAGGAAACCTTCGAATACCACTACGCCAAGCACCATCAGGCTTATGTCACCAACCTGAACAACCTGATCAAGGGCACCGAATTCGAAAACCTCGACCTCGAAGCCATCATCAAGAAAGCCCCGGCCGGCGGCATCTACAACAACTCCGCCCAAGTGTGGAACCACACCTTCTTCTGGAACTGCATGAAGCCCAACGGCGGCGGCGAGCCCACCGGCGCGCTGGTTGACGCCATCAAGGCCAAGTGGGGTTCCGTGGACGAATTCAAGAAAGCCTTCCAGACCTCCGCCGTGGGCAATTTCGGCTCCGGCTGGACATGGCTGGTGAAGAAGGCCGACGGCTCCGTCGACATCGTCAACATGGGCGCCGCCGGCACCCCGCTGACCACTGGCGACAAGGCCCTGCTGTGCGTCGACGTATGGGAACACGCCTACTACATCGACTACCGCAACATGCGTCCGAAGTTCGTCGAAACCTTCCTCAACAATCTGGTGAACTGGGACTTTGCGGCGAAGAACTTCGCCGCTTAAGCGAGCTGTTGTGTCTGTTAAATACATTATGACTAAATACATTATGACAATTTGAATATATTTTACCCCCTATCCTGCAATCTGGGATGGGGGCTATGAAGCGTACAAACGTCACATTAAAAGACATTACCCGGACTCCATTTTTTCCAGCCTACCTCACCAGCCAGTGGCTGGTTGATACTGGAAGGCTCAGTATGGAAGACCAAGATAGAGGTAGAAACTGCTGTTGCCATCAACTGCGCGCCCATAGCCAAAATAAACCGGCCCAATTGGGCTGTCCGTGGCTAAAAAGACGGCTGCAGACTTGAGCAGATCCGTTGTATTTCCAGGGACAAGTGGATGCCGCATCTTGCCCAACTCAAGCGAGAAGCCAGCATACAATCCATCAAACACTGGATAATCCTTCAGCTTGTTGTAGTACATCAGCCGGCCAAAAGTCAGCGATTCGCCGAGCAACTGCCCGACTCGATAGCCAGATTGCCGCAATAACCCGCCCCACTGGTTCTGATCGTAGGAAGGAAGCGTGCCATCCAGCTTGCCGTTGGCTATGCCTGTGAGACTGAATGTATTTCTGCCAAATGTGTGCACGTAGGTGCCTCGCGCATCCCACTTGGTATAAGTATCATCCGCACCTAGAGAAGAATTGGCGTTGTACAGGCCGGCACTGGCAAGCCACCCAGCCGTAGGAAAGGTCACACTGTTAAGCTTGTCGAGCAGGAGGCTTGCCACAAACGCGCCCTCTGAAATACTGTCCGCACCGGGAGACAAGCTGGGCGGTCCGATGGCCAGTGACGGGTTTATCACCCCCGCCCTGATACCTAGCCGCGCCTGCCCGTATTCCCCCAAATCTCGGCCAAAGTCCAGTCCGGCCCGGTACCTCTTCATATCGTAGCGGGCAATTAGTTCGTCATTGGAATAAAGGTCGGTTGAGCTTTGTTTGAGTTCAATCGATGGCGCCACGAAATACCGGTGCTGGCTATCGATGGGTTGATAGAACTCGCTCGCGATACGGTCGGTATGACCAATCTGCACATCGGTCAACCACTCTGCACCGAGGGAGTTGAGCCAGGTTTTACGAAAACGCCCCTGCACAGTAAAGTTGGCAGTCCCCTGAAAATCACTGTCCAACCCCAGCCCGAAGCGGAAATAATTCGGTCCCCAGGATTTTTCCACTGCATCCACCACAAGGACGCGTTGTCCCTGATCCTCAATCATCCGGTAATTCACATGCTCAAAATCGCTAGTGCCGTAAACCCTGCGCAGATCTTCGTCCAGCACCTTCTGCTCGACAGGCTTACCGGGTTGGGTATCCATCAGGCTCTGCAAGTATTCTGGATTGACCCGTTTCAGGTTCTCAAAACGAATTTTGTCAACCGGGCGCATATCCTGCGCAATCAAGTTTGACAGACCTTTACGGTACAACGCATATTGCTCTGGCGACAGGCTCAGCCTGGAAAGCCGATCCGCGACCTTGCGTGCCGCCGCCTCGCCGATGGGAAGTGTACTGGGCAGGTGGTCAAAATCACTGGTCGCAAAATCACCCAACTCGGGTGAGATCAGGATATCGGTGGGTTTCAGCAAAGCAATCGAAGCTTGCACATTCTGCTCGGTCAGGATGCTGAGCATCTGCCCCGCGACTCCGAGAATCGAACCCAGTTCCTCACGTTTCGCCAATGGGGTGCCAACATTAACGGCAATGATGATATCGGCACCCATTGCGTGTGCGACGTTTACCGGCAGGTTGTTGACCAGCATGCCATCGACAAGCATTTTGCCGTCAATCTCGACTGGCGCAATGGCCACCGGCACCGACATGCTGGCCCGCATCACGTTGGCCAGCTCCCCTTTGTTGAAAACCACTGCCTGTCCCGTCTCCAGATTAGTGGCGACGGCACGGTAGGGGATCGGCAATTCATCAAAATTGCGATAACCCGGCGCAGCAAGGTCACGCAATACCGATTCAAGCTGCACACCGGAGACAATGCCTTTGGGAAGCATAGTCCCACCAATACTTCCAATACCAAGTTCAGGGCTGAACAGGAGACTGCGATCCTCCTGCTTTCGCCGGATCTGCAATTCCTCACGCGGCGGCTTATCTCGAAACAGGGTGTTAGTGGACAGTCCGCCCATGATCTTTTCCATATCGGCAACGCTGGTGCCGGATGCGTAAGCCGCTCCCACCAGCGAGCCCATGCTGGTGCCGGTGATGCAATCAATCGGCACGCGATACTCTTCCAGCACCTTGATGACGCCCACGTGTGCGGCGCCCCGTGCCCCGCCACCGGAAAGCACGAGACAGACTTTGGGCCGCTTGGCGCCACCCGTCACACCGGATGCGCCATCAGCCCTAGCCGGCAGTGCCATGGCCGCGAGCATAGTGGCCAGCAGCAGGAAAGCTGCGGCAATGAAATATCCAGGGTTCAATCTCATACTCACTATTGTCCAATTCCAAGCACTATTCCCGTTATGCTGCAATATGATGAGTCAGCGCTGATTCATCGCGAAGCTTGAGGCTCTGTAGCCGCGCCCCCCTCCCGGATGCGGCGCGAGAAATCCGCCGCCGTGTCTGCCGCCTGCGCACGGGCATTGATGTGAACGCGCTGTTGGAGTTCAGAAAAAGGCAGCCCGCCGGGGGCCAGTCGACCGTGTTCATACATGAACTCTGGCACGTAGCCGCTCGCCAGAATCTTCCAACTGAATGGCAGATGCTCCGGATTGACGCGAGAGTTCAGCCAGATGTTGGTGGTGCAGTTGGTCGTCAGGCTATTGTAAAACTCGGGGCTGGCTTTCAGTCCGTTGATCCTGTTCATGTATTCCAGAAGCAATCGGCGGCTGTTCTCGATGGGGCCAGATGCCCGGTACACATACACATCTTCAGTCGGATCACGGCGATAGTTGGTGCGCAACCGAATGACATCGCGTTCATCGGCCACCACATAGTAGAGTTCATATTGCCGGAAGAAACCCTTGAGGGTGGAATAGCCTTCCCCCTTCTCCTTGCGCGTTTCGATGGAGATGGCCAGATGATCGCCGCCGACAAAGGCGAAGCTGAGGAATACGTGCGCGATGGCCGGCCCCATCCAGTAGACGGCCACCACATCCACCCCTTCCAGTTTGCGCAGATCGAAGCGCTTGTCGTAATAGGCGGGGGTGTAGTCGGTTTCGCTACGGTAGTCGAAGTTGCGGATATTGTGCACCGTGACCAGGTCGCCTTCGATCGTGGCGTAGGGCAGCACTGCCACATCGGTTTGCCAGTCGCGCTCGTTGGATGGCTCAAGGCCGAAGTACCAAGCCAGCAAAGCCACGAACAGGGTCAGATAAGCGGCGAAAGCCCGCCATCGCCAGCGGCGAAAAAACAACGCCAGCAATGCCGCCAGCGATGCCACGGCAAATACAGCGGCCAAACTGTAGCGCACGGCATCGTTGTGCGGGCCTGAATAAGTGAGTGCCAGCGTGCCCCAACCGCCGGCCATTGCTGTCAGCAGGCCGAGCAGCAACAAACCAAAAATAGCAGCGATTCGGCTCATCGCGACGGCACCGTCACGACGGGAGTGGCCGTTGCCTGGCCGGTTTCCGCCAGCGAAAACAGAATCAGCAGAAAAGTGAAAGTGCGCTTGCTCGCGATATCGGTATCATCGATCCAATACCAATACCCCTTATACGGCACTGCGGCATAGGCATCCACTGGCGCTTCCGTCCCAGAATGAATACGCACGAGCGGCTCAGTCTTTGCCTCGCCGGCTTTCCCGCGACCGGCGCCCGCCCGGCCATCCGCCACGTGCGTGGACGGCAACTCGATGCCGAAACCCAGTTGCAACATGATTTCCAGCATCGAACGGCTGAGCATGGCCACCTCGCGACGGTTGCGCGGGAGCAGGCCGTAGGTGATATCGAATTCGCTGGCGCCTTCCTCCAGCCCCAGCAACTCCTGCGCGCGGCGTCCATTTTCGACTAGCTCGGCATCCGGGCCCTCACGCCGTAGCGCGATGACGACAGCGCTGCTATCCTTGCGTGGTTCGATCCGGATGCCGAGGCCACCAGTGCGCTGAATGCGAGACAGCACCTCGATCAGTTGGCGAAAACCGGGATCGGCACTTGCTCCAAGGGAATCATTGCGCAGCCCGTTGATCGAGCCGACCACGGTTGGCAGCACAACCTCAGCCGGCCAACCGCCCTGCAACAACTGGAAAACAGCGGCTGGAGGAACGGGTTGCAGCATGGATTTGGTAAACCGGTCGCCCAACACCGGCTGATAGGTCACCGTCGGCGTGTTGGACCAGGTGCCCTCGGCGCCGAGGCTGAATACATCCGGGTTCGTTCCGCTCGGAAGCGTCGCCAGCGCGCTCGCCTTTCCCCCGACCGAGTAGCTGTTGATGATGGAAGAAACTTCCAGAAACACCGGCGCATCGGCATAGCGCATCCGCACCACATTCAGCAGGGTCTGGCGCTTCCAGGAATCCGCGATCACCTGCCCGTAGTCCATGCGGTCAGTGGTGATCCGCTGCGGAGAAACGCTCGCGCAACCTGCCAATGCCAGCAGCGCAAGCGCACCAAGCACCCAGCGATGCAGGCACAGCGCTCCAGAAATGTCATCGGCAAAATTCGTCATGGCGAAATCCTCACTTAATTTTCGCATTCTTAATCGCTGTCCCGGTCCTGGCCATGTTCGGACCGGGATGCTTCTCATAGACGATGCCGCCGTGGTTAGCGATGATCCGCTTCAACCCAGAAACGCCGTAGCAGGTGCGTATTTACTTGACGGTGTAACCCCGGCCTTCAAAGCAGGCTCCATAGGCACGCTGAAAGTTCTGTTGCTGTTGTGCTGTGGCCTGTTGCTGCTGTGCCGCAGCCTGTTGATTAGCCGCCTGTTTCTGCCGTTGCCTTGCGCCGCCCGCCATCACTCCCACTGTCGCGCCAATCGCAGCACCCTTGCCGGTATCGCCGGCAATCCCGCCAATCACGGCTCCGCCAACCGCACCGCGTGCGGCGCCTCTCATCCGTTCACCACCTACAGGTTGCTGCTGCGGAGGCGCCACAGCCTGGGATGCCGCCGGATCGTAGCCCGTCTGTCCCTTGGCCCATGTGTAGCACTCGGCTTCATCCTTCTGCTGTTGCTGAGCGGACTGGCCCTTTGCGGGGTAAATGATCTGTTGCGCAACCGCCGGGGCGCTGACGAGAGCTGCAATAACAGCTACTGAGATTATCGATTTAGAAATCATTTAATTTACCTCTCGTAATATTTGCAAAAATTCTGTTGATCTACCTAGTAGTTCAGTCAACTTAAAACGGCTGCATGTTCTTTGTAGGTGCGAATTCATTCGCACAATAGGCCGAATGAATTCGGCCCTACAAGGTCATCACGCAAATTCAACATGACTGCCTACTAGAAGCGACACGCTATTCCACCAAGGGAATCCCCTCTGCGAGCGAGTAGCGGATGATGGCTCGAATCTTGTTCTCGATCTGAATGTAACGTGCCACCTTTGCCGCCGGCAGGGCCTTGCCGAGTTTGGGCACATACGATTGCTTTAGCTTGGCCTCGGCCAGTTCGATGGCAATGGCTTCATCCAGCAGTTGCTTTGCCGTGACGTTTAGCACTGCGCCCTTGTTGTAAGCCAGAGCATAGTCATTGATGACCTTGACCAATCGCTCGTTAATCTTTTGCAGATCCTTCTGGTAGGCATCGTAGACAGGCCAAAACCCCTTCGCCTCCGCGTCAGTCAGATTCATGTTGTTCGCAACCACCAACTTCTTGTCCGCACTGATCTTCTCGCGCAGGATATCCATATTGCTCGTCGCGCCGTCGCCGGCCATGCCTGTGGTGCTGTCATCGGCGGCAAACGAGGGCAGCGCCAGCGTTGTGGCAAGAATGAACAAAGCTGGGCACAGCTTGGCTGTCAAATATTTCTTCATCATTTATTACTCCATCAGTAGTT
>JAUYFW010000147.1 GCA_030690835.1 Sulfurimicrobium sp. | reverse complement strand
CGCGCCTGGCAAGGGCTGGTCAGCGATTTGCAAAGCGTTTATCAGATTGGCTCTTAGCCCTAAACCACCCTGTTTTGATTTTAGGCGACCAATAACTTCTTTTTTATCAATAAAGCTGGAACCGCTGATTTGCGAAGCTGTAAAAATAAGGCTTTTTTTATAATTTTGCAGTAAAAAATTTACTGCTAAAGCAGTGTTTATCAGCTGATCAATTTTGCTGACTATCACAAAGCCGTCCGCTGACAAAAATCTCTGGTCAATTTCCTTGGCCAGTTTTTCCCAAGTTTTGCTAGTCAAAATTTCATCTTCACCACTGACAAAAACTAGCTCCAAGTCAGCCAAGATGGAAAGCTCTGGCATTTGCGCTAGCCAAGCGCCAATATCATCTCTATTTTTGACTGCCCAAATATGGCCGTCTTTGTCAGTCAAAGAAGTACCGCCAGCCAAAAGTAAATATATTTTTTTCTTTTTCTTAGCCATTGTTAATTTTTTCCTTGCTGGAGGTGATTAAATAAAACACATAGCCATTCATAAAGGCGGTAAATATAGGGCCGATCCATACATACTTAAAATTTCCAAAATAACAAAGTATTAAGTCAAAATAACTACCAGTTAACAAACCAATAATAATAGCAAAGGAGAGCCATCTGGTTTGTTTGCTCAATGGTCCGTCTATTTTTTTATATTTTTTAAATAAATTAAATATTGCCGTTATTACTATAATAAAAAAATAAACCGTAAAAATAACATACATTGGTTTATAATAATATAAAATATATAATGTTTGTGATATATGTTTTTCAGAACTAACTATAAATGCCCCCGATATAAATGGAATAACAGCTAAAAATATTGCTGGTATCCATATAAGGAAATGGACAATATAATTAAATTTATGGTTAATAAAGGGAAAATAAAGAGAAAAATATAATAAAAATACGGCAATGCCTAGGGCAAATGGATAAGCCAACTGCGCCGCTAAAAACCAAATGTCTGACTCTAAAGTACGCGCAAAAAATAAACTTAGAGCCCACAAAAAATTAAAAAATGTCAGTAAACCAAAATACAAATTTATCTTGTTTTTCATACCGCGAGAAAAAACAATAATACTCATCACAATATTTATCAAGGCCGCGATAAGCAATGTTCCGTTTTGTAAATGTAAGCTGGTAATAATCATATAATATAGTTAAAAATTGAAAATTATACTATTACTACCCCCTCTCTTTCTCCCCCTAAATTAGGGGGAGATGTCCCCCTTCACCCGCTGGCGGAGGGGGAGAAAGAGAGGGGGTATTTAAAATAAATCCACTTTAAACTTACTATTTGTCACTTAATTACACTATCCACCATATCCTGCTGATGAAGCAGTAAACTGCCCACAGCAATATCCAAATATTTGCTCACTTGCGCCAGAAAATCTATTTGCTGAACTGACAATACTTTTTGGTTGTTGTCTATCACCAGTGCCCCCAAGAGCTGACGATTATAAAATATCGGTAAGGCAATATCAATTTGCTGGTCGCCAAGCTCGCGATAAAGCTCCTTGTCAGTTTTGAAATACT
>JAUYFW010000143.1 GCA_030690835.1 Sulfurimicrobium sp. | reverse complement strand
TGCGCAACCCAACCCGAAAGCCCACGCTACGCTTGGCCGTAACGCGGAAACGAAGACACTGGTTCGAAGGTCTGTGGGCAAATGCGGCTGAGCCGGTGAGGCTTAACCGTGCAGCGGGAAATCTCTAATGGACAATCTCGGCTAATTTTTAGTGTTTAATGTTGAATGGATGTCGCCGCGTAATACGCGTCGGTATTGAATCACGCGCAAAGCGCATGCCACAATTCAACACTAAACATTCAAAATCAAACACTGCCTTTAAATGACACTCAACGCCCGCATCATTCTCGCTGCGTCCCTCGTGCTGGCGATTTTTCTGGCGCTCACCGGCATCGCGCTCGACCACGCCTTCCGCGATAGCGCGCGGGCAGCCCGGGAGGAGCGCTTGCAGGGCCAGCTTTATCTGCTGATCGCGGCGGCGGAGGTGGATGAGGCCGGCCGTCTTGCCATGCCGGAGCAGTTACAGGAACCGCGCTTCGGGCAGCCAGGGTCGGGGCTTTACGCCACGATTGACGATGGCCGGGGCAAGACGCGCTGGCGTTCGCCGTCGGCCCTGAACGTTGTCCTGCCAGTGGATGCTCTTCTGGCAGTGGGGGAAAGGCGATTCGCGGAGCTGCCGAGTGCGGGTGGGGTTCATTTTTTCGTTTACCGCATGGGGGTGAACTGGAGCGAAGGAAAGCGCAAATTCGCCTTCACTTTCAGCGTGGCGGAAGACCTTGCCGCATTCAACACCCAGCTTGCCCATTACCGCCGCAGCCTGTGGGGCTGGCTCGGCGCCATGGCGCTGTTGCTGCTGCTGGCGCAAGCTGTGTTGCTGCGCTGGGGATTGCGCCCGCTGCGCCGGGTGGCGGCGGAAATCCGCGCCATTGAGGGGGGAGAGAAAGAGCGGCTTGGCAGCGATTATCCCCCCGAGCTCAGAGCGTTGACCGAAAACCTTAACGGCCTGCTGCAGCGCGAGCGCGCGCAACAGCAACGTTACCGCGACGCGCTGGGCGATCTCGCCCATAGCCTGAAAACGCCGCTGGCCGTCATGCGCGGAGCGCTTTCTAATCAATCGCGCGGAGCGCTATCAGAACAATCGCGCGGAGCGCTTTCGGAAACATCGTCGCTGGCCGTCACGGTGGCGGAGGAAAGCGAAAAAATGCAGCGCATCGTGGACTATCAGCTACAGCGCGCGGCAACCATGGGGCCTTCCTCGCCGCTGGCCGCCACGCTCGAAATCAGGCCAGTAGCGGAAAGAATTATTGCTTCCCTGGACAAGGTTTATCGCGACAAGGCCATCCGCGCGGAAATGCATGTCGACAAGGTGTCCGGCTTTCGTGGCGATCAGGGAGACTTGCTGGAATTGCTCGGCAATCTGCTCGACAACGCATACAAATGGAGCAAAAGCCGGGTGAAATTATCCATTGGGACAGAGGCGGGGAGGTTAACGCTGTTGGTGGAGGACGATGGTCCGGGCATTCCACCCGCTGACATCGAGCGCATCCTGCAACGCGGCGCGCGCGCCGACCAGTCCACGCCGGGTCAGGGCATCGGTCTGGCGGTGGTGGCCAGCATTGTGCAGGCTTATGGCGGGGAGATCACGATCGGCAACAGCGCGCTGGGCGGCGCGGGCATCACGATTCGGCTGCCGGTTTAGAAACAGGATTTAACCCCGATTATCCATTAGAGCTAAAACACCGCTGTAGGAGCGGCGCCCACGCCGCGATTCGCGGCGAGGGCGCCGCTCCTACACGTACGTGCATTACAAATGGACAATCCGTGGTTAATCGTTTTTTTCAGGCTTGTTGCCTGTTTTGCCGCTATGCGCCTCCCTGGCCAGTTCCTGGCGCAGCTTCAGCAAGGCCGCGATGCGCTCGTCCACTTTGGCGCTCACTTCCTGTGCCGCCATGCCGGTCAGCAGTTCCAGGGCCTCGTCTACCTGCGCTACCGGGTAAATGTGGAAACGCCCTTCCGCCACCGCCTGCACCACGTCCTGACGCAACATCAGGTGCTGGACATTGGCGGCGGGAATCACCACGCCCTGCTCGCCGGTCAGTCCCCGTGCGTGGCAGATGTCGAAGAAGCCCTCGATTTTCTCGTTCACGCCGCCGATGGCCTGCACCTGCCCGAACTGGTTGATCGATCCGGTCACTGCCATGGACTGCCTGATCGGCACCTCTGACAGACTGGAGAGCAAGGCGCAGAGTTCCGCTACGGAAGCGCTGTCGCCTTCCACCCCGCCATAGGATTGCTCGAATACCAGGCTGGCGAAGAGAGGCAGTGGCCGGTTCTTGGCGTAACGCGCGGCGAGGTAGGAGGACAGAATCAGCACCCCCTTGGAATGGATCGCGCCGGAGAGCTTGGCCTCGCGCTCGATGTTGAGCAGTTCGCCCTCGCCCAGGCGGGTGGTGGCGGTAATGCGCGAAGGCTGGGCGAAGGCGGCGTTGCCGAGGGCGATAACGGACAGGGCGTTGACTTGCCCCACCTTGGCGCCGGCGCTGTCGATCAGCACGGTGCCGCGCAGGATTTCCTCCTGCACCCGCTCCTTGAGGCGGCTGGCGCGCAGCAACTGGGTGTCGATGGCGCGCTGGACATCGGCCATGGCCACGGCCTCGCGCCCTTCCTGGCGCGCCCAGTAATCGGCTTCGCGCAGCAGGTCGGCCACCGACTGCAGGTGGGCGGAAAGCTTGTGGGCTTCCCCCGCCAGCCGCGCACTGTGCTCGATGACCCGCGCCACGGCGGAAGGGTCGAAGGGCAGCAGTTTTTCCTTGCGGGCGAGGCTGCCGATCAGGCGGGCGTAAAGTAGATCCGATTCGCCGTTGCGCTCGAAATGGTCGTCGAAATCGGCTTCCACCTTGAACAGTTCGGCGAACTCGGGGTCGTAGGCATACAGCAGGTAGTAGAGGATGCGCTCGCCGAACAGCACGACTTTCACATCCAGCGGCACCGGTTCCGGCTCCAGCGATACCGTGCTGACCAGGCTGAGGATCTGCCCCAGCGATTCGATGCGGATTTCGCGCGCATGCAAGACGCGCTTCAGGCCCTCCCAGGCGTAGAACTGGGTCAGCACCTTGTAGGCATCCAGCAACAGGTAGCCGCCGTTGGCGCGGTGCAAAGAGCCTGGCTTGATGAGGTTGAAATCGGTGACCAGGTTGCCGAACTGGGCCTGATGCTCCACCCGCCCGATCAGGTTGTGGTGCATCGGGCTGTCTTCATACACCACCGGGGCGCCCCGCGAAGCGGTGTGGTCAACCAGCACGTTGATGCCGTAACGGCGGAACTGCGATTTGTCGCTGCCGCTCTGCCCCTCCTCCGCGTGACGGAAATCGCCCACGTTGTCGATCACATCCCGCTGCACCGCGTCGAAATAGGCCATCACGGCGGGGATGAGCAGAAACGGCAGCCGGGCTTCGTCCACCAGATGTTCCACGGCGAACATGGTGATCTGGCGGTTGAGGCGCTTGAGCTTTTCACGCGCCTCGCGCTTCCACTGCGGGATGTCGTGACGCAGTATTTTTTCCAGTTGCGCCTGCAGCTCGCCTATCGTCGCCTCGATGCGCGCCTTTTCCGGCTCGTCGAGCTTGTCGTAGTCTTCCGGCTTGATGACCTCGCCATCTTTCAGCGGCCCAAAGCCAAAGCCGTTCTGCGAGCGCAGCAGGGCAATGCCGCGCAGGTTGGCATCCTCCCCCAGCGACCTGATGGCGTCTTCTTCCTGGGCGGTAAAGGCTTCCTGCACTTCCTCCGCCCTGGCGCGGTATTCCTCGCTCTCGAACGCTGCCGGTATGGTGGCTCGCAGCTCCTCCACCAACTGCGCCATCGAATGGCGCAACCTGACTGCCATGCCGGCAGGCAACATCAGGGCATGAGGTTTGTGCGGCTCATCGAAGTTGTTGACGTAGCACAGGTCGGAAGAAACCGGCTCCTTGCGCGCCTTGCTTTCGAGGAACTGGGTGACGAAGGTATGTTTGCCGGTGCCGTGCGGCCCCATGACGAACAGGTTGTAGCCTTCGCGCTGGATATCGCTGCCAAAGCGGATGGCGTCGAGCGCTCGCGTCTGGCCGATGATTTCGGACAGGTCTTCCAGATCGGCGGTCGTGGTGAAGGCAAACTGACCCGGATCGCAGCGACGGTAGAGCTGTTGCGGGGTGAGAGATGGAATGGAGGACACGATATTTCTCGCTTTTTAATGCGCCGAAAATAGTTTCTCACACTTCGCCTCCTCGTTAACGTGAAACACGTTTTGTGAAGCGTGAATTCACTCGCTACGCTTTGTTTGTGAAGCGTGAAATGTAAAAATATGCACTGAGCCTGCTCTTGCATTTCACGCTTCACAGCATGGGCGTAGCCCAAGCGGTTTCACATTTCACTTGTCGCCTAGAGGCGCCTACTTTTGGTTCATGATCCTGGGCGGCGAGCGGGTTCGGATGCCCGGATTTGTTATCATGGCCGTGACGGGTTGCCGTCACATCACATCAGGAGAAGACGACATGGCAGGATTCCAGGAAACCGAGAACATGGCGCTGTTCTGCGATTTCAAGAACATTGCCATCGGCGTGCGCGATGCCAAATACGCGCAGTTCGATATCAAGAAAGTGCTGGAACGGCTGCTGCTCAAGGGCAGCATCGTGGTCAAGAAGGCCTACTGCGACTGGGAGCGCTACAAGGATTTCAAGGCGCCGATGCACGAGGCGGCATTCGAGTTGATCGAGATTCCCCATGTGCGCATGTCGGGCAAGAATTCCGCCGATATCCGCATGGTGGTGGACGCGCTGGACCTGTGCTACACCAAATCCCACGTCAAGACCTTCGTCATCATCAGCGGCGATTCGGATTTCTCCCCCCTGGTCAGCAAGCTGCGCGAGAACAACAAGACCGTGATCGGGGTGGGGGTGAAAAACTCCACCTCCGACCTGCTGATCTCCAACTGCGACGAGTTCATCTACTACGACGACCTGGTGCGCGAACAGGAAAGCAAGAAAGAGACAAAGAAGAAAGCCGTGGCCAAGGCATCGCCGAGCACTGCCAAGAAAGCGCCCAAGACAGCGGACGACAAGGCGCAGGAAGCACTCGACCTGGTCACCGAGACCATCGAAGCCCTGATCGCGGAGCGCAGCGAGGGGGAAAAGATCTGGGGCTCGATGGTCAAGCAGGCCCTCAAGCGTCGCCAGCCCGGATTCAACGAATCCTATTACGGCTTCCGTTCCTTCAACGAGCTGCTGGAGGAAGCCCAGGCGCG
>JAUYFW010000141.1 GCA_030690835.1 Sulfurimicrobium sp. | reverse complement strand
GCTGTGGCAAGGGGTGCCCTTGCGGTTCATGGGTTCCGGAGCCTTGTCAGGAAATGGTATGGGGGAAGCCAGCCCCATGGAACCCGGCGGCATGGTGGTGATTAATCTGCTCCAGGGTGATATGGAAATGTCAGCGGCAGGAACCATCAGCTACATCTCAGGCAAGAAGATGCTGTTGTTCGGGCATCCCTTGTTCAACCTGGGGCCAGTGGATCTTCCGATGTGGTCGGGCACGGTGGCGGCCACGGTACCGAGCTATAACAATTCCTTCAAGCTCACGCAGGCGGTGGCGCCCGTGGGCGCACTTCGGTTGGATCGCAATTCCGGCGTGGCCGGATTGCTGGGCGCCGAGGCCAAGATGGTCTCCCTTCGGGTTGGCCTCAATCTGGGTGGGAAGCGCAATCTCAATTTCAAGTTCGAGGTCATGGATAGCCCCTTCATTACGCCCAATCTCGTGGCGACGGTGCTGCTGCAGACCCTCAATACGCATATCCGGGGCCAAGGTTTCCAGAGCCTGTCCCTACAAGGCAACATCAAGCTGGCCGGGCAGAGCCCCATTCAGTTGGAATGCATGGTGGCCGATCTGAACGCTGGACGCTTAGCGCAGTATGTCGGTGGCATTACCCAGGCCATCACGCTGAATCCCTTTGAGAAGGCCACGATCGAGGGCATTTCCTTGAATGTAAAGGCCGAGGAGCGTTTGGACATGACCCTCATCGCAGGGGTGCGAATGCTTAAGGCTCGGGCCAAACGGGGTGAAGTATTACCCGTTCTTGTCACCTTGCAGAACATTCAGGGCGTGCGCGAAACCGCCACCTTCAACATAAATATTCCCCCTTCGGCCAAGCCGGGCAAAGCCACGCTGCTGGTGGGCGATGGCTTTAGTCTGTTGGCCACGGATCCCGACGAGCGCGCCATTGATTTGGCCAGCCTCGGCGATATGGTGCGGGCGCTGAATGGGTCGTTGCGGAACAACCACGCCTACGGTCTGCTCGTGCAATCGCAGCTTGGGGCAGGGCTGCGCGGCAGCCGCATCGAGGGCATTCCACC
>JAUYFW010000131.1 GCA_030690835.1 Sulfurimicrobium sp. | reverse complement strand
TGTCGGCGCGCGTTTAAAACTACCCAGGGGTGCGCGTTGAATTTTACCCAGGGGCTTTAGCCGCCCGTCATAGGTCGGGCTGTGGGTAAGTGTAGCGCATTCTCTGGGTTGTGATCTCTTTCAAGTTGTTTTGGATGCAGTAGGTGCGGAAGGGGAAGTTGCGCGGGGGAAGCCGCGCAGGGCGTAGCCCGAAGCGGATTTCCCCGCGCGGCGAACGATCAGAACGGCTCGTCCTTCCCGCCTGCCTTGCCGCGCTTGCTCTGTTCCCTGGCCTTGATGCGCGTTTTTGCCGTCGCGCTGCTGTGGCGGAACCGGTAGGACTCATTGCCCGTTTCCACGATGTGGCAGTGATGCGTCAGACGATCCAGCAGCGCCGTCGTCATCTTCGCGTCACCAAACACGCTGGCCCACTCGCCGAAGGTCAGGTTAGTCGTGATCATCACGCTGGTGTGCTCGTAGAGCTTGGACAGCAGGTGGAACAGCAAGGCCCCGCCGGCCTGGCTGAAGGGCAGATAGCCGAGTTCGTCCAGAATCACCAGATCCATGCGCATCAAGGCAAAGGCCAGCTTCCCGGCCTTGCCGGCGGCCTTCTCCTGCTCCAGCAGATTCACCAGATCGACCGTCGAGTAGAACCGAACCCGCTTGTTGTGCTGAGTGATGCCGGAGACACCGAGGGCTGTGGCCAGATGGGTCTTGCCGGTGCCCGTGCCGCCGATGAACACCACGTTGTGGGCCAGTTCGGTGAAGGACAGGTCGGCCAGGTCGGTGATCAGACTGCGATCGACCTTGGAATGCTCGAAGTCGAAGCCGGCGAGATCACGATGGATCGGAAACTTGGCGGTGTGTAGCTGGTAGCTGATCGAGCGCATATGGCGATCGGTGTGCTCCGCCTGGAGCAGATGCTCGATCAGCCAGTGGGATGCTTGAAACGCGGCCGTATTGCCTTGGGCGACGACCTCTTCCCAGGCACCCACCATCCCATAGAGACGCAAGCTCTTGAGTTCCGCGGCGACATCACGCATGGCTCACCTCTTCGCGCAGACGGTCATACCGTCCGGTGTCGGCAACGGGCGCCTCGGCAACTTCCAGCCGGGTTTCCACGCATTCCGGGGGCGGGGCTGCCTTGAGCCGGTTGAGCACATTCTCGACGTGCTCAGCGCTCGGATTGCCCGACTCCAGAACCAGTTCCACGGCAACCAGCACCGTCTCCAGTCCGGACGTGGGAACGGCGGCCAGTACCTTGGCCATGATTCGATCGCCGCCTTCGCGCTTGAGCAGCAGGCCGCGCAGGCGTTGCAACGGTTCCGGCATGTCGGCAAACGGCGCGCCATTGCGCAGTGCGCCGGGCTTTCTTTCGATCAGCGGGATGTAATGCTGCCAGTCGTAGCGCACCTGCTTGCGCTCGAAGCTGCGTGGGTGGCTTGCCACCACGGCATCATGGGCAACGAAGTCGATGCGCTCGGGGTAGATCCGGATGCTGACCATCTGGCCCACCAGTTCGCACGGCACCGAGTAGCGGTTGCGATCCTCAATGACCAGGCAAGTGCTGGAGACCTTGCCCAGCGTCTCGACATAGCCGTCGAACGGCGTGACCATCGGCATCAGGCCGGGCTGCTCGTGTTCGAGCATCTCGGCAATCGTCAGATCCTCGTACTCGATGTGGCGCAGTTCCTGCCATAGCGCTCGACAGCGCGTCAGGAGCCAGACGTTGAGTTCGGCAAAGGAACCGAAGCGCTCCTTGGCGGCGTCCTGCCAGATCCGTCGCCGACTGTCCTGCACATTCTTCTCGACGACGCCTTTTTCCCAGCCCGAGGCGACGTTGCAGAAGTCGGGATCGAACAAGTAGTGCGAGGCCATCGCGGCAAAGCGCGTATTGACGATTCTCGCCTTGCCCTTCTTGACCTTGTCCACCGCCGTCTTCATGTTGTCGTAGATGCCGCGACGGGGAATACCGCCCAGCGCAGTAAATGACTGCGTATGGGCGTCGAACAGCATTTCGTGGCTCTGCGTCGGGTAGGCCAGCACGACAAAGGCACGGCTGGCACACAGCTTCAGGTGGGCAGCGATCACCTTGCGCCAGACACCTCCTATCACCAGGCGTTCTTCGCTCCAGTCGAACTGAAAGGCTTCGCCCAAGTCGAACTTGAGCGGAACGTAGGCTTTGACCAGCGCCTGGCCACCGGCCTCCCGCCAGCGCCGGACGAACTCACTAACCCGGCTGTAACTGCCGTCAAAACCGGCGGCCTGCAGTTCGCCAAACAGCTTCAGCGCGGTGCGCCGGTCGCGCTTGGGACGGCGGGCATCGATTTCCAGGGCCTTGGTGAGTTGCGCTGCAAAGGGCGCAATCTTGATGCCCCCGGCAGCGCGCCGCCGATACTTCGGCGCCGTCCCTTCCGCCGCCCTCAGCCACGTCCTCACGGTCTTGCGCGTCAGGCCCGTGCGTCGCTCAATCTCCGACAGCGACAGGCCGTCACGGTAATACATTCGCCGAACTCTTCCCAGTTGATTCATGGTGATCATCTCCTTTTGGCCCTGCTCAAAAAATGAGCAGGGAAGGTAAATCACCCTGGGTAATTTTGAACGCGCACTACCTCATGAAACTGGGTAGTTTTGTTCGCGCGTCAACATTAGACTTCGCGCAAGGTTTAACCCTTTGATAAATATGAGGCGGATGGACTGACGTGGAAGTCGCTGCACCTTGTCTCTACGGACGTCCACTCCGCCAACGTTTCTGCATTGCGTGGCCCGCCGGAGGCCGTGTATAATGCGCATCTTCTCCGACGCGGGGTGGAGCAGTCTGGCAGCTCGTCGGGCTCATAACCCGAAGGTCGCAGGTTCAAATCCTGCCCCCGCAACCAACAAAGACAAGGGCTTACAGGTTTCGATCTGTGAGCCCTTTGTCTATCTGGCGAGTCATGTAAGCAGCCATGTAAGCAGATTTCGGCAATGCAGACCGGTTGCCGCCGTATCGCCATCGCCGACTTTCACGCCTTGGCCGGGGGGTATGTTCGGCAGGCCGGAGTGCTGATTAGGGAACCCGACGACAACGGCCATGCACGCGACCGGGGGGGGCGCGGGGTCAAGCAGGATCGCAGCAGCTTTAGCTATCCGCCTTCACTCGCGAAACAACTATTTCAAGCACCCCCACCGGGTAGGGGGGATGTGGGCATCCGACCGCTATGTGTTTGCAGAGGATAAGGGCGATGGCAATTTTTTGTGAACTCGGCGTTTCGATGCGGTGCTTGCTCCAGCATCATCGACCGGGGGGTAGGGGGTATGCCCGGAACCGGGGCGGGGAGTGGGTGGGTAAGCTGAAGCTACCCCTGCCCTTACCTTCCCCCAAAAATGCGCGCCAAATTTTTCAGAAGGTGTTTGCCGTCCCGTCAGCACCGACTTTTGGCAGACACCGGGGGGGGGTAGTCAAGCGTCGGGCCAGTAGGCATCAAGGGAACCCGACGACTACGGCCATTCCCATGCTAGGGGGCTATTTCAGTGTCCCACAGTCACTTATTGACCATCGAATTCAGCTTAGCATTTAGCGCACAGATTGCTTCTCTAAGTGACAGTCCAAAGCTATCAAGCATCGACAAGACGACATAGGCAAACATCGCCACCGCGCTGAAAGACGCTGGCAACATCAATTGCGCCACGGGTGAGATATTCCAGAAATCTGACCAGCCATGACTAGTATTGCAACACATAAATAACGATACATGTATTATGCTGTCGCATATCCATTCCAAGACGAGGAGTTGGCCATGCGACAGACCGAATTGCATCTTACCGATGAGGATCGCGCGTTGATCGAGTCATACCGGGCAAAGGGACTGCACCACGCGCGGGAAGTCAATCGGGCGCATGTGCTTTCCGCGCTGGATCGCGGCATCCCGGAGACCCAGATCATGGCGGTCCTCGGGGTCGGGCGGACGGTCGTCTGGCGAACACGAGGCGCATATCTGGAGGGCGGGGTGGAATTCGCACTGCACGATGTCGCGCGATCGGGCAAACCGCGACGGTACGATACCGACGTCGAAGCGCAGCTTTCCGCCTTGGCCTGTTCAACGCCGCCACCGGGCGCCCAGCGCTGGACGATTGCCCTGCTGGAGCAAGCCGCACAAGCACAGGCCGGGGTTGGGCCCATCAGCCGCGAAACGGTCCGTCGGCTGCTAAAAAAAACTGCATCAAGCCGTGGCGCAAGCTGATGTGGTGCATCGGCCGACTGACGGAGGAGTATCGGCAACGGATGTACGATTTGCTCGATCTCTATGCCCGTCCGTTCCGGCCGGGAGAGCCCGTCGTTTGTCTGGACGAGAAGAGCAAGCAATTGCTCAAGGATTCCCGCACGCCTTTGCCGATCCGTCCGGGAACGCCCGTGCGGCAGGATTACGAATACGTGCGCGCCGGCACCTGCAATCTGTTCGTGGCGGTGGAGCCCAAGGGCGGGCAGCGCACGGTCTTGGTCACCGATCGCCGCGCCAAACCCGACTTCGTGGCCTTCGTCCAGTATCTGCTCGAACAGGTCTATGCCACCGCGAGCCGTGTCCATCTGGTCATGGACAACCTCAATACCCACTTCCGCAAGTGCTTCGAGGATGTGCTCGGTGTCAAGGAGGCGAAAGCACTTCTGCGTCGCGTTGTCTTTCACTACACGCCGAAACACGCCAGTTGGCTGAACATGGCTGAAATCGAAATCGGCATCCTTGATCGCCAGTGCTTGGATCGGCGCTTGCCAAACCGCGCCACACTGGTGGCCGAGGTCGACGCTTGGCAACGCCGCCGCAATGCGGACCAGCGATGTATCGCTTGGTCGTTCACGCGACAGGATGCGGATGCGAAGATGGCGCGGCATTATGTTTCGTAATTAATGGTTCGTGATACTAG
>JAUYFW010000130.1 GCA_030690835.1 Sulfurimicrobium sp. | reverse complement strand
GCATCGCTCTTGCCCGCCCAGTTGAGGCCGTACCGCTCGATACGCGGGTCGATATGCTCGCCCAGCGCGGCTTTGAGTTTGTCGGGGTCGATCCTGCCTTCGCTGAAAATTTGCGGTGCTGATTCACGCAATTGCGCCAGCAGGTCATCGGCGGGGTTGGAGGTGGCGAGGGGGAGTTTGTCGTCGTCGGTCATTCCATGTTTCCGGATTCAATTATGGGAGCGGCCTCCTGGCCGCGAAAGCCATTGAACCTAGAAACCTCAGTTCAAGCCACAGAGATCACAGAGGACACAGAGATGACGCGGGTTTCGCATTGTTATCAGGTTCACCCGGTGGGTGATGCTCATATTCACGATAAACCATTGTTTCTCTCTGTGAGCTCTGTGTTCTCTGTGGGTACGCCGTTTTCAAAATTAGTACAAAATCAACCTGGCATTCCCCCAACCGTTTGACTATATTCGTTAGTGCGCATATAGTTGCCACATGATAAACACCAATGATTTTTTCGATGCACTTTCCGACGAAACCCGTCGTCGCCTTCTGGCGTTGCTGGTGGGCGATGACGAATTGTGCGTGTGCGAACTTAGCCACGCCCTCGATCTGCCCCAGCCCAAGGTGTCGCGACACTTGGCAGTGATGCGCGAGAGCGGCTTGCTGTCGGTGCGCCGGGAAGGGCTGTGGGTCTATTACCGCATCCACTCCCTGCTGCCCGCGTGGGCCTACAGGATACTCGACCAGATGGGGCAGGGCTGCGGTGCGGTGGCGATTTTTCAGGACGACCGCAAGCGCCTGAAAGAGATGCCCAATCGCCCTGTTCGCTGCTGCGCCTGAATTTTTTGGCCTCAGTATATCTGCATTGATAAATATATGAGTGGGCATATGTTCTCCTGTTCCCGGGGTCGTGAATCATGAGTGCGCAATGTGAAATTACCGCCAAAACTGCTGCCGGAGCGGAGATGGGCTTTTTCGAGCGCTGGCTCACCCTGTGGGTGTTTCTCTGCATTGCGGTCGGTATCGCGCTTGGGCAATGGCAGCCGGGCGTTTTTCATGTCCTCGGCGCGTGGGAAGTGGCCAGGGTGAACCTCCCGGTGGGTGCCCTGATCTGGGTGATGATCATCCCGATGCTGATGAAGATCGATTTCGGCGCCCTGCACGAGGTGGGTGCCCATGCGCGCGGCATCGGCGTGACGCTGTTCGTCAACTGGGCGGTGAAGCCCTTTTCCATGGCGCTGCTGGGGTGGATTTTCGTGCGCCAGGTGTTCGCGCCCTATCTGCCCGCCGATCAACTCGACAGCTACGTGGCCGGTTTGATTCTGCTCGCTGCCGCACCCTGCACGGCGATGGTGTTCGTGTGGAGCCACCTGACCAGGGGCGATCCGCTGTTCACCCTGAGCCAGGTGGCGTTGAACGATGTCATCATGATCTTCGCCTACGCGCCGCTGGTCGCCTTGCTGCTGGGCCTTTCCAGTATTACCGTGCCGTGGGGTACCCTGCTGATCTCGGTGGTCATGTACATCATCATCCCGGTGATCATCGCCCAAGCCTGGCGGCGCCGGGCGCTGTCCCGGGAACATGGGGTGGCGGTGCTGGCGGGCATCATCAAGCGGCTGCATCCGTGGTCCCTGATTGCTCTGCTGGCCACGCTGGTGCTGCTGTTCGCCTTCCAGGGCGAGGCGATCCTGAAGCAGCCATGGGTGATCCTGATGCTGGCGGTGCCGATCCTGATCCTGGTGTTCTTCAACTCCAGCCTTGCCTACCTGCTCAACCGCCGCCTCGGCGTCGCCCACTGCGTGGCGGGGCCATCGGCGCTGATCGGCGCCAGCAACTTCTTCGAGTTGGCGGTGGCCGCCGCCATCAGCCTGTTCGGTTTCGAATCCGGCGCGGCGCTGGCCACCGTGGTGGGGGTGCTGATCGAGGTGCCGGTGATGCTGGCGGTGGTGCGCATCGTGAATGGTTCTAAAATCTGGTATGAAAGAGGTGCAACATGAACATGGCAAGTGAAACCGCAACTATTCCTCGCCGCGCCCCTTGGGGCTGGGTCGCCTTGGCAACTATCCTGTGGGTGGCCGTCTACGCCAACCTGACCCGGTTCGCCGATGCGCTGCTCGCGCTCACCGGGCTTTCCCCGCAGACCCATTTGGGCGGGGCGCTGCATTTCTTCTTTTATGACACGCCCAAGGTGTTGCTGCTTCTCGCTGGCATCGTGTTCCTGATGGGTGTCGTGCATACCTTCGTCTCTGCCGAACGCACCCGCGCCATGCTGTCCGGCAAGCGGCTGGGCGTGGGCAACGTGATGGCGGCCACGCTCGGTATCGTTACGCCGTTCTGTTCCTGTTCGGCGGTGCCGCTGTTCATCGGCTTTTTGTCCGCCGGAGTGCCGCTGGGGGTGACGTTTTCCTTTCTGATTTCCGCGCCCATGGTCAACGACGTGGCGCTGGCGCTGCTGTTCGGCCTGTTCGGCTGGAAGGTGGCTGCGCTGTATCTGGGCCTGGGGCTGCTGGTGGCGATCATCGCCGGACTGGTCATCGGCAAGCTCAAGATGGAACGCCACCTGGAGGACTGGGTGCGCGCCATTCATGTCGGCAAGGCGGCTGATCTGGAGCTGGAGCATCCTTCATGGGCGGAGCGCATCGACGCCGGCGTGGCCCACGTCAAGGAAATCGTCGGCAAGGTGTGGCCCTACATCCTCGGCGGCATCGCCTTGGGTGCGGGCATCCACGGCTATGTGCCGGAGGATTTCATGGCCGGCATCATGGGCAAGGATGCGCCCTGGTGGTCGGTGCCCGCCGCCGTAGCCATCGGCGTGCCGATGTACTCCAACGCCGCCGGCATCATCCCCGTCGTCGAGGCGCTGCTGGGCAAGGGTGCTGCGCTGGGTACCGTGCTCGCCTTCATGATGAGCGTGATTGCCTTGTCGGCGCCGGAAATGATCATCCTGC
>JAUYFW010000124.1 GCA_030690835.1 Sulfurimicrobium sp. | reverse complement strand
AATGTGAAACTGCTTGGGCTGCGCCCTTGCTGTGAAGCGTGAAGTGTAAGAGCAGGCTCAGTGGATGTTTTTACATTTCACGCTTCACAAGCAAAGCGTAGCGAGTGAATTCACGCTTCACAAAACTGTTTCACGTTAAATATTCCGTGGGATTATAACGCAGCCGCATCCTTCAATTTCACCGCTTCCTCCAGATCCACCGCCACCACTCTCGATACGCCGGATTCCTGCATGGTGACACCCACCAGTTGCTCGGCCATTTCCATGGTGATTTTATTATGGCTGACGAAGATGAATTGCGTTTGTTGCGACATTTTTTTCACCAGTTCGCAAAAACGCTCGGTATTGGAGTCGTCCAGGGGTGCGTCCACCTCGTCCAGCATGCAGAACGGCGCCGGATTGAGGCGGAACATGGCGAACACCAGCGCCAGGGCGGTGAGCGCCTTTTCCCCGCCGGACAGCAGCTGGATCGAGCTGTTCTTCTTGCCCGGCGGCTGGGCGGTAAGCGTCACGCCGGCATCGAGGATTTCCTCCCCGGTCATTTCCAGGTGTGCATTGCCGCCGCCGAATACCGCCGGGAACAGCTCGCCGAAATGGCGGTTCACGCTGTCGAAGGTTTCCTGCAGGCGCGAGCGGCTTTCCCGGTCGATGCGGCGGATCGCCTGTTCCAGGGTGTCCATGGCTTCGGACAAGTCCTGAAACTGGGCGTCAAGGTAGTGCTTGCGTTCGCGCCCACTGTTCAGTTCTTCCAGCGCCGCCAGATTGACCGCGCCGAGCACCTCGATTTCCCGCGCCAGGCGCTCCACTTCGCTTTGCAATTCTGTTGCTATGACGCGAAACTCGCGCAGCGAGACTACGTCCCCCTCTCCCGCATGCGGGGGAGGGCCGGGGTGGGGGTAACGACCTTTTGAGCGCTTTTCCAGCAGGGGCAGCAATGAATCGAGGTCGGCATCGGCCGCGCTCAGTTGTTCTTGCCACTGTTCCTCGGCGAGCCGGGCTTCCTGCTCCTTGAGGCGCGCCTGCTCCAGGCGGTCGCGCAGGGGATGAAGCTGGTGTTCGCTGGCGAGGCGCTGCTGTTCCAGCTGTTGCAGGACGTTGCCGGCTTCGGCCAGTGCATCGCGCGCCGCGGCAAGGCTGTTTTCCCGCTCCTGGCGCGTATTCAAGGCCAGCTGCAACTGGGCGTCGAGCTTGCCCTGCTGAAGGCTGCCGGCCTCCCCTTCCAGTTCCGCGATACGTCCGGCCAACTCTTCGAGCTGACCGGACAGCGCGGCCAGGGTGCGTTCCAGTTCATCGATCTTGGCGACGCAATTCTTGTGCTGGAACACCGCTTCCTGCGCGGCGCGCTCCGCCGACTGGGCAAGCTGGCGCTGGCGGGTGAGCAGCGTTTCCGACTCGCCGCGCGCCTTTCTCGCGTCCTCCAGTCGTTCGTGCAGTGTCGCGACCTGCTCCTGCTGGCGCTCGATGTTGTAGTCGTGCTCGCCGATCTGTTCCGTCTCGATTTCCAGTTGCGCCGCGATGTCGCCGACCTCGCGCCCGATCTGTTCGCGACGTTGCGACAAGTGCTGCTGTTGCTGGGCCAGGCGTTCCGCGTCCAGTTGCAGGCGGTGGTGGCGCTGCTGCGTCTCGCTGCCCGTCTTGCGTAATTCGGCCAGCTCATGCTGCGCCCCTTTCAGCTCGCTCCCGGCTTGCGCGGCTTCGCTCTGGCGTGTCGACAGTTCGGCCTGCGCCAATTCCAGCTCGCCCGCCAGCGTCTCGATCTCGCGCTGGCGCGCCAGGACGCCGTGCAGTTCGGATTGGGGCGCGTAAAAGTTCATGCTGGAACGGGTGAATACATGCCCCTCGCGACAGACCAGACATTCTCCGGGCTGCAGGCGATGGCGCAGCGACCAAGCCTCGTCGGGATCGGAAGCCGCGTACACGCCGTGCAGCCATTCGTCCAGCAACCCCGCCGGGCCCGCAACCATTTGCCGCAGCTTGGCAGGCACGCCCTCTTCTGCAGCCCCTCTCTCCAACTCTCTCCCAGAGGGAGAGAGGGCAATCGTGCCCTCTCCCGCTTGCGGGAGAGGGCTATACACCGCCAGCGGCGCGGGCGGCGCATCGGCCAGCCAGGCGCGGGCTGGCTCAAGGCTGTCCAGGGAAACCGCCTTGAGGCGCTCTCCCAGTACGCTTTCCAGCGCGGCTTCCCAGCCTGCCTCGATGCGCACGTTGTTCCACAGGCGCGGCAAAGTATCCAGTTGGTGTCCGGCCAGCCAGTCCTTGAGCTTGTGGTTATGTTCCAGACGGCTTTGCAACTGGCGCAGGGCATGCAGTTGCGCGTCCAGCTTGGTCGTCTGTTGCTGCACGGCATGCGCTGCCTGCTGAGCGACCTGTTGTGCCTGTTCCAGCGCGGGCAGGCGGGTTTGCAAGGCCTGTTGCCGCTCCTCGCATTGCGCCAATTCCCCGGCCAGCTCTTCCAGTTCACTCTGGCGCAGTTCCAGTTCCACCTGGTCCGGTTGCGGCAGTCCAGCCGTTTCCTGCCGCAACCGTTCGCGCCGCGTTTCCAGTTGCTGCACGCTCTTCCTGGCGTGGCTGCGGTGCGCCTCCTCGATATGCAGCGCCTGCTCCACCTGGGTCAGCTCGCGCTGCAACTCGCCGTGGCGGCGCTGGCAATCGCGGAAGGCCGCCTCCATGTTTGGCAGCCGCTCGCGCTCCTGCCCGACTGTATCGGCGCTATCCTGCATTCTCAGTTGCGTGACCACGCGTTGGTCGCGCCAAAGCACGAGGTTTTCCTCGGCCTGCTCGCGCTGCTGCTGCAACTGGCCTTGCTGACTTCGCCAGGCGCCGAGCTGGCTGCTCAGACGGCTGTGCGTTTCGCGCTCATGCTGCAGTTGCTGTTCCAGCCTGGCCACTTCGGCGTTGGCGGCATATAACTCCCCCTGCGCGGCATGCAGCGCGTCGCCGGCGGTGTAATGTTCGGCGCGGGCGGTTTCGAGTTGATTTTCGGACTGGCGCAGGGCGGCGGTTTCCGCCTCCAGCTCGTTGATGAGTTTTCCCACCTGTTGGTGCGCGCGTTCCCGCCCAAGCCCCGCTTCCTGCCTTTTTACCAGCCACAGCAGATGTTGCGTGGTCTGCGCAGCCTGCTGCAACTGCTGGTAATGCTGCGCCACCGTTGCCTGCACTTCCAGGCGCTGCAACTGCCTGTCCAGTTCCTGGCGGATATCCTCGATGCGAGCAAGATTCTCGCGCGTGTCCTTGAGGCGCGATTCGGTTTCGCGGCGCCGTTCCTTGTAGCGGGAAATACCCGCCGCTTCCTCCAGGAAGATGCGCAAATCCTCCGGGCGTGCCTCGATGATGCGCGAAATCATGCCCTGCTCGATAATGGCGTAGGCGCGCGGCCCCAGCCCGGTGCCGAGGAACATATCGGTGACGTCGCGCCGCCGCACGTGCAGGTTGTTGATGAAATACTGCGATTCGCCGTTGCGGTGCAAAACCCGCTTGACGCTGATTTCGGCGTACTGCGACCACTGTCCCGCCGCCTTGCCCAGACTGTTATCGAATTTGAGTTCCACGCTGGCGCGCGACACCGCCTTGCGCGTGGCGGCGCCATTGAAGATCACGTCCTGCATGGATTCGCCGCGCAGCGCCGAAGCGCGGGATTCGCCCAGCACCCAGCGCACCGCGTCGATCACGTTCGACTTGCCGCAACCATTGGGCCCGACCACGCCTACACGCTGCCCCGGCACCGGGATGGTGGTGGGATCGACGAAGGTCTTGAAGCCGGCGAGTTTGATGTGGGTAAGGCGCAAGGCTCAGAAACCGCTACTTGCGGAAATATTCAAGATTGCCGCAGCCTTGATTAGCCCTTGATCCAGGCTGTAGACATGCTGCGCGCCGTTATTCCGGGCAATGGCAAGATGCAGCGCATCCCCCGCGCGCAAGCCAGAGGCAAAATTTCGCAGAAACAAGTCGGCGAGACGGTAATCAGCCTGACTTGGCGTCAATATCACGAACTGGGTATGCGCAATGCGCTCAAATGCAGCCAACAAGCCGTGAGCCGCATTTTCGCGCAGTTGCTGCATGCGAACCCTGCGCGCCACCATGCTGGAGAATTCGACACACGTCCATTCGCTGATCGCGATGTATTCTTGGGACAGGGTGTAGGTCAACTGTCGCACTTCATCCGAATTCGGCTCAGGAATATAAAGCGGCGCGATAAAGCTGGTATCGAAGTACAGCATCAATATCCTTCATCGCGCATTTGCCGGATCAGTTCGGCGCTCGACACGGTGGAAGCCGGCAGGCTCGAACGCAAACGATCCATTTCTTCAAAATCAATCGGTTTGACGGGCTTTTCAAAGCTCTTGATGCGAGCCACAGGCTGTCCGCGACGGGTAATCACAATCTCCTCGCCCGCCTCAACCTGCTTTAGCAATTCGCTCAAATGGGCCTTGGCCTCCGCTACGCTGACAGTTTGCATGGCAGTCTCCTGATGGTCATCGATATGGTCATGATAGCATGTGGATGGGCTGGCGCTCGCTAGGGGAAAACTCGGTCATGCCGCCGTGGGTGCGAAAGCCCGCGCGCAAAAACCGAAGGGCATTGAGCCGCATGTGGGAACCCATTCGGCGGATTACGCTACGCCAATCCGCCTTACGCGCTGGGCATTTAGTCGATAAAGCAGACGCAAATTAACTGCCCAGGGTCTTCATGTTGCGGAGTTTGCCAAGATAAAAACCTTGGGCGTAATCGACTCCGATCTGGCGCAGCATTTTCAGCACCGCCTCGTTTTCCACGCGTTCGGCAATGATCTTCTTGCCCATGAAATGGCCGATTTCGGTGATGGATTTCACAACGGCAAAATCATACTGATTCTGGTCCATTTTTTCGACAAATGCGCCGTCGATCTTGAGGTAGTCAACCGGCAGATTCTTCAGGTAGGCATAGGAGGATAGTCCGCTGCCGAAATCGTCGAGCGAGAAAGAACAGCCGGTTTTTTGCTTTAATACGTTGATAAATTCCGAAGCATCCGACAGGTGAGAAATGCCTACTGTTTCGGTGATTTCGAAACAGACCTTGTGCATCGGGACTTTCAGTTTTTCTGCCTGCTCGATGACAAAGTCGATGAAGCCCTCCTCATTGAGGGAGATGCCCGACAGATTGATGGCCAGACCGCCCAGTTCATTCAGCTTGTCGCGGCGATCGACCAGCCATTTGAAGGCATGTTCCACCACCCAGCGGTCCACGCTGGCCATGCGCCGGAAATGTTCGGCGGCCATGATGAAATCGACCGGAGAGATGAGTTTTCCGTCCTCGTCCGGCACGCCCAGCAGCACCTCGGAGTGATGCACTGCCACGCTTTTTCCACTGATGCTGACGATGGGTTGGCAACGTAATTCGAGGGTATTGTCGTCCAGTGCCTTGTCGATCCGGCTTACCCATTTGACCGTGTTGAGATGGCGCGCCGTACTGGCTTCATCGACACGGTAGACCTGCACGTAATTGGTTCCCTTGGAGCGCGCGATGCGGCAACTCGTTTCGGCTGCCTGCAACAGTTGTTCGATGCTCTCGCTTTCCGGGTCGATCGCCACCACCCCGGCGCTAAAGGTGATGTGCAGGCTCTTATCGCCCGATGTGAAGCGGTAGTCGCGAAAGACGCTGGTCAGGCAGGAAGTGACTTTCAGTGCGTCTTCGAGGCTGCAGTTCTCGAACAGCATGGCAAATTCGTCGCCACCGATGCGCGCCAGCACCCCCAGTTCGCCCAGTTCCTGTTTGAGCAGGCGGACAACCTCGACCAGCGCGCGATCGCCCCCTTCATAGCCGAAGACATTGTTGATAACGTTGAACTGTTCCAGATCGAGATAGCACAATATCGACGAAGTACCGGATTCACGCACCCGGGCCAGGGTTTGCTCCAGGCACTTCTCGAATTCACGTCGGTTGATGAGGTCGGTCAACTGGTCGTGAGAGGTTTCATGCAGCAGTTTGCTATGCACCTTTTGCAGCATGGCGGATTGCGCGCGGTCAACCAGTTGTTCATCGCCTTCCTCCAGAACCACGAGATTGCCGTTGCGCAGGTTTTCCGCCAGTTCTTTCTGGCTGAACGTTTCTTCTCTCAGGCCCTGGAGATTGACGAAAACATATTTATCCAGATTATCGGCCACCCAGGCCAGCCGGATGCGCTTGCGTTGATCGTCGCATTTCAGTAACAGCCAACTGCCGACTTTCAGCCGCCGCACGCGCTTCCTGTATTCGCGCATGGATGCATCTTCCACGGCCGGGGCCTCGGCTTCCGGGGCATTCCCCACCAGCGGCCGGAGCCCGGTCAAGAACTTGTTCAACGCCCTTGTCTTAGCTGACGGTTCTTCGCTCTTGACCCGCAGTTCCTCGGCCTCGCAATTTGCCCGGAGATCGCGGATATTCCCTTCATAAGCCTTGTTCTGGACATGCACCAGCCGGCTGACTTCCTTCAGGATTCTCTGGAGCAGTTCCGGCGTAACTTCATGCGCGCCGGAAATTTCCGCGAGCAGTCCATCAACTTTTTTCCTGACCGCGTTCTCGACATTGGAAATCGCGCCAAACAATTCCAGTTCGGCGATCTGGTTGATTAACTGGCGTGCGAGGTGCGACTGGTCGTAAAACAGCGAATCGTCGCGCAACGCCATTTTAATCAGGGGGACGGAAAGCTGGTTGAGCCAGGGTTTGACCGTGTCGGCCACCAGTTTGTCTTTCAGCACGGAGTCGAAGAGGTTACCGCCGATTTCCAGGAGAGCGGTTTCACGGCTCGGGATTCCCCTGGCTTCGTCGCTCGGCGCGATGTCAGCCAGCGCCGTCTGGAGCTTGTGCATGAAATTCTGGTGGAACATTTCGCCAGGATGTTTGCCGGGCGTTTCCGGCCTGATGCGCGAGAGTGCCGACAGCACCTCGTCCGTGGTGAAATGGCGCGGTTCCGCGGGCTGCTCTGCGGGTGCGTCCGCCTGGCTGAGCGGTGGCGCGGGGGTAGACGCCCCGCCTTCAGCGAAGGTGGCTTGGTACGGTGTCCGCTGAGGCCCTCCCGGACGTGCCGCTGGCACCAAAAGTTGATGTTGCAACCTGCCCAGGCCCTGTATCAGGTTATACCAGTCCTGCGATGGATGAGGCATGGCCACTGGTGCTCCTGTCAGGTGTTCCGCACCTGGAAAAGCCGTGATTCCCGCAGGGGTGGTGCCTCCAGATGCAACAGGGGGTAGGAGTGGTGAAGGCTGCGCCACTGGCGGCAACAGGTTGCCGAACGAGGGAAAAACTTCCGCGGATTCCACCGGGGGCACCGCCAGCCCCGTGACACTCGCTGCGGGTGCCGGCTCGGGTTGCGGAAGGAACGCTGCCTCAGGTTGCAAACGCTGCTCTGCCGCGCCCCCCCGCACTAAATGGTCCGGCTGAAACTGCTTGCCTGGAGGACGCAGGGCGGGCAACACTCCGCTGTCGATCAGACGGCGATTGAGCTCGGCATACAGTTCGCCTGTTTGGTCGCACAGCACGTTCTTGAAGACCTTGCAGCTATCCGCCGCAACCTTGCGGTCAAGCGCAAGGACGCCCAGCGCTTCCTGAAAAATCTGACTGATGGTGCCTGGGCCAAAGGGATTGTTTTCCTTGTCAACAGGCCGTTTGAAGAGGGCGCTGAGGTGCCGCTCCAGCGCATGGAGCGGCACCTTATGTTCGAGTTCAGACGCGCGAGCCATGTCCGTGAAGGAAAGCCAGTCCTCGAAAACATCTTCCTCGATCAGGGAGAGCGACAATTCCCCGGCTTCTCCCGACGCCCGGGAATCCTTCTTGGTAACGCATGCCACCAGGGGTCTCTGCCTCAGCCGGTTTTGCATCCGCGTCAGAAATTCGCTTGTGAACGCTGCGCCGTCCTTGTTGAAAGTGCTCAATGCGGTGTAATAGGCGTTCTTCTCGGCAATGGTGCGGACCTCTCCCGCGAGGTTGAAAAAACGCTCGGTGACCTGTTCCAGAAAAGCTTTCGCCATGGGCTCGAGGCGTTCCTCGACCATCTGGATGCATGCATTAATGAGGGATTCGGCAGTTGCGTCGATTTCGCCTGTGGTGCCCGCGCCTTCTGGTTTTTGCCCCGCACTGCGAGCCTGCTCGGGTGGAGGGTTCCTGGCAAATTCGTGGAGAACTTGCAGGGCTTCGAAACTGGGGTTGATAAAAGCGATGCCGGCACCCGCGCGATCCGCCCGCGCGACCCGCCCCTGGAAGCGCAAGGATTGAACACCATTGGCTGTGGGCACTGTGCAACGAATCTCAATGATCTCGCCACGAAGGGGGACAGGCGCCGGAGAGGCTTGTTCCCCTGGTGGAAAAGTGAGGAAGACCCCGCTAGGACAGAAATCCAGAATCACGATCGCGCGGACCGGCTGCTGTGGAACGAGGCACTCCCCCACCAGGAAAATTGCGTTGCGCGTAAAAGCGCGCTTTTCCCTGCCTGGTGAAGGGGGCTGCATGTCATCCTGAGTGTCGCCAATCATCCAGTATTTATCCTAAGTTATCAAAAACTGCAAAAGATCACTCGGGTCAGGGAGCGCATCTCGTTATGGCAACCAAAGGCAACTTGCATGATAACCAAGGTTTGGATACCAAAGCTATATGCTAAAGGTGTTGCAGCAAAAAAACTTCCCATACCGGACTCCGTTCCGGCCAATCGTCCCCGTCCGGCCAACGCGCTATAATGCCATTCATCAACCCTCTGGACCGCGCCATGCCGACCCAACCCAGCAAACAACTCGAAACCTTCGACAACCCCTATCCGGAGCGGGATTACCACATCCACATGGAAATCCCGGAATTCACCTGCCTGTGCCCGAAAACCGGCCAGCCCGACTTCGCCACCCTGATCCTGGACTACATTCCCGACCAGAAATGCGTCGAGCTGAAAAGCCTGAAAATGTATATGTGGTCCTACCGCAACGAGGGTGCCTTCCACGAGGCGGTCACCAACCACATCCTGAACGATCTGGCTGCGGCAACCCAGCCGCGCTTCATGCGCCTGACGGCCAAGTTCTACGTGCGCGGCGGCATCTTCACCAATGTCGTGGCCGAGCACCGCAAGGCTGGCTGGCAGCCCGCGCCGCGCGTCGATCTGACGACCTTCGAGGCGAATTCGAATACCCGATAAGCCAATTGACTCGAAAACACTCACGGCATACATTAGCGGCATACATCACCCGGAGCCTATTCTGATGATTCGCACCCAGATATACCTTACCGAACAGGAGCAAACCGCGCTCAAGGCCTTGACGCAGCAGACGGGAAAATCGCAGAGTGAACTGATCCGGGATGCGGTTGACAGGCTGCTTGCCCAATTTGACTCGCGTTCCAGGCTGGACAAGCTGCGCGTGGCACGGGGGATGTGGAAAAATCGTGACGACCTTGCTGATTTCGAGGCTACACGACAAAGCCTGAATCGTTCCTGACCATGCAGGGCAAGTTCCTGATCGATACCGACGTTCTGATCGATTACCTTAGAGACCAGCAGCAAGCCGTTGTTTTCCTGGAATCTCTGGACAGCCCGTTCTACATTTCAGCCATTACCATAGCAGAGTTATTCGCGGGCGTTCGTGACGGCGATGAACGCACGAATCTGTCCTGCTTCCTCGATGCCTGCGCCACCATTGAACTTGATCTTGTGATATCCGAGAAGGGCGGGCTTTATCGCCGCGACTATGGCAAAAGTCATGGCGTGGGGCTGGCCGACGCACTGATTGCCGCAACCGCGACCCGGCATGACCTGACCGTTGTGACCCTCAACGGCAAACATTATCCCATGCTGAAAAATGTGCTTATTCCCTACCGAAAAAGCTGAATGAACGCCTTTCTGGGCATCGATTTCGGCACCAGCGGCGCCCGCGCCACCGTCATCGGCGATGCGGGAGAAATCCTTGCCCAGTGCCGTTATGACTTCCACGGCGAGCAATCCGCCCCGCTGTGGCGCACCGCCCTGTTCGAGCTGATCGGGCAAATCCCATTTGCGCTGCGCAACGTGCTCCGCGCCATTGCCATCGACGCCACTTCCGCCACGGTGTTGCTGTGCGATGCCGCCGGCGAAGCGCTGTGCGCCCCCCTGCTTTACAACGATGCCCGCGCCGGCATGGAGGCCGCGACACTGGCGCGGCTGGCGCCTGGCAGTCATGCGGCCACGCCGACTTCCGGGCTGGCCAAGCTGCTGTGGTACCAGCGCCAGCCGGAGTTCGCAAATGCCAGCCACTTTCTGCATCAGGCCGACTGGCTCGCTTTCCAGTTGCACGGCCAGTTGGGCGTGAGCGACTACCACAACGCCTTGAAATCCGGCGCCGACCCGGAAACACTCGATTATCCGGCATGGATCAAACAGCTTCCAGCGTCCGCCTTGCTGCCCCGCATCGTGGCGCCCGGCGCCGCCATCGGCCCGATCAGCGGCCGCATCGCCCACCATTTCGCCCTGCCGCGCGATTGCCTGGTGCGCGCCGGCACGACCGACAGCATCGCCGCTTTTCTCGCGGCAGGGGCAACGCAACCGGGCGAGGCGGTCAGTTCGCTCGGTTCCACCCTGGTGCTCAAGCTGCTTTCGGCGCATCGGGTGGAAAGCGCGCCGCATGGCGTCTACAGCCATCGCCTCGGCAACTTGTGGCTGGCTGGCGGCGCTTCCAATAGCGGCGGCGCCGTGCTGCGGATGTTTTTCGCTGACGCCGAACTGCAAAGCCTGAGCCGGCACATCGATGCGAACCAGCCAAGCGGGCTCGATTATTATCCCCTGCTGAAACCCGGCGAGCGTTTCCCCGTCAATGACCCGGCTTATCCCCCACGCCTCACCCCGCGTCCCAACGACAAGGCGCTTTTCCTGCATGGGCTGCTGGAAGGCATCGCGCGCATCGAGGCGCATGGCTATCGGCTGCTGCAGGAACTGGGGGCGACACCGTTGACATCGGTGCTGAGCGCGGGCGGTGGTGCGCATAACACAGCCTTCACGACGATTCGCGCCCGTCTGCTGGGCGTGCCGGTGCGTACCGCCGCCCACGCCGAGGCGGCCTATGGCTCGGCACTTCTCGCCAGGGACGGCACACGATTGCTATACTCCGGTTATGCCAAATAAATTCGAATCGAACGGCGTTTTCCATGCGGCCGATCTGCCGCTGGGCTGGACGCCTCTCAGCCGCATCCAGCCCGCCCAAAGCGAGCAATGGCAATGCGCTGGCGCAGCGCTGCTGCGCGCATTGGCGGTGCTTGAAACGCCGGTTCCCGAAGTGGAGCGCGATATTTCCTCCGCCGGCGGGAAAGCCATGGAGAGGCTGGAAGCCAAGCTGGACCTGGCTCTCAGCCTGATGACGCAATTCGCGCGCCAGCAAGCCGAACTCCCGCCCCTGCACCACGTCGTGCTGCGCGCCAAATCGCTGGAATGGCTTGGGGAAACCGTCCCGGCCGCGCAACAACTGGTTCTGGTCTCCCTCCATATCAGCCCGAAGTTGCCCCAGCCTCTGATACTTCCCGCCACGGTGACTGGCGTGGCGCTTCAGGATAATGGCAGCAGCAGGGTGTGGGCGGATTTCGCCGATTTGAGCGAAGAAACGGAAGAATGGCTGGAGCGCACCCTTTTCCGCTTCCATCGACGCGGCATCCAGCAAAGCCATTCCCGCCAGCACGGCGAAGGTTGACCCGGGATGTCCATGGGAATAAGCGTGCACGCATGTAGGAGCGCCGCCCACGGCGCGAATATGGCCACAAATCGCGGCCAACCCCCATCCCAACCTTCCCCCGCATGCGGGGGAAGGAGCGATCGCCTCCCCTCCCGCTTGCGGGAGGGGATTGAGGGGAGGGCTGGCGCCGCTCCCACAGCGGTATTCTGGCTCTAACTCATGTCAGCCAGGTTCCGAATCCAGCGAATTCCCAAGACGACCGATGCATTCGCGCGTCTGAAATTCGAAGATTTGCACGGCTTTAGTGCCGCGCTCGGTGTCGCCTCCGTACTCCTGATATGGGGACTGTGGGTATGGGATTGGCGCATCGACCCGGTCCATGCGCCGGATGTCCTCGGGCTGCACCTGCTCATGGGGGCGATGCTGGCCGCTTACCCCATCGCCCTGCTCGCCGGATTATCGTTGCGCGCCCTGCCCTATCTGTTCTACATGACGCTGCTTGCCACGCAGACCCTGTTTCTGTCCGCCCTGGCGCGCCTGACGGATGGACTTGCCCTGGGCGGTGCCGGCCTGCTTTTCTGGTTCCTCGTGCCGCCCCTGATGGCCGGCATTTTTTCCTGGCGCGTCAATCTGCTCGGCAACCTGCTGTTGCTGGCCCTTCCCAACCTGCTGGTGGCGCTGTTTGGCGGCTACGCGGGGTTCGATCTAGTGAAATTCAATCTGCTCGCCATCCCGGCAGCCGCAATCGCCCTTTGCGTCAGCCATTTCACGGATAGCTTGCTGCGCCGCATCCACGAGTTGCGCAAGCAGGTCAAATGGAGCACGGCGGCCATGCATGCCGCGGGAGAAGCGATGCACGTCACCGACCGCAACGGCGTGATCGAATACGTCAACCCGGCCTTTTGCGCCAGCACCGGCTACGCGCCCGAGGAGGCAATCGGCAAAAAGCCTTCCCTGCTCAAGAGCGGCTTTCAGGACAGTGCCTTTTACGAAAACCTGTGGGCAACCATCCTCAAGGGCGAGATTTGGCGCGGTGAAATAATCAATCGTTGCAAGGATGGCAGTTCCATCACCTTGTCGATGACCATTTCCCCGGTTCTCGACCGCGACGGGCGGGCGGAAAGATTCATCGCCGTCTCGCACGACATCAGCGCGCGCAAACGCCTGGAAGAGGAAGTCGCCCTCGGTCACGCCGAACTGGAAGCCATCTTCAACAATGCCGGGGGCGGCATCGCCCTGCTCGACCTGTGGGGCCGCTTCATCAAGGTCAACGATTTCTGGCTCGGCATACTGGGATACTCGCCGGAAGAAGCCGCCGCGCTCAGCTACAAGGACATCGCCCACGACGATGACGTGGCGGAAACGCAACAACTGTTCGTTGCCCTGGCCAGCGGCGAAATTCCGCACTACGAAAGCGACAGGCGCTTCGTGCGCAGCGGTGGCAGGGTGTTCTGGGGACACCTTTCCATGACGCCGGTAAAGGATGAAGCCGGTTACATCCGCGCCATCATCGCCATCGTGCAGGACATCAACGAGCGCAAGTTGCTGGAGGACAAACTCGAAGCCATGGCGCATTACGACGTTCTCACCGGCCTGCCCAATCGCGCGCTGTTTTTCGACCGCCTGAGCCAGGCCATTGCCCAGACGCGGCGCAGCCAGGGACAGTTTGCGCTGATGTTCGTGGACCTGGACGGATTCAAGGCGGTCAACGACACCTTCGGCCACGATACCGGCGACGCCCTGCTGAAAGCGGTGGCCGAACATCTGCAGGAATGCGTGAGGGAATCGGATACCGTGGCGCGCATGGGCGGAGACGAATTCACCCTCATCCTGCGCGCCATACGCGGCGCCCGGGACGCCGCCAGCGTGGCGGAAAAAATTCTCGCCACGCTGGCGGCCCCCTATCACCTGCTCGGCCACGAATGCCGTATCGGCGCTTCGCTAGGCATCGTGCTTTATCCACAGCACGGCAGCAATGCCGAGGAACTGCTAAGCCAGGCCGACAACGCCATGTATGCCGTCAAGAAAGCGGGCAAGAACGCCTATCGCTTTGCCGAGGAGCAGAAGGAAGCATGACCCCCCACCAATTCGCTCAAAAATGGAAAGCCTCGCAGCTCAAGGAGCGTTCCGCCTCGCAGGAGCATTTCCTCGACTTGTGCCGCCTGATCGGCCAGCCCACCCCCGCCGAATCCGACCCAGACGGCAGTTGGTACACCTTCGAGCGTGGCGCGCGTAAAACTGGCGGCGGTGAAGGCTGGGCGGACGTGTGGAAAAAGGGCTACTTCGCCTGGGAATACAAGGGCAAGCACAAGGACCTGACCGCCGCCTTCGCCCAGCTCCAGCGCTACGCCATCGCGCTGGAGAACCCGCCCCTGCTGGTGGTTTCCGACATGGAAACCATAATTATCCACACCAGCTTCACCAATACCGTGCAGGAAATTCACACCATCGCGCTGGAAAATATCGGCGCGCCGGAAAACCTGCAAAAATTGCGCTGGCTGTTCAGCGACGCGGACAAGTTCCGCCCCACCCGCACCACCTTCGCCGTCACCGAGGAAGCCGCCCAGCGCATGGGCGAGGTCGCCAAGCGCCTGACCGGGCGCGGCAAAGCGCCGCAAACGGTCGCCCATTTCCTGATCCAGTGCGTGTTCTGCATGTTCGCCGAGGACGCCGGCCTGCTGCCGCAAAAACTGTTCGAAACTGTGCTCGACAAATCCAATCCGGATGGGACCATACCCGCAGGGGGCATGTCCGGCGCGAGCGGCAGCGGAGCTGCTCGCACGGCCGCCAAAGCCCAGTCGCGCCTGCATGCCCTGTTCCAGGCCATGCAGGGCGGCGGCGATTTTGCCCTGGAAAACATTCCCTGGTTCAACGGCGGGCTATTCAAGGAGATCGCCGTCCCCGCCCTGGAAACCGCCGACGTGGTAGCCCTGCTCGACGCCGCGCGCATGAACTGGAGCGCCATCGAACCCGCCATCCTCGGCACCCTGTTCGAGCGTGGCCTCAACCCCGACATGCGCAGCCAGCTCGGCGCCCACTACACCGACCCGGCCACCATCCTCAAGCTCATCCGCCCGGTGATCGAAGCGCCGCTGCTGGCCGAATGGCAGGCCGCGCACCAGATTATCGCCGCCGCCATGGAAAAATACCTGCAAGGCGGCAAGGGCTCCCAAGCCGCCCTCAAGGAAGCACAGGCTGCCTTCATCGGCCATCTGGAACGGCTGAAAGCCTACCGCGTGCTCGATCCGGCATGCGGATCGGGAAACTTCCTCTACCTCGCCCTGAAAACCCTCAAGGACCTGGAACATCGCGCCAACCTGGAAGCCGAAGCCCTCGGCCTGCAACGCCAGATCGGCATCGACACCGGCCCCGCCAACGTGCTGGGCATCGAACTCAACCCCTACGCCGCCGAACTGGCCCGCGTCACGGTATGGATCGGCGAACTGCAATGGATGCTGGGCCACGGTTACCCGGTGCCGCGCGACCCTATCTTGCGGCCGCTGGATCATATCGAGCAGCGCGATGCGGTTTTGGAGCTTACAGCTGTCAGCGATCAGCCTTCAGCCAATGCGCGGGAGCCAGAATGGCCGGAGGTGGACGCTATCGTAGGCAACCCGCCGTTTCTCGGTGGAGGAAAAAAACGCGGAGAATTGGGGGACGCTTATTTCGATGCACTCAACCGCGTCTACAAGGGGCGCGTACCAGGCGGCGCAGACTTGGTAACCTACTGGTTCGAAAAAGCACGCGCGCAGATAGAGCACGGCATGGCCAAGTCAGCTGGATTAGTCGCCACCAACAGCATTCGCCAACAGGCTAATCGAACGGTGCTCGATGCTATCGTCAAAACCAGCCGAATTTACGAGGCATGGAGTGACGAACCATGGGTCAACCAGGGCGCCGCCGTGCGCGTGTCGCTGGTCTGTTTTGGCAGTGAAATAGGTGCTCGACTTAACGGCAAGGCCGTGGATCAAATTCATGCCGATTTACGTACGGGAGATAACCTCACCAGCGCCATTCGCCTGCCCGAGAATGCAGGGGCATCGTTCTTCGGACTAGCACTTGCTGGGGAATTCAATATAGATCAGTCCGTTGCCCTCCAGTGGCTGAAACAGCCAAACCCCAACGGGCGACCAAACAGCGATGTCTTGCGCCCCTTGTGGAATGGTCAGGATTTGACCGGGCGCTGGGAGGGTCGCTGGGTCATCGACTTTGGCCCGACGATGGAAGAGAACGCAGCGATGCTTTATGAAGCGCCATTCGGGCATGTCGTTGAACATGTTAAGCAGGTACGGTTGACCAACCGTGAAGCAATTCGGGCCCGTAAGTGGTGGCGACATGGCAGGCCAAGACCAGAAATGCGCTTGGCTATTGCTGGTTTGGGGCGCTACATCGCGACCTCGGAGAAATCCAAACACCGCTTTTTTATATGGCTTGACGAACGAATCGCGCCGGACAACCGCTTGATCGTTATTCCGCGCAATGACGACATGACCTTCGGCATTCTCTCCTCGCGAATTCACGTTTGCTGGGCGCTTGCGGTTGGATCAACACTGGAAGACCGCCCAGCTTATGCTACAACGACCTGCTTCGAAACCTTCCCCTTCCCAGCTGGCCTGACGCCCGATTTACCCTCTCCCCCAACCCCTCTCCCAAGCGTGGGAGAGGGGAGCCAGAGCCCCTCGCCCGTTTACGGGAGAGGGGTTGGGGAGAGGGTAAACATTTCCGCCGCCGCGAAAAATCTCGACCAACTACGCAACAACTGGCTCAACCCGCCCGAGTGGGTGGACTGGGTGCGCACGCCGGAGGAGGAAAAGGCCGGCTTCCCGCTGCGCCCCGTCGCCAAACCCGGCCCTCACCCCAACCCTCTCCCAAAGGGCGAGGGGGCAATCGTGAAAGGCGATTTTTCTTATGCTGCGGAGCTGAAAAAGCGCACCCTGACCAACCTCTACAACGCCCGCCCCGTCTGGCTGGCCAACGCCCACCGCGAGCTGGACCAGGCTGTGGCCGCCGCCTACGGCTGGGAGGACTACACCCCGGAAATGCCGGACGAGGAAATCCTGCGCCGCCTGCTGGCGCTGAATCTGGAAAGAAGCAAATAATGGCTATAATGATCTCAGTCAATCCGTCCGGAGTCACTTAAGGCCGTGATGAATACGTTACAACCTCTTTTCAGCCAGCGCTTTGAACGTGAAATTATCATCACCCGTCATGCGGCTATGCGCATGTCTGAACGATCAATGACGGAAACCATGCTGCTGGAGATAATTGATACCGGAGAGACACGCTATCGGGACGAATCGCATCTGTGGGCATTCAAGACTTTTCCCGAAAGAGCCGATAATTTCCTTTGTGCTGTACTGGTTCTGGAAGACCGGCTGATTGTAAAAACAGTGATGCACCATTTCGAGGTGCGCTAAGGAGTTTTCATGCGAACAACTTATTACGATGATGACGATATTCTGGTACTACATTTGTCCGACAAGCCCATCGTGCGTGAAGTGTCACAGGACTGGAACACGCACGTGAGCTACGCAGCGGATGGCACGGCTGTCGAGGTGGTATTGTTGGACGCCATGGCTTCGGGCGCTCTACCGGTGGAGGTTGCACACGGCCGCGCAGCTTGAATGAGTCTCTGCAACGACCTATGAGCTTGGAGATCACACCCCCCGCATCACCCACCACCACCCTGTCAGGGTAAAAAAAGACAATACGATCCCCACCGCCACCATAAGGGTCGCTAATTCAGGATCGAGGTCATGTTCGGCGGCCACGATGGCGGCGGTAATCATGGGCGGCATGGCGGCCTCGAACAGCGTCACCTGGATGTGCAGCCCGCTCGCCCCCAGCAGCGGAACGTAAAGCAGGAAGATCGCCAGCGGCGCGAGCAGCAGCTTGAACAGCAGGCCTAGCGCCAGATTGCGGCCGTTTCCGGCAAGGTGGCCGAGCTTGAGCTGGAATCCCACCGACAACAGTGCCAGCGGCGCCAGAGTGTCGCCCAGGCGTTTCAGCAGCAGCGTGAACCATTCGGGATAAGCCACCGGAATCAGCAGCAGAGCAACCACCAGCGCGATGAAAGGCGGGAACAGCGCAATGCGGCGCAGGATGGTCCGGGCGCTTGGTGCGCCGGAGGAGTACAGCCCCGCCACGGTAATGCCGAGGATGGACAGCACCAGGAACGACCCCAGTTGGTCGGCGACCAGACCGGTGACGATGGCCTCCTTGCCATAATAGGCCTCGATCATCGGCAGGCCGAAGAAAGACGTGTTGCCCAACCCGCCAGTCAGCATCAGCGCGCCCACCGTGGGGCGCGGCAGCTTCAGCCATTTCCCCACCGCCCAGAAAAAACCCGCTGCGAGGCCGAAATGAATCCACGCCATGGCTGCGACAAAAGCTACATCGCCGCTCAGCTTGAGATCGTGGATATACAGCAGCGTCAGCGCCGGAAGGGACACGTGGATGATGAAGCTGTTGAGTGTGGCCGGAGCCTGTTCGGGCATGCGTCCGCTGCGACGCAGCAGCATGCCGGCGACAAAGCAGGTGATGAGGAGGATGAGGTTATTCATCCAAAAAACCACAATTCAAGCCACAGAGATCACAGAGGACACAGAGATGAAGCGGGTTTCGCCTGTTTTTGTAACTCACCTGTCGAGGGAAATCAATTTTTCGGCTACTCATGTTTTTTCTTCTCTGTGTTCTCTGTGGCTAACTGACTTTTTCAGGTTCATTGGCTGTTTACGGCAATATCGTGGCCACCAGTTCCACGGCATTGCCGTCCGGGTCGCGGCAGAATAAGGCAGGTCGACCGGAGCGGCTCATGGTGTAGGAAACATCGGCCTGTTCCAGGGCGTGTTTCAATTGTTCAAAATCATCCACAGCCAGCGCGATGTGACGGTCGCGGCCACCGTGTTCCGGTCGTCCACTGACGAGATCGGGATTGGGCAATACCAGCAGATGGATCTGCTGCGCGCCGATTTCGTACCAAACACCGTCAAACGCCATTGCGGGACGCTGCGAACTGGGCGTCAATCCCAGCACGCCCTCGTAGAAACCCCGCGCCGTGGCGAGGTTAGACACCAGCAGCGAGGCATGGAGAAAGTTAGTGATCATCGTGTTGCTGCTCCAGTTTGCCGGAAAAAAGGCTGGCGGCGACGATCATCGCCCCCCCCAGCCATTCCTGCATAGTCATAAGTTCCCCCGCGAGGAAATAGGAAGAAATCGCCGCCACCACCAGTTCGAAGAGGAAAATCACGATGGCCTGGTTGGCCGGCGTATGCGAAAGGCCGTACTGCACCGTCAGCGTCACGCCAAA
>JAUYFW010000115.1 GCA_030690835.1 Sulfurimicrobium sp. | reverse complement strand
AACTGAGGAAAATAGGTTCAGCGGCAATAGCGACATTGCCGAACTGCTTCGGCAGGCGGGTGCGAAATAAAAAATTGACGTTGCCCGCAACGATGTTTAGACTAATGTTTAAACATCGCCTTCCAGGGAGTTCGTCATGACCGAAGCCGTTCTCGATATCAAGCAGTGGGGCAACAATCTTGGCGTCCGCCTGCCTGCTGCTGTCGCACGCGAAGCGCATCTGCACGTCGATCAGCGGGTGCGTATTTTTGTTCGTGATGGTCAGGTCGTGATTATGCCGGTTGCCGAGGCGCAACCCACCCTGGAACAACGGCTGGCCAGCTTCGACCCGGAGCGTCATGGTGGCGAAGCCATGATGACCGGCCAGTCTGTTGGGGCCGAACGGTGGTAGCGGGCAAGCCGGCGCCGAAAAATCCCTGGTCACCTGACCGTCAGGACATCATCTGGATCGACTGCAACCCACAGGTTGGGCAGGAAATGCGCGATGTCCACCCGTTCCTCGTACTGTCGCCACGTATCTTCAACGAAAAAACCTCGCTGGTCATCGGCCTGCCCATGACCACCGCAGCCTACAACGCCGACAATCCCTTTGCCGTGGCGGTCGGCAAGGCAAAGGGCCGCAAGGCGGACCAGACCAGCTATGTGCTCTGCCATCAACCCAGGTCTTTCGACTGGCGTTTGCGCGGCGCCAGGGCCCACCCTCTAAAATCCTTGCCGGATTCCCTGTTCTTGCAGGTATGCGAGCGCCTGAACCAGATCGTCATGCTGGGGTAGAAATGTTGGATTTGATTGGGGTAATTGGCTGCGTCGCCTATTGTTCCTTGACGCTGCCATCGAGGGCATTCCATTCATCCAGCGCTTCCGGCAAAAATTTGAGCCGGTATTTCGGCGTGTCTTGAACGGCCTCGGATTTGGTTAACGTCCACCTCGATTAAAGAGCAATTACGGATATTTACAACTCTTTATCAATCGCTTTGTGCCTATTGTCGGGCATGGATCATGCAGTCGTTCTTTTCCAGTTGGGTGGAATCGGTCGAGTGGTCAAAACGCATCCTCGGTGTCGCCACCACCCTGAAACTCGGCATGGCCCCCGGTATGCCGGAGGGGGAATACGCGCTGGTTCTGGAGGTCAATCCGTTGGCCTACGGTTACGGGTTGCCGCTATTTGCCGCCCTGCTCCTGGCCAGCAGCGAGGCAAAGCGCTGGCGCAAGCTGGTGCCGGGCGCGCTGCTGCAGGTTCCGTTTCAGGCCTGGGGCATCTGTTTCGACCTGCTCAAACAGGCGGCGGTCACTTCGGGGCCGGCCGTGACGGCGCAAACGGGATTGATGCCCTGGCAGGTCGAGGGGGTCGCGCTTGGCTACCAGTTCGGCGCGCTGATCCTGCCCGCCATGGCGCCGATTGGCCTGTGGCTGGCGTTCAACCGTGGCTTTATTCCCATGCTGATGCTGGAGGGGGGGTGTTGCGCCGGGAGTAGGGAAATATTGTCCGCCCGTTTGCAAGGAATTGAATAGAACGCCCAGTCTGTGCTATTATCGCGGCCCAATTTGGCAGGTTGTGAACCGGCCAAATCCAAATGCCGCCGCAAGGCGGCGAATACGCACATCTGTCCCGATAAGGGTGCTCGCCGGATTTTATTTTCGGGGAGTCGCATGCGGACGGATGGAGGCTTAACCCTTAAGGAGTTTTATCATGTCAGTTACTATGCGCCAGATGCTTGAGGCGGGTGTCCACTTCGGCCACCAGACCCGTTATTGGAATCCCAAGATGGCTCCGTTCATCTTCGGCGACCGCAACAAAATTCATATCGTGAACCTGGAAAAAACGCTTCCGATGTACGAGGAGGCGATCAAGTTCGTGCGCAAGATGGCGTCCAACAAGGGCACCATCCTGTTCGTCGGCACCAAGCGCCAGGCGCGTGAAATCGTCAAGGAAGAAGCAGCGCGTTGCGGCGCGTCCTATGTCGATTACCGCTGGCTGGGCGGCATGCTCACCAACTTCAAGACGGTGAAGCTGTCCATCAAGCGCCTCAAGGACATGGAAGCCATGATGCTGGACGGCACCTTGGAACGCATTTCGAAGAAGGAAGCGCTGGGCTTTCAGCGTGAAATGATCAAGCTGGAACGTAGCCTGGGCGGTATCAAGGATATGGGCGGTTTGCCGGATGCCATATTCGTGATCGACGTGGGTTATGAAAGCGGCGCCATTACCGAGGCCAACAAGCTGCGCATCCCGGTGATCGGCATTGTGGATACCAACAACTCCCCAGCCGGCGTGGATTATGTGATTCCCGGCAATGATGACTCCAGCAAGGCGATTCGCCTGTACGCTCAGGGCATGGCGGATGCCATCCTGGAAGGCCGTAACCAGGTCGTTGCCGAAATCATCAAGGGTGACGAGTTCATCGAGGTCAGCGAGGCTGAACAGACAGCGGCTTAACTCTCCGCGGAAAAGGGGCGGAAGCCCCTTTTTTTAGCTTTGGATATTGCAAGAAATTTAGGAGTTTGAAAATGGCGGACATTACCGCGGGTATGGTTAAAGAACTGCGCGAGCTGACTGGCTTGGGCATGATGGAATGCAAGAAAGCGCTGACCGAGACGGCCGGCGACCTGAAGGCGGCGGAAGAACTGCTGCGCATCAAGAGCGGTGCCAAGGCCAACAAGGCCGCCAGCCGCGTGGCTGCGGAAGGCATCGTGGGCAGCTTCATCAGCGCCGACGGCCACAAGGGCGCGCTGGTGGAAATCAACTGCGAAACCGACTTCGTTTCCAAGAACGAGGATTTCGTGGCTTTTGCCAAGGCGGTGGCACAACTGGCTACCGAGCAGAACATTCAGGACATCGATGCGCTGTCCGCTGCCAAGCTGCCTTCCGGCCAGAGCGTGGAGGAAGTACGCCAGGCCCTGATCATGAAACTGGGCGAAAACATCTCCTTGCGCCGCCTGGTCCGCGCCGAGACCTCCGGCAAGCTGACCACCTATCTGCACGGCACACGCATCGGCGTGATGGTCGACAGCACGGGTGGCGACGAGCAACTGGGCAAGGATATCGCCATGCATATCGCCGCCAGCAAGCCGGTGTGCGTGTCCAGGGATCAAGTGCCGGCCGATCTGCTGGAAAACGAGCGCAAGATTTTCTCCGCCCAGGCGGCAGAAAGCGGCAAGCCGGTCGACATCATTGCGAAGATGGTGGAAGGCCGTATCGCCAAATACCTGGCGGAAGTCACCCTGATGGGCCAGCCTTTCGTGAAGGACCCGGACCAGACCGTGGAAAAGCTGCTGGCTTCCAAAAAGGCCAGCGTCAGCGCCTTCACCATGTACGTGGTGGGCGAGGGCATCGAGAAGAAAGTGGTGGATTACGCCGCTGAAGTCGCTGCCGCAGGAAAGGTATAAGCCATGACCGCCCCCGCCTATAAACGCATTATGCTCAAGCTCTCTGGCGAAGCCCTGATGGGCGACGACAGTTACGGTATCAACCGTGCCACCATCGAGCGCATCGTCGCGGAAGTGGCGGAAGTGGTGCGCATGGGTGTGCAGGTGGGGGTGGTGATTGGCGGTGGTAATATTTTTCGTGGCGTGGCCCCCGGCGCTGCCGGCATGGACCGCGCTACTGCGGATTACATGGGCATGCTGGCGACGGTGATGAATGCCCTGGCATTGCAGGATGCCATGCGCTGTATCGGCCTGCAAAGCCGGGTGCAAACCGCGCTGGCGATTGAAGCCGTGGCCGAGCCCTACATCCGGGGCAAGGCGATCCGTTACCTCGAAGAAGGCAAAGTGGTGATTTTCGGTGCCGGCACCGGCAATCCGTTCTTTACCACCGATACTGCTGCAGCTCTGCGCGGCATGGAAGTGGGCGCCGAGATCGTGCTCAAGGCGACCAAGGTCGATGGCGTATACACCGACGACCCGAAGACCAATCCAGACGCCATGCGTTATCAGCAGCTCAGCTTCGATGAAGCCATCATGCGCAATCTGAAAGTGATGGATGCTACCGCACTGGCCCTGTGCCGCGACCAGAAAATGCCGCTCGTCGTGTTCAGCATTTTCAAGCCGGGCGCGCTCAAACGCGTGGTGATGGGCGAGGATGAAGGCACCAAGGTATATTGCTAACAACAGACAGTCAGCTTGAATTTGTGGGATGTAGGTCGGGCTTTAGCCCGATTTGTCGGGTTGAAACCCGACCTACGTTCTAACCTGCTCACCTCCTGAAGGGAAGGTTGGGAGGGGTTGGGGTTAATTAGGAAGCCAGAAAATGATTGCAGACCTTAAAAAATCCGCCGAACAGAAGATGCAGAAGTCCCTGGAGTCGCTCAAGACCGATCTGGCCAAGGTGCGCACCGGGCGAGCCCATACCGGCATTCTGGATCACGTCATGGTCGACTATTACGGTAGTCCGACGGCTATCAACCAGATCGCCAACATTACGTTGGTCGACTCGCGCACCATCGGCGTGGCGCCGTGGGAAAAGAAAATGGTGGGCGCGGTGGAAAGAGCCATCCGCGATTCCGACCTGGGACTCAACCCCTCTTCCCAGGGCGAGCTGATCCGTGTGCCGATGCCGGCACTCACGGAAGAACGGCGCAAGGAACTGATCAAGGTGGTCAAGCACGAAGGCGAGGGTGCCAAAGTGGCGATCCGCAATATTCGTCGTGACGCCAACGCCCACTTGAATGATTTGCTCAAGGACAAGGCGATCAGCGAGGATGACGATCGCCGTGCCCAGGAAGATATTCAGAAAATCACTGACCGTTACGTGGCGGATGTGGACAAGATGTTGCAGGTCAAAGAAACCGAACTGATGGCCATTTGAGCCAGATCTAGTGTCCCTGTCAAAAAGTTCGACACGCGAAATTCCCGCGGTATCGCATATCCCGCGGCACATTGCCATCATCATGGATGGCAACGGCCGGTGGGCGAAAAAACGTCATTTTCCCCGTGTCATGGGCCACAAGCGCGGTCTGGAAACAGTGCGCGAGATGGTCAAGGCTTGTATCGAGCGCGGCGTCGAATTTCTCACCCTGTTTGCCTTCAGCAGTGAAAACTGGCGTCGACCGGAGGAGGAGGTCTCCTTCCTCATGCAACTGTTCGTTTTGGCGCTGGAAAAGGAAGTTGGCAGGCTGCACCAGAACGGTGTGCGTCTTAAAGTCATCGGCGACCTGTCCCGCTTCGAGCCGCGCCTGGTCGAACTGGTGCGAAATTCCGAAACGCTTACCGCGAACAATTCCAAGCTGACGCTGACCATCGCGGCCAACTACGGTGGCCGCTGGGACGTCATGCAGGGCGTGCAGGCCATGCTGAAAGCCCGCCCGGAACTGGCTGCCGGTTTTGACGAGGCCGATTTGCAGCCTTACCTTTCCATGCCCTACGCGCCCGAGCCCGATCTGTTTATCCGTACCGGCGGCGAGGAGCGCATCAGTAATTTTCTGCTGTGGCAACTAGCTTACAGCGAATTTTATTTCACCGACGTGCTGTGGCCGGATTTCAACGCCGCCGAACTGGACCAGGCTTTCCTTTCCTACCGGCAGCGCGAGCGCCGTTTCGGCCGTACCAGCGAGCAGTTGAAAAAGCCCTGATGCTTAGAACCCGTGTCATGACCGCTTTTGCCTTGCTGTTCATGCTGCTGGGCGGATTGTTCTATTTGCCCAGCCTGTTTTGGGGCTGGCTGACTCTGGGCGTGATTGCGATTGGGGCCTGGGAGTGGGGTGCCTTGGCCTGTTTTCCAAAGTCCGGCCGCTGGGCGTATCTGGCGCTGACCCTGATATGTGGCGCAGTGTTTTTTGTGCTCAAAATCAGGGTGGAGCAGATTTATCTGGTCGCGCTGGTATTCTGGCTGCTGGTGGCGATACCCTGGTTTGCCTGGGGCTGGAAGGTGCGCAACCCGGCTCTGCTGGCGGCTACGGGCTGGCTCGTGCTGTTCCCCACCTGGTTCGCCCTGATGGATTTGCATGCCATGCGCCCCGCCTTGTTGCTCGGTTTGATCGCCGTGGTGTCGGTGGCGGATATCGGCGCTTATTTCGCCGGGCGGGCTTTCGGCAGACATAAACTGGCGCCTTCCGTCAGTCCGGGCAAAACCTGGGAGGGCGTGGCCGGCGGCTTGCTGGCTGTAGCCTGTTATGGCGCCATGTGGAAAATATTCGTCGGGACGGTGGGCGTGCCTTTCCCCGGCTTTTCCTTGCTGCTGGCCATGGCGGCGTTGAGCGTGGGGGGTGATTTGTTCGAGTCCTGGCTCAAGCGTCAGGCCGGTTTGAAGGATAGCGGCAGCTTCCTGCCCGGCCATGGCGGCGTGCTGGACCGCATGGACGGTATGACACCGGCGCTACCACTGGCGGCGGCCTATTATATTTACGGTTTCCCGGGTCTTTAACGTGAAACAATTTTGTGAAATGTGAAACCACTCGCTACGCTTCGTTGTGAAATGTGAAAGGCATCCACTGTAATCGCGCTTACCTTTCACGCTTTACAGTAATAGCGTAGCCCGAACGGCTTCACTTTTCACTTGTCGCCTAGAGGCGCCTACTTTTGGTTCATTATCCGGGGCGGCATCTGTTGTCATGAAAGTTAGAGCCATGCCAAATAAACAAAATATTACCGTTTTGGGTTCCACGGGTTCCATTGGCGTCAGTACGCTGGACGTCATCGCGCGCCACCCGGGATGTTTCCGGGTGGTGGCGCTGACGGCAAACTCGCAGGTGGACAAGCTGTTCCAGCAATGCCAGCAATTCGAGCCGGAATTTGCGGTGTTGCTGGATGCGGACGCGGCGGAAATATTGCAGCAAAAAATACTTGCCAGCGGTTTGGCGACGCGGGTCTTGCATGGGGTTGAGGCGCTGGAGCAGGTCTCGTCCCTGCCCCAGGTGGACAGCGTGATGGCTGCCATTGTCGGGGCTGCCGGCTTGCGCCCATCAATGGCCGCGGCCCGGGCCGGCAAGCGCATCCTGCTCGCCAACAAGGAGACGCTGGTGATGTCCGGCAGCATATTCATGGACGCGGTGCGGGATAGCGGTTCAGAGTTGCTGCCCATCGATAGCGAGCACAACGCCATTTTCCAGTCCTTGCCGCGTGATTTCGGGCGCGGTTTGGGCCAGGTCGGCGTGACGCGCATTTTGCTCACGGCTTCCGGCGGGCCGTTTCGTACCAAGCCTCTTTCCGCGTTGGAGGGTGTCACGCCCGAGCAGGCCTGCGCTCACCCGAACTGGTCCATGGGGCGCAAGATTTCGGTGGATTCGGCCTCCATGATGAACAAGGGTCTGGAAGTTATCGAGGCGCATTGGCTATTCGCGGCCTCCGCCGACCAGATCCAGGTGGTGGTGCATCCGCAGAGCGTCATCCATTCCATGGTGGAGTATGCCGATGGTTCGGTACTGGCGCAGCTCGGCAACCCCGACATGCGTACCCCGATTGCCTTCGCGCTGGGCTTTCCGGAGCGGATTGCAGCGGGCGTGTCGCCGCTCGATCTGTTCAAGATCGCCCGTCTGGATTTTGAAGAACCCGACATGCAGCGCTTTCGCTGCCTTGACCTGGCCTATCAGGCGCTGCGCAAAGGCGGTACCGCGCCAGCGATACTCAATGCAGCCAACGAAGTGGCGGTGGCGGCCTTCCTGGATGAAAAATTACCTTTCCTCGGGATATCGTCCGTGATCGAGCATGCACTTGAGCAGATCAGCGTGGTGCCGGTGAATCGCCTGGAAGATGTGCAGAAAGCCGACCGCCTGGCGCGAGAAGTTGCCACTGAACGCATCCGGAGACTGCCTAGGGCTTCCACTTCACACTTCACACTTCACGTTTCACCCAACACATGAACCTGCTCTTTACCCTTGCCGCCTTCGCCCTGGCCCTGGGCGTCCTGATCGTGGTGCACGAACTGGGACACTTCTGGGTTGCGCGCTGGTGCGGCGTCAAGGTGTTGCGTTTTTCCATCGGTTTCGGCAAGCCCCTGGTGAGCTGGAAATCCGGGCCGGACGGAACGGAATGGGCACTGGCGGCTTTCCCGCTGGGCGGCTACGTGAAAATGCTCGACGAACGCGAGGGCGAAGTCGCTCCGCACGAGTTGCCGCGCGCCTTCAACCGGCAAACGGTGTGGCGGCGCATCCTCATCGTCGCCGCCGGTCCGCTGGCCAATTTTCTCCTCGCCATCGCCTTGTACTGGCTGCTCTTCATGGTTGGTGTGCCGGGCGTGAGGCCCATGCTGGGCGACGTGCCGCCCGCCAGTCCCGCCGCTGCGGCGGGGTTCAAGGCGGGAGAGATCATGACCAGGATAGATGGCGAGACCGTGGCCACCTGGCAGGACGTGCGCTGGCTGCTGCTGAAAAAAGCCATGGAAAAACAGGTGGTGAAAATCGAAAGCCGTGGGGCCGGTGGCGACATTCAGTTCCATGCGCTGGAAACCAGCAGCCTTGGCGCCGATGACCTGGAAAGTGATTTCCTTGAGAAACTGGGATTGACCCATTTCCGCCCCCAGGTGCGACCGGTGATTGGCAAACTGCTTCCGGGCGGGGTTGGCGAGCAGGCGGGACTGCTGCCGGGCGACGAGATCATCAGCGTCAACGGCAAGCCGGTGGCGCTGTGGGGCGATCTGGTGCAGCGGGTGCGTGATAATCCGGGGCGGGTGCTGCGCTTTGATGTCAAGCGCGGTAGCGGCTCGCGAGTCGTGGTGTTGACACCGGCATCCGGGACGGAGCAGGGCAGGGCGGTCGGCAAAATCGGCGCTGGGCCATGGGTGGATGAAGCCTTGTTTGACAAACTCACTACCGAAGTGCGTTATCCACCCGTGCGCGCGCTGGGCGAGGCGTTACATAAAACCTGGGATACTTCGCTGTTCAGTCTGCAGATGCTGGGAAAAATGGTGGTTGGCGAGGTGTCGCTGAAAAACATCAGCGGCCCGATTACCATCGCCGATTATGCCGGTCAGTCGGCGCACATGGGATGGCTGCCTTACCTCAGCTTTCTGGCCCTGATCAGCATTAGCCTGGGCGTGCTCAATTTGTTGCCGGTGCCATTATTGGATGGGGGCCATTTGATGTATTATATGGCCGAAATCGTGAAGGGAAGCCCGGTTTCGGAACGCGCCATGGAAATCGGCCAGCAGATCGGCATGGCGCTTCTCATGGTGCTGATGGCTTTCGCTTTTTACAACGACATTAACCGCTTGCTGACCGGCCAATAATGAAAAAAATCATCCCGTTGCTGATTTCCACCCTCTATGCGACATCTGCCCTGGCGCTTGATCCCTTTGTCGTCAAGGACATTCGCGTCGAGGGCATTCAGCGCACCGAAGCCGGAACCGTGTTCAGTTACCTGCCGGTGAAAGTGGGCGAAACCCTGGATGACGAAAAAGTGGCCGCCGCGGTCAAGGCGCTTTATGCCACCGGTTTTTTCAAGGACGTGCGCCTGGAAACGGAAAACGGCGTGCTGGTGGTGACGCTGCAGGAGCGGCCGGCGATTGCGCAGGTGGATATTAGCGGCGCCAAGGAATTCACCAAGGAACAGCTCAAGGATGGCCTGAAAGCGGCGGGTCTGGCGGAATCCAAGATTTTCGACAAAGCGCTGCTGGAGCGTGCCGAACAGGAACTGAAGCGGCAATATCTCAGTCGCGGCAAATATGCCGTCACCATCACCACTACCGTGACGCCGCTGGAACGCAACCGCGTGGCCATCGGCTTTGACATTTCCGAGGGTGAGATCGCCAAGATCAAGCAAATCAATATCGTTGGCAACGAAGTGGTTCCCGAAAAGGAACTGCTCGGCCAGTTCGTGCTTTCCACCTCGGGCTGGATGTCCTGGTACAGCAAGAACGACCAGTATTCGAAGCAGAAGCTGGCCGCCGACCTGGAATCGTTGCGCTCTTACTACCTCAACCGCGGTTATCTCGAGTTCAACATCGAATCCACCCAGGTTTCGATTTCTCCTGACAAGCAGGGCATCTACATCACCATTAACCTCCATGAGGGCACCAAATACACCATTTCGGACGTCAAGCTGGCGGGCGAGATGCTGCTGCCGGAAGATGAATTGCGCAAGCTGATCATGGTCAAGCCGGGCGATACTTTCTCGCGCGAAAGGTTAACCGAGTCGAGCAAGGCCATCAGTGACCGCCTGGGCAACGACGGTTATGCTTTTGCCAACATTAACGCGGTGCCGGAAGTCGACAAGCAAAAGGGCACTGTCGCCTTTACCTTTTTCGTCGACCCGGGGCGCCGCATCTACGTACGCCGCATCAACGTGGCCGGCAACACCAAGACGCGCGACGAAGTGGTGCGCCGGGAAATGCGCCAGGCAGAGGGCGGCTGGTACGCCGCGGACAAGATCAATCGTTCGCGCGAGCGCCTGCAGCGACTGGGATACTTCAGCGACGTTAACGTGGAGACTCCGGCGGTAGCGGGCACCACCGATCAGGTTGATCTGAATTACTCCGTGACCGAGAAACCCACTGGCAGCATCATGGCCGGCGCCGGTTTTTCCAGTTCCCAAGGCTTGGTGCTGAGTGGTTCCATATCGCAGCAGAACGTGTTCGGCAGCGGCAACCACCTTGCGCTGCAGGTTAACAGCGGCAGTATCAACAAGGTTTATTCCCTGTCATTCACCGATCCCTATTTCACCGACGACGGGGTGAGCCGGGGTTTCGACGTTTACCAGCGCAAAGTGAACACGACGAGTCTGAATACTGTTTCGAGCTATTCGACCTCGACTCTCGGTGGCGGCATCCGCTTCGGTATCCCGTTGAACGAGAAGGACAGCGTCAGTCTGGGACTCGCGCTGGAAAAAATCGATATTTCATTGACCGAGGACGCTTCGCAGCGTTACAAGGATTATGTCAACCAGTTCGGCAACACGGCCTATACCGCCCGCGCTGATATGGGCTGGGCGCGGGATACGCGCGACAGCCTGACTTACCCCACCGCCGGCAGCTTGCAGCGGGTTTACGGCGAAGTCGGTGTGCCCGGTCTGGATATCGAGTATTACAAGCTTTCCTACCAGCATCAATACCTGCAAACCTTCGCCAAAAACTATACTCTCCTGCTCAACGGCGAGGCGGGCATGGCCGGTGGCCTGAGCGGCAAGCCTTTGCCTTTCTTCAAGAATTTCTACGCCGGCGGCATTTCCTCGGTGCGCGGCTATCGCACCAGTTCTCTCGGCCCGCAGGATGTGAACGGCAACTCCCTCGGTGGTACGAAGCGCCTTGTGGGTTCGGCGGAATTGATGTTCCCTTTCCCCGGTTTGACGACCGACAAATCGGTTCGCCTGGGGGTCTTTGTCGACGGTGGTTCGGCATTCGGTCCGGATGATATTTATGGCCGGTATTCGAAGGTGAGTTTCACGGACATGAGGTTTTCCAGCGGAGTGTCGCTGAGTTGGTTCTCCCCCATCGGGCCGTTGAAATTCAGCCTGGCCAAACCCCTCAACCAGAAGGAAGGGGATCGCACCGAGTCATTCCAGTTCCAGATGGGAACCATGTTTTAACGTGAAACAGTTTTGTGAAGCGTGAAGTCACTCGCTACGCTTTGTTTGTGAAGCGTGAAATGTAAAAACAACCACTGATGTCTGCTCTTGCATTTCACGCTTCACAGCAAGGGCGTAGCCCAAGCGGTTTCACATTTCACTT
>JAUYFW010000099.1 GCA_030690835.1 Sulfurimicrobium sp. | reverse complement strand
GCTGTGCAGCAGCTTCTCGTCCTTGAGCAGCATGCCGTTGGTGTTGAGGATTTCCAGCACGGTCTTGTTGGCCGCCCAGATGGACTGGCCGCCCACCAGCGGGGTGCGCTCGAAAAACCTGCCGTCGTCGCCCACCGGGCAATCCACCGCCAGCTCGTACTTGGCGCCGACGACATAATCGTCCTGACCGTGCGCCGGCGCGGTATGCACCAGCCCGGTGCCGGCGTCGAGCGTGACATGCTCGCCGCAGATGATGGGCACGATGCGCTCGTAGAACGGGTGCTGCAATTGCACATGTTCCAGCGCCGCACCCTTGACCCTCGCCACCACTTCCACCGCCTCGAAACCGTAGCGCTGGATGCAGCTCTCGGCCAGGTCGTGCGCCAAAATCAGGATGCCTTTCGGCGTCTGGACCAGGTCGTAGTCGAATTCGGGGTGGACGGAAACGGCCTGGTTGGCGGGCAGGGTCCACGGCGTGGTGGTCCAGATCACCGCGTAAACCGGCAAATCAAAACAAGCGCCTTTCACCATTGCTCCTTCTCCCTCTGGGAGAAGGTTGGGATGAGGGTGGCTCGCACCCAGCGCACTGGCCAGGGCGGCGACATCCTTGACCGCAAAGGCCACGTCGATAGCGGGCGAGGTCTTGTCCTCGTACTCCACCTCGGCTTCCGCCAGCGCTGAACCGCAATCGACGCACCAGTGCACCGGCTTCTGCCCCTGGTAGAGGTAGCCGTTGGCGTGGATGCGCCCGAGGGTGCGCATGATGTCGGCCTCGAACTTGAAGTCCATGGTGCGGTAGGGATTGTCCCACTCGCCCAGCACGCCGAGGCGGATGAAATCGGCCTTCTGGCGCTCGATCTGCGACTGGGCATAATCGCGGCACAGTTCGCGGAATTTGGCCGCCGGAATGGCCTTGCCGTGCTGCTTCTCCACCTGCAATTCGATCGGCAGGCCGTGGCAGTCCCAGCCCGGCACGTAGGGTGCGTCGAAACCGGCCAGGGTCTTGGCTCTAACGATGATGTCCTTGAGGATCTTGTTGACCGCATGGCCGATGTGGATGTCGCCGTTGGCATAGGGCGGGCCGTCGTGCAGGATGAACTTGGGGCGGCCCGCGCTGGCTGCGCGGATGCGCTGGTAGAGCTTCTTTTCCTGCCACTGCTTGACCCAGGCCGGCTCGCGCTTGGCGAGGTCGCCGCGCATGGGAAAAGGGGTGTCGGGAAGGTTGAGGGTGTCTTTGTAATCAGCCATGTTTTACTCGAACTTGCAAACCGTGAATTATAAGGGTGTTTTACACATATCGAAAAAATTGGTAGCATCCGGCGGAAGTTGTGAGCAAAATTCGGCCCCGTGCCGTGTGAACCTTCGGGGTTCCTATACTCATGGCTTTCCCTCAACCGGTCAGTCTTGCATCAGAAAATCGTTTCGTTTAAACTCGGTTACAAATGGATTGGGACTACCCGATCGGCGTTGGGCTTCTGGGACTACCCGGAGGCCCTTCTGCTTTCTAGGGGTATGTCCCATGCTCAGCTTTTTGGCCCGGAACGCATTGCCAACTTCCTGATTTGGTTTATGCGGGCATATTGGAAGCAAGTTTTCTCGCAAACGCAGCGTATTCCGCGTCATCTCGACAGGCTTCTTCAAAGAGCATTTTGGCGTCTGCATCGGTCTCCACATAGCGGGACAAAACACACAATTTCATCACCAACTTGGATCGGTATGCCCGTAATTCAGGGCGATTTAAACCGAGAAGCTTCTCGGTCATTTCCCCCCTTGATGTTTTTCCAACAACGGTGGCAAGCCAGGCTGTTTGGTCAACGACAAATTCAAAATGATCATCGGGTAAGTCATCGCATGGGTTTACCAATGGCCCGCCATCAACAGCCTCGGGGAAATGGTCTCCCTTATGACCGGCATCGTTACAGACCGGGCATGATAACAACAGATTGTTCCATTCGAAGGTGAGGTGCCGGAATTCCGGCTTCGATTTTGGGCGGAAGTGTTCAATATGCCCATAATCGATATGAGAAATTTTGCTTTCGCAATAGGCACATTTACCATGAAACATGGACACCAGGGCATCTTTGATGGCCCGGTGACGGTACTTCCCCTCGGCGCGTTGCTTTTCTTTATGGGTGGTCGCACCGAGAAGTGCCTGGGTCCACGCTGCCTGCTTCTTTTCGATGACAATGGGTTTTCCCGTCCGTGCAACCCGGATCATGGCAATTTTTTCTCCAGGAACGCCTCGATTCTGGACTGGAGTGAGTCGGGTTCGGGTGGGCCGCCAATCGGGCGGGCGTCTTCCATGAAAAGGGAAAGCTGCTTGAACTCGTTCTGTTCTGTCCCGGTCAGTTCGTTACGTCTTGTAAGCAGGGCGTCGTAACGGTCTATTTTCTCTTGAGTTTGTGGTGAGTAGGAAGAAATGAGGCCAAAAGCAGGGTGTTGCAGCAAGCGGTCAACATTCATGGCGGAGATGTCTGGCACCTCTTCAACCAAGGCCTTGCCGTTTGACAGTGAGAGTTTGAGCGTCAGCGCTTCTGGACCCGCACCGGCTGCGATGAGCGGACTGTGAGTTGCGACAATGAATTGTAGATTTGGAAACTGCCGCCTTAACCAGTGGGCAATATCTCGCTGCCAGATTGGATGAAGGTGAATATCCAACTCATCGATAAGCACAACTCCTTCTTCCTTCAAAGGATTGCTACTATCGGGGAAAGCCTGGATCAGCCTCCACACCAGATCACCGGAGAGCGCGAGAACGCTCCTGTAACCATCACTCAATGCGAGAGTCGGAACTTTGCTGCCGCCTACATTGAAAAAAATACGGCCTTCGGCATTCACGCCATCGAAGCACACACCTTCAGGCAATAACGAATTGATAGCGGCAATTCCGAGTTCCTTCAAGCGCTTCGCTTCGGCATCGTCATTATTTTTAGCGATTCGATAATCCAAATAGACCATCCATTGTTCGAACGACGACAGAGGCTGATCTTCATCAAACTGGGTAAAGAAGTTCGTGTAACGTGCTTGTGGCTCCAAGGATGGAACGATGATTTCGCTCTTGCGGGTGAGGCGACGGAAAGCCCCATACCCGACGGCAAACCATCCTTTCCCCTTGGACGTGAAAGCATTTTGACGAAGCCATGTCAGCCTTTTTTCCGGACTTTCATGAACACCCGGTTCGGTGAACACCCTGTTCCCAACAGTTAGCGGCTTGCTTCCTGTCAGGAAAAAAGTATATCCGAAAGACCGGGTTACTTTCTCGGAGCCAAACTGGCCGGGATCGTTATCAGACTGATGAATTTTGATCGATAACTTGCCACGTTGATCTTCATCTCGCAGCCAGCTAACGGGACGCGGAGCCAGCTTCTGTGCTCCCTCTGGGCCTGCCAGAAGCAGCCCGAGAGATTGCAGCACCGTACTTTTTCCACAGCCGTTCTGGCTGAGCAGGGTGACCCATTTTCTGTTCTTGAATTTCAGTGTCACTTTTTCAAAACACCGAATATTTTCTAGCGTCAATTCTTCGATGAGCATTCAATGCCTCCTAGC
>JAUYFW010000095.1 GCA_030690835.1 Sulfurimicrobium sp. | reverse complement strand
CCCTGATCAAGGCCGCGCTGCTCAGCGCGGCCTTTTTATTTGTCGCGACCGGTTGCGCGACCCCTGAATCATTTGGCGGTTCGCGTGCGAGCACTGTCGACTGGGCCTCGGCACGAGGATTCGAGGCCGGAGAACTGGCCGCAGGACCGTTCCATCTGTTGGCGCTGATGCGCCGCTCGGCCCACGGTGGTGGGACCTTGAGTGTCTATATTGAAGGTGATGGCGCGCCCTGGATGACGGCTTGGCATCCGCCGCGTGACCCGACACCGTTGAAACCCATCGCCCTGGCGATGGCTGCCGCAGACATGGCTGAATCTGTGGTTTATCTGGGGCGTCCATGCCAATATCTGGCGGCGGGGGAGCTGGCGAGCTGCGGTCCCTCCTGGTGGATGGAGCGCCGCTTTGCACCCGAGGTGCTGATGGCCTACGATGAAGCGCTTACGCAACTGAAGGCTACATTCGGTGCGCAGCGGCTCCGTCTGGTCGGATATTCAGGTGGCGGGGTGATCGCGGCGCTGCTGGCGGCGCGACGATCAGATGTCGAGCGTCTTGTTACCGTGGCAGCCCCTCTGGCGTTAAACGAATGGGTGGCTTGGCACGATCTTACGCCGTTCGCTGGTTCCAGCGACCCTTACCTGGAGCCGGGCAGCTTGCCGTCGGGCGTTCATTGGGTGGGGGGGAAGGACAAGATCGTACCGCCGGACATTATCGAAAATTTCGTCCGGAAAAAGGGCGGGCGAATATTTATAATGCCTGGTTATGATCACGAATGTTGTTGGGCTCGCGACTGGGCGAGCCTGATTACCAAGGAGAGCATGGAATGAAATTAACATTGCACATCGCTGCCCTTGTTTTCGGCCTGCTGGCCAGCCCAGCCATGGCGCAGATGCCGATGCGCCCGCCACCCTTCATGGGTGGTGTGCCAGGCATGGCCCAGATGCAGTCCATCGTCATGCAGCGCCACCAGGCGCGCACCCTGCTTTACCGCGAAGCGCTGGAAGAACTCAAGAAAAATCCGGCAGCGGCGGACGTCAAGGAATGTCCGGCGGGCGACCCAACGCCGGAGGAGGTGTGTATTCGTGTCCTTAAAAAAGCTGACCCAACGCCATCCACACAGCCTGTAGCGGTTTCAAAACAGAAATCAGCGGCCCTGCCCGCTGCTGAAAAAATTCCTGCTGCCAGTGTGCCTGTGCCTGGGGGCGAGAAAATTCTCCCGCCTCCAGTTGTGACACGCAAGCTTGCCGTGCTGTTTGGCAACAACGCTTACCCCAATCCGATCCCTCCCCTGGAAACCCCTATTTTCGACGTGCAAGATATTGGGCGTATTCTCCAGGAACGCTTTGGCTATGAAGTACGGATTGTGAGGGATGCCAAAAAAGCGGATTTAGTCAGTGCCTTGAACCAGATAGGATCGGAAACAAGGCCCGGTGACAGCGTGCTGGTGTTTTACGCGGGTCACGGCTATCTGATGGATGACACCAAGATGGGGTACTGGATTCCTGTCGATGGTTCTGTAAAAAGCCCCGCAAACTGGGTTTCCAATTCGGATATCTCGAAATTCATGAAAAATATTCAGGCCAAACAGGTCATCCTGATTTCGGATAGCTGTTTTTCGGGATCGCTGACGCGTGAAGAGAAGGTGTCTGTTTCATCAAAGAGTGTTGACCGTGATTGGATTTTGAACAAGCGTTCCGTGCTGGCGATGTCTTCCGGTGGTGAGGAACCGGTATCGGATGAGGGTAAGGAAGGGCATTCGATATTTGCCTGGGCCCTGATCAGCGCACTCAAATCAACAGGGTTATTGACTCCCGGTGTGCAGATATTTCAGGGGGTAAAGAATGATGTCGTCAAGGATTATCCGCAGGAACCCCAATATGGCGCCGTTTTGTCGGCGGGCCATATGGAAGGCGGAGAGTATTTGTTTGAAATGCCTGCGCAGTAACCGGCTCGAAATATTTCCTCTCTAACCAAACCATGGCCTTGTCGCGTAAAAATAGCGGACTTCTGTTCCTGATTCTCCTCTTTGTGGGGTTGGTCTCCCAATATCTCGGATATGCCGAATGGGTTGACAGTAAGATACTCGATCGACAATTCCAGTTGCTTCGAGAATTCCGCCCCCAACCCATAAGCAATGACGTGGTGGTCGTCGGCATCGACGAAAAGACATTCAAGGCATTGCGGGAGCCCTTTGCCCTGTGGCATCCTCACCTAGGCAAATTTCTGCGCGCCATGGCCTTGGCCAAACCGTCCGTGCTGGGCATGGATATTGTGCTGCCGGAGCATTCCTATCATTTTTTGCTTCCCCAGTATGATCAGACTTTATTGCAGGGGTTGATGGCCATGAAGCCCGTGGCGCCGGTGTTCCTGGCTCAAACCACGGATGAGAACGGACAATTGCGGCGCATTTTCCCGCCCTACATTTCGGTGGCCGGAAAGGATAACGTTGCTTCGGCGATGGTGTGTCTGGACGATGACGGCATTGCCCGTCGCTTTGACCCAGCCACTTGCCCGCCATTGGCACAACGCCCCTCTCTGGCCGATAAAATGGCGCAGCATCTGGGAGGGCAGGGAGATAACCAGGGGCTGGTGGATTTCTCCCTGGGCGCTTCCATCACTTATATTTCTTTCCTTGATGTGCTGGAATGGTTCGATCGCCAGGATGAGCAGCAACTCGCATCCACCTTTCGCAATAAGCCGGTACTGCTGGGCGTAACCCTGCCTTTTATCGATCGTTTGACCATACCTGTCCCACTCCTGCGGGAAGAACCCATGAATCCGCGTGTCCCTGGCGTGTTGCTGCATGCCCAGGCGTTTCGCTCACTGGTTTCCCATGGCATGGTTCGCCCCTTGCCACAACCTTACCTGGTCATCCTGGCCGGTTGCGTCGCCTTGTTCTGGTTTGGCCGCAATGGCTGGGTCAAAGGAACATTGTTCACCCTGTTCCCTGTTGCGCTGGGCGGCCTTTCCCTGTGGCTGCTCGGCAAAGGCGTACATTTTCCGGTTGCCGGCATTCTTGGGAGTGGCTTGCTGGCCTTTGCCAGCCGGCTTGGCCTGGATACTTTTCTGCAAATCCGTGAAAAACGTTTCATACGCGATGCCTTCTCCAGCTATGTGAGCCCACAGATACTGAAGGAAATCGTGGATGGTCGCTTGTCCCAAGACCTGGGAGGAACGCGCAAGAAAGTATGTGTGTTATTTTCCGACATTCGCAATTTCACCTCGCGCAGCGAGGGCCAGTCACCAGAAGCAGTCATTTCCCTGCTCAATGAATATTTCTCCGAAATGACCCAGGCAATACACAATCATGACGGTACAGTCGATAAATTTATCGGTGATGGCATGATGGCATTTTTCGGTGCTCCGTTATCCCTGGATTGTCCCGAACGGAATGCCATGAACGCCGCCCGGGAAATGCTGACGCGTCTCCAGCACCTAAACGAGAAATTGCAGGTTCGTGGAATCGAACCTATCCAGATCGGTATCGGGCTAAACGCCGGCGAGGTTGTCATCGGCCATGTAGGTTCGGCCACGCGCCATGAATATACGGCGATCGGAGATGTCGTCAATACCGCATCACGCCTGGAAGGACTGACCAAAGACCTGAAATACCCGGTTGTCTGTTCCGCCAGCGTAGCCGAGGCGGTACACTATGCTGATGGATTGACTGACCTTGGGGACCATGCCGTGAAGGGCCATTCAGCTGTCCACGTGTATGGCTGGAACCCGCCGTTTCTAGGATTAATCAAGAAAGGAGTCGCATCATGAAATACTCGGTTTCAGCCTGGAAAGTTTTGTTGGGAGCCTTGTTGTTGCTGCCCTTGCTCTCTATTGCAGCCGAACCGGTGGCCATGGTCACCGATGTCAAGGGCGGCGCAAGGCTGCTGGAGAAGGACAGGAGCGCCACTCTTTCCGTGCTCTCTTATCTGGCTCCCGGCATGGAAATCGAGCTGGATGCAGGGGCGCAAGTAGTAGTGGCCTATTTTGCGCAGTCTACCGAGTTTAGCTTCAAAGGACCCGCACGAATCGCCATACAGGCGGAGAATGCCAAGGCCCTAAAAGGGACAGTAGAAACCCGCAGGCTGGATAATGAAAAATCCGGTGCTGTAAAAAAATTCGTTCAGAGTGGCAGGCTGACCTTGGCAACGGTGGAAATGCGCAGCCTGCCTACCGTCAAACCCCGGCTCCAGTCCCCGGTTAATAGCAAGATTGCCGATGCAAGACCGACTTTTAGCTGGAAAGCGCTCGACGATGTCACCAAATATCATCTATTACTGAGCGACGAACGCGGCCAGATTCTCCACGATGTTCTTGTCGAAACAAACAGTTGGCAACTTCCACAGGGCGGCACGCTCGTGCATGGCATAACTTACAAGTGGAAGGTCGCCGCAGTGATGAAATCTGGCGAGAGTGATGCGGCAGAGAGCAATTTTACGGTGGCGGACATGGAGACGATCAAGCGCATCGAAGCCAAACGTCCGGCAGGTAATGACGTTTTCTCAGACCGGGTGCTGTATGCCGTATTTCTTGAAAACGAGGGTTTCCGTGAAGCCGCCCGTGGCGTGTGGCAGGAGCTTGCCAAAGAACGTCCTGATGATTACAACCTGAAACGGCGAGCACGTTAACGTGAAACTCGCGAAGCGAGCCTAACCCGGATATTGCATGAATTCACCAAGCCCTCGCTTGTCTTTTGTCGCCTAGAGGCGCTTACTTCTGGTTCGTATGAAAATTTTGTTCAGCCGGGCGTATGAATAACTACGCCGCTCCTTCTCAAAACGAAGTTTCAGTGAAGGCTAACCTTCAGGTTATGCCGTAACTAAAATTCCCATACGAAACAATTGGGGTTCGCAGGGATGGGC